>NZ_JBNZGA010000001.1:0-293144 GCF_050573415.1 Paenarthrobacter sp. NEAU-H11 | reverse complement strand
CGGTTTGGGCCACCCCGCCCGGCGGCGGCCGCCGCCCCGGCCGCGTGGGCGCCCCCGCCCCCGCGTCCGTTTTGGCGAGACGGACATCACGCCGCTCCGATTTGGCCTGGAGTTCACGTGCCGGTAAAGTAGATCTTGCGACGCGGGGTGGAGCAGTTCGGTAGCTCGCTGGGCTCATAACCCAGAGGTCACAGGTTCAAATCCTGTCCCCGCAACTGATGGGGAAGTCCGGACACTGGAAACAGTGTCCGGACTTTTTTGTTTCCCCGGCAGGTGGAAAAGCGGGCCGGGAAAATAGGGTAGTGTTGTTTCAGCGACGCGGGGTGGAGCAGTTCGGTAGCTCGCTGGGCTCATAACCCAGAGGTCACAGGTTCAAATCCTGTCCCCGCAACTATGAGAAGACCCCGACCGGCATATCAGCCGGCCGGGGTCTTCTTTTTCCTTGGATACGAGTAGTTCCTAGTATTCTCTTTCGCAGAGCCTCACACGTCGTGAGCACTTGGCCAGTCATTCTCGAGAGGAATGTTGTTCGATGTCCACACCCACGAAGAAGCCCGGTACCGCGGCGGGTAAGCGGTCGCGACTCTACTGGGGGGTACCTGCCGCCCTGGGAGGGCTGGTCCTCGTGGTGTTGATTACCAGGTGGCTGATGGGCCTTCCTGCCGTGGCTTCCTTCGTTGCCGACTATCCGGGACATTCCGGGCTTCCGGCCGCTGCTCCCGTGGGCTTTCCTGCCTGGCTTGCCTGGCAGCACTTCCTCAACGCCTTCTTCCTGCTCCTGATCATCCGGACCGGGTGGCAGGTGCGCACCACCACCCGTCCCAGCGGCCACTGGACGCGGAACAACAAGGGCCTGATCAAGACCAAGAACCCGCCCGCCAAAATCACGCTTGAGCTGTGGTTCCACCTGACACTCGATGCGCTGTGGATCCTCAACGGCCTGGTGTTCGCTGTACTGCTCTTTGCCACCGGGCAGTGGATGCGGATTGTTCCCACGAGCTGGGACGTCTTCCCCAACGCGCTGTCGGCCGCCCTGCAGTATGCCTCGCTGGACTGGCCCACCGAGAACGGCTGGATCAACTACAACGCGCTTCAGCTGCTGACGTACTTCGTGACCGTCTTCATCGCGGCTCCGCTGGCCTTCATCACCGGCCTCCGCATGTCCGGTGCCTGGCCCAAAAAGGCGGCAGGCCTCAACAAGGCCTTCCCCATTGAATGGGCACGGGCTGTGCACTTCCCCGTGATGATCTACTTCGTGGCGTTCATCGTGGTGCACGTGTTCCTGGTGCTCGCCACGGGAGCCCTCCGCAACCTCAACCACATGTACGGTGTGCAGGACAACGACGGGTGGTTCGGTTTCTGGGTCTTCCTCGCTTCGGTGGTGGTCATGGTGGCGGCCTGGTTCCTGGCCCGCCCGCTTTTCCTGCGGCCCGTCGCCTCCCTGATGGGCAAGGTCAGCCGCTGACCCAGGCCCGCCTGGGATTTCAGCCGTCCTTAAGCCGCTGGTAGGCCTCGAGTGCCCGTTCCCGGGACTCCGGGAGGTCCACCAGGGGAGCGGGATACCCCCGCAGGTCACCGCCGGCCTTCCACGGCTCGTGGATGCCTTTTCCGTCCAGTCCTGCCAGCTCAGGGATGTAGCGGCGCAGGTAGTTCCCGGCGGCGTCGAACTTCTTGCTCTGGGTCACCGGGTTGAAGATCCGGTAGTACGGGGAGGCGTCCGCTCCTGAGCCTGCGACCCACTGCCAGTTCGCGGGGTTGCTCGCGGCGTCGGCGTCCACCAGGGTGTCCCAGAACCAGGCCTCCCCGGTCCGCCAATCCGCCAGGAGGTTCTTGACCAGGAAGGACGCCGCCGCCATCCTCACCCTGTTGTGCATCCAGCCTGTCTGCCAGAGCTGCCGCATCCCGGCATCAACGAACGGATATCCGGTGCGGCCCTGCTGCCAGGCCTTCAGTTCCTCGCTGCCCAGGGACTGCCACTCAAAGCGGTCAAACTCCGCCCGGTAGTTACGGGTGGCCAGTTCCGGGTTGGTGTACAGGAGGTGCCAGCAGAACTCGCGCCAGCCGAGCTCGGAACGGAAGATCCCGACGTCGGCCGGCACCTCCCGCGGAAAGCTGCTGCGGATTTCCCGCCAGATCCTGAAAGGACTGACTTCGCCGAAGCGCAGGTGCGGAGACAGGCGGCTTGTTCCTTCCACCCCCGGCACATTGCGGCCGGTGCCGTAGTCCCGTGCAGGACCGTCCAGGAAATCCTCCAGCCGCCGGTGGGCACCTTCTTCCCCAGGCTCCCAGGTTTCGGCCAGCCCGCCGCTCCAGTCGGGGGAGGAGGGCAGGAGCTGCCAGCCCTCAAGCTCGTCCCCGGCCGGCATGCCACCTGTTCCCTTGGGCGGCGCCGGCAACTTCAGCGGAGCGTCGAGGGGGCCGCGCACGTCACCGTTCGCGAGGCAGGCCCGCCAGAACGGTGTGAACACTTTGTAGGGGCCGCCGGCACCGGTGCGGACCGTCCATGGCTCAAACAGGAGGTTCGCCTGGTAGCTGGAGGCTTCAATACCGTTTTCTCCGGCCCACGCCTTGACGGCGGCGTCAAGTGTGCGTTCCGGCAGGCTGTAGCGGCGGTTCCAGAACAGGTGGCCTGCGTTGGTCTCGGCGGCGAGTTGGCGGATTACCTCCTGCGCAGGGCCGCGGCGGAGGACCAGTCGGGAGCCGTTGGCCTCGAGCGCCGCCGCCAGGGAGGTGAGGGAGTGATGCAACCACCACCGGGTGGCCCCGCCGAGTGGCCGGACGCCCTCGGACTCCTCGTCGAGGATGAAGACGACCGTCAGGGGCAGGCCCAGCGCAGCCGCTTCCACCAGGGCCGGATTGTCGTCCAGCCGAAGGTCGTCGCGAAGCCAGACGATCGAGGTCACACCGGAGGAGTCCATAGCACCACGCTACACAGGGACAGGGACAGGGACAGGAAGGGCCGGGGCCCGTCCGTGGCCCCGGCCCTACTTCTTCACGACGGAAGTGGCGGCATGTCCCGCCTCCGTTCAGAGTTTGTCGAAGTCAGCTTCCTCGACGGTGGATGCCGAGGCCGCGGAACCTGAAGTGCCGAGGGCCGGCTTGGTTGAATTGCCCGACTTCAGGGCGGCCAGGCGCGCTTCGATCTCCACCTGCTCTCCGAGGTCTTCAAGCTGGTTGAACTGGGCGTCCAGGCTGGAAGCTGCGAGCTCCTCGTGGCCGCGGACCTTGGCTTCCTCGCGGCGGATCTTCTCTTCGAACCGGCCAACCTCGCTGGTGGGGTCCATGATGTCGATGCTCTTGATGGCGTCGTGGACCTGGGACTGCGCTGCAGCGGTCTTGGACCGGGCCACCAGTTCGTTGCGCTTGCTGGTCAGCTGGTTGAGCTTGCCCTTCATCTGGTCCAGGCCGGTCTTCAGCTTCTCCACCACTTCGCGCTGGGAAGCAATGCTCGGCTCCGCGCCCTTGGCCTCATTTTCGGCGGCCATCTGCCGCTGCAGGGCTACCTTGGCGAGGTTGTCGAACTTCTCGGCGTCCACCACGTCGCCGCTGGCGCGGAATTCATCAGCCTTGCGCGAGGCCGCGAGTGCCTTGTTGCCCCAGTCGCGGGCGTTCTTGACATCCTCGTTGTAGTCGTCCTCGAGCATCCGGAGGTTGCCGATGGTCTGGGCAACGGCAGACTCTGCTTCTGCGATGTTGTTGGTGTAGTCCCGGACCATCTGGTCCAGCATCCTCTGCGGATCCTCAGCGTTGTCCAGCAACGAGTTGACGTTAGCCTTTGCCAGCTGCGCGATGCGGCCGAAAATGGACTGCTTAACCATGGTGTTACCCTTTCGTCCTGCTCTGTGGTGACCACTGAATCCAGTGAACAATTATGTGGTGCGTGCCCGTGGGCCGGACTGCACAGCCTTTGGGCCAGCCGGGCGTCTAGAAGTCCCCGCCGCCGCCGGAGTCGCCGCCCCAGCCGCCCATGTCTCCGCCGCCGAAATCGCCGCCGCCCCAGCCGCCGCCGTCGCTGTGGCCGCCGCCCCAGCCTGCGCCGCCGCCTCCATGGAGGATGGAGTTGATCAGGATGCCACCCAGGATGGCGCCCCCCAGGCCCCCGCCGCCGCCACCGCCGAACATCCCGCCGCGGCCGTAGCCCTGGTTGGCGTAGCCGCCGAAGTGGTCCACATCCGCCTGCGCCAGCTGGGCGGCCTGCGCCGCCAGCGCGTGGGCCTGCTGGGCGTAGGTGAGGGCCGTGACCGGATCGGTGCGCGAGATGGACAGGGCGTAATCGAGGTTCCGCTGCGACTCGGCAAGCCGGGTGCGTGCCTCAGTGCCCACACCGCCGCGGCGAGCGGTGATGTAGTCCGACGTTGCGCTGATCTGCGCCTGGGCGGACATGATGGTCTGCTGGAGGGAGGCCTGGGCCCGGCGCGCCTGCTCCTGCTGGTCCCTGATGCCGCTGAGGGCCTGGTCCAGCGACTGGTGGGCAGTTTCCACCCGCTGCAATGTGGCGATCGGGTCAATCTTGCCGCCCTGGATTTCCGCCTTGACCTGCGCGAGGGCGCTTTCGACGCCGGCCACCGGTCCGGCCAGTTCCGGGTGTGCCCCGGACTGGACCATGGCCCTTGCCTGGGCGAGGTCCTGCGAGGTGTCCACAACGGCACTCTCGAGGCTGCTCCTGGCCTCGTCGAGGTTGGATGAAACCTTGGCGATGGCATCGAGGAGGACGTTCGTCTGGTGCAGGCTCTCCTCGGCTGCCCGGACAGCTACCGCGGCCAGGCTGTCCTCGCCCTCACCCAGCTTCTGCTGCGCGGTGGCGGTTGCATTCTGAACGAACGCCAGGCGCTCCTTGGCCTGCAGAATGTTGTCCGAGACCTGGGTGAGGGCGCTCTCGGCATACTTTGAGCGCAGCGCAGTGAGTGACTGCTCGGCCGTGTTGATCTTCGCGTCTGCTTCCCGCGCCCCGGCGTTGACCGTGGCCAGGGCCTGCGGAGCGTTCTTCTCGAGTTCGCGCAGGGAATCGAAGTCCGCTTTCTGCTCCTGCAGCGAGGTCAGGGCGGCTTCGGACCGGCGGATGATTTCGACAAGCCAGGTCCGCTGCTGTTCCTCGGTGTCAGGAATATGGTCGTCCAGCTGCTGCTGCAGCTTGAAGGATTCGCTCAGGTGGGCTTTGGCTTCGGCCAGCGCCTTGGTGAAGTTCCCGACGGCGGAATCTCCGTACTGCGCCTGGGCGAAGCCAAGCTCCTGCTCGCTGGACTTGATGGCGTCGTCCGCCTCGATCAGCAGGGAGCCGCTCTTGCGGCGCAGTTCCTCGATGCTCAGCGAGGCCAGAGGATCCGCCGGAGCTTCCTGTCCGCCGTGTCCCGCGCCCGCCGCCTGTCCTGCGGCCTTCTTTCGCTTGTTCCGGAAATAAAGGTAGGCGCCGGCACCACCGGCAGCAACAATTCCGGTTCCCACCAGGACAGCCGCTCCGGCACCATCACCGGGGACATTGCCACTGCCGCCCCCGGCTGCATCACCAATGGCCGCTGCGGCGTTGATCGCCGCCTGCGCGTAGTTGTTGTTCGCGAGCTGCGGGCCGATTGCCTTGCTCTTGATGTTCTCGATCTGGGCGGTGGTGATCTTGCTGCCACCCTTGTTGAGGACGTACTGCCTGGTATCGGTGGCGACCGCGAAAATCAGCGCATTGGATCCGAGGTTGGCCTTTTCGGCCACCGCATCTGACCAGGCTTCACGATCGGCGGGGTTCTCAAACTTCTTGACGATGACGACGTGCAGCACGGTGGCGTGGTCCGCACCAAGCTTCTTGATGGCGTCCTGGACCTCACCCTTTTTCGAACCCAGGACTCCCGACGGATCCACAATTTTCGTTGCGGGATCCAAAGTGACCGGTGGTTCGGCCCAGGCCGCGCCGGCGGGCATCGCCAGGAAAGCGGTTAGGCCGATCACGGCGAGGATACGTTTGAACTTTGACCGCATGTGCAACCCTTCAGCACGCCTGACGCCAGTTCGGGACGAACCGGTCGTCTGAGAATGCACAGCGCCCCCACGCTTGGTGTGAAGCCGCAGGTCGCTGTGGCAATTCATCTTGATTCTATGGTGCACCCCAGAGCCAGTCCATCGGCCCGACTATGCCACCAGCGAAACGCCGGAACCACCGCCGCCGGGGCTGGAAAGTCTTCAGCAAGCTCTCAGCAAACATAAGAGATTGTTCCAGCCGGGGAGTCCATAGTTAATGCAGACGAGGATGAAAGGAAGTCCCATGACTGAGAACCAGACGCCCGGGCAGGGCCCGAGGAACGACGGCCCGGACCGGGATCCCTGGGAGCAGCAGCACCCCGGCCAGCCGGAGGGCAATGCTGCCGGAACCGGTAAACCCGGCCCTCGGGAGTACCCCACCGAGGGGCTGGACCGGCACGGGGACAACCCCACGCAGGAGATCCCCGGCGCTCCGCGTCCGGTCTATCCCCAGCGGCAGCCGTTCTACGGACAGAACACTTCGCAGGAGCCGGCCCCCGGCCAACAGCAGGCACCGCAGCCCGGCCATGGCTTCTACGGCCAAGGCGGCCAGTACGGAGCCGTGGGCCTTGCCCCCAACCCCAAGGACGCGCCGCGGCGGAAGGCCTCGTTCGGCGTCGGTACGCTGGTGGCCAGCATCCTCGCTGCCGGGCTGGTGGGAGGCGGAGTGGCCACGGTCGGTTCCGCGGGACTGGTTAACACCGCTCCCGGCTCGACGGTGACCGGCAACAGCCAGCCGGGCACGGTCATCGTCAACAACAAGGACAACGTGAATGCCATCACGGCTGCTGCCGTTAAGGCGTCGCCCAGCGTGGTGACCATCAGCGCGTCCACCGGCAGCGCCGGCGGCACCGGCTCCGGCATCGTCCTCAACGACCAGGGGCATATCCTCACCAACACCCACGTGGTCACCCTGGACGGCCAAACGGCCAACGCCGCGCTCGAAGTGCGTACCAGTGACGGTCGTGTCCTCGGCGCCAAACTCGTGGGCACCGACCCGCTGTCCGACCTCGCGGTCATCAAGGTGGACAACGCCTCCGGCCTCACCCCGGCGACCTTGGGCGACTCCGGAAAGCTGAACGTGGGTGACACCGCCATTGCCATCGGTTCGCCCCTGGGCCTGACAGGCACCGTGACCGACGGAATCGTCTCCACCCTCAACAGGACCATCAGCGTGGCCTCCGCCGCCGCACCGGAAGGCGACAAGGCCGAGGACGATGGCGGCGGCTTCCAGTTCGCACCTCCCGGCGGCGGCGAAAGCCAGCAGCCGGCCAACCAGGGCGAAATTTCCATCAACGTCATCCAGACAGACGCCGCCATCAACCCCGGCAACTCGGGCGGTGCCCTGGTGAACAGCAGCGGCGAAATCATCGGCGTCAACGTGGCCATCGCATCAGCGGGCTCAAACGCATCGTCCACCAGCGGCAACATCGGCGTCGGCTTCAGCATCCCCATCAACCACGCCAAGCGCGTCGCCCAGGAAATCATTGACACCGGCAAGGCTTCCCATGGCCAGCTGGGCGTCAGCGTTCGGAAGAAGGCGGCATCCAGCACCTCGTCCGAGTTCTCGGTCGGCGCGGACGTGGCCACGGTGGAAGCCAACTCGGCTGCGGCCAAGGCCGGGATCAAGGTGGGCGACGTCATCACGAAGTTCAACGACCTCGCCATCGGTGAACCCAACCAGCTGACCGCGGCTGTCCGCGAACAGCGTGCCGGTGCCACCGTGAAGATCACCGTCCTGCGCAACGGCGCGGAACAGACCTTCGACGTCACCCTCGGCACCGCTGCCGGCTAGCAGCGGCGGCCCGCCAAGGCGTAGTCAGCAATGCCCGACGGCGGCGTCCCCACCTTGGGGGCGCCGCCGTCGGACATTAAACGATGGGCGGGCAGCGGGGGCAGCGGCGCGCATGTCCAGCCCACTGACACAGGCGTTAACGGAAGAGGGCGCCGGGGCGCGCCTATATGGTTAGCTAGGAGCTACCCGTATGCCGGGGCATTCCGCGGCCATGACCTCACCCGGCTGGCTGTCCACAAGCATGGAAGGCTGCTGTAAATACAGTGGAAGATACATTGAAGATCATCGTCCTGGTCAAGCATGTACCGGACGCGCAGTTTGACCGCCACCTCAATGGGGAGGACTACACGACTGACCGCGACGAGAGCATCCTGTCCGAGCTTGACGAATACGCACTCGAGGCAGCCCTGCAGCTGGCCGAAGCCCGCGGGGGAGCCAAGGCAGGCAACCAGGTCATCGCGCTGAGCATGGGCCCTTCGGGCGCCGTCAACGCCATCAAGAAGGCGCTGCAGATCGGGGCGACCGAGGGCGTGCACCTCACGGATGACGCACTGGCCGGTTCGGACGCCGCCGCCACGTCCCTGGCGCTGGCAGCAGCAGTCCGGCACCTGGGCAGCGTGGACCTGGTCATCACCGGCATGGCGTCAACCGACGGTGAAACCTCCCTCGTTCCCGCCCAGCTGGCCGAACGGCTCGGCCTCCCGCAGGTCACCTTCGCCTCCACGTTGGAGGTCGACGGCGGACGCCTCACCGCGCGCCGCGACGCTGACACGTCGTCCGAGACGGTGGAAGCACCGCTCCCGGCCGTCGTCTCCGTGACGGACCAGATCAACGAGCCGCGCTACCCCAACTTCAAGGGCATCATCGCAGCCAAGCGCAAGAGCATCACCACGCTCTCCCTCGCTGACATCGGTGTGGACCCGGCGCAGGTGGGGCACGCCGGTTCCTGGACCCGCGTGCTCAGTGCGGAGGAACGTCCGCCCCGGACCGCCGGGACCATCATCACCGACGAAGGCGATGCCGGCATCAAGCTCGTTGACTTCCTGGCCGCCCAGAAGCTGCTCTAAGAGGGACCACAGACATGGCAAAAGTACTTGTATTCATTGACAACCCCGGGGCTGCGCTCAAGAAGAGCAACCTTGAACTGCTCACTTTGGGCCGCTCACTCGGCGAGACGGCAGTTGCGCTGAACGGGACGCTGCACGACGACGTTGCGGCCACCTTTGCCGAGTACGGCGTCAGCACGGTGCTGTTCCCCTCGGCAGGGGACCTCGATGACTTCCTTGTTGCCCCGAAGGCTGCCTACCTGGCAGCTGCGGCTGAACAGGCCGGGGCCGGCATCGTCCTGCTCGACAATTCGCCTGAGGGCAAGGAGATCGCCGCGCGGGCGGGCATCCGCCTGAACGCCGGCGTCATCACCGACGTGGTAGCCGTGGACGCTGACGGCACCGCGCACAAGTCAGTCCTCGCGGGCTCCTACAACACCGCCTGCAAGGCCTCCACCGCGGTCAGCGTGCTGACCGTGAAGGCCAACAACGTCACCCCGGAGCCGGCTGCGGCGCCAAGCTCACCGGAGACGGCCACGGTGGACGTTCCCGCCGGCAGCACCGCCGCGGCCGCGCGGATCACCGCCCGGGAGCAGAAAGTAGCCAGCGGGCGCCCGGACCTGACCGACGCCCGCATCGTCGTCGCCGGCGGCCGCGGCCTTGATGGCGACTTTGGTCCGGTTGAGGAACTTGCCGACGCGCTGGGCGCAGCCGTGGGTGCCTCCCGTGCCGCCACCGACGCCGGCTGGATCAGCCATGACGCGCAGGTGGGGCAGACCGGCAAGACGGTGTCCCCGCAGCTCTACATCTCGGCGGGAATCTCCGGTGCCATCCAGCAGAAGGCCGGCATGCAGACGGCGAAAGTGATCGTAGCCGTCAATAAGGACGCTGAATCACCGGTTTTCGAGATCGCGGACTTCGGCATCGTGGGCGACCTCTTCGACGTCCTCCCGCAGGCCACAGCCGAGATCAAGAAGCGAAAAGGCTGACTCCTTGACTTCCTCTCCTGCACAGGAACAGGGCCCGTTCAACCCGGACATCCACCGGATTGGGCGGGTGCTCTGTTTTGCGGCACATCCCGACGACATCGACTTCGGTGCTGCGGGCACCATCGCCGGCTGGACGGCGGCCGGAGTCCATGTCAGCTACTGCATCATGACCGACGGCGACGCCGGCGGCTTCGACCCCGCCCACCGGGCGGACATCATCGCCCTGCGCGACGCTGAACAGCGCCGGGCCGCCGAACTGGTGGGGGTCACTGACATCCACTACCTCCACCAGCGTGACGGCTACCTTGAGCCGTCGCACGAGGTGATGAAGGGCGTGGTGAAACTGATTCGGGAAATCCGTCCCGACGTCGTGCTTTCCATGCACCCGGAACGGAACTGGAAGCGCATCCAGAAGAGCCATCCCGACCATCTGGCCGTAGGCGAGGCCGTGACGCGTGCTGTCTACCCGGCAGTGGAGAATCCGTTCGCCTACCCTGAACTGGCGGAAGCCGGCCTGGGGGCCTACAAACTGCCGTGGCTGTGGCTCTATGCCGGGCCGGAAGAACGGGAGAACCATTTTGTGGACGTCACGGAGCACGTGGAGTCCAAGCTTCGGGCAATCCATGTCCACGTCAGCCAGCATCCCGACGTGGAGGCGATGGAGGCAACCGTCCGGCGGGGCATGAAGCTGAATGCCGCACGCGCCGGCCTGCCGGAGGGGCGAAGCGCCGAGGCATTCCATGTGGTTGCGGTCAACGGTCCGGGAACCATCGCGGGCTTCTGACACATTTCCCCGGTGGGAAGACCACAGGCGAAAGCGCCCCGTTCCATGTCCTTCCGGAAGGTGGAACGGGGCGCTTTCAGCTGGTGCGGGAGCGTTCCCCTTAGGCGCCCAAGGGTGCGGCAGCCACCGTGGGCAACGTGGGCGACCGGGACCCGCCCGCCGGCTCCACGGTGATTCCCAGCGCCGCTGCGGAGGAGATCCCTTCCACCACAGCCGGCTTGGAAAGGGCTTCCTCGTCCATCAGGCCCTGGGATACGGGTGCCGAACCATCCTTGGGGATCAGCCACATCTGGTACACCTTGCCGGCGGGCGGCGCAGGAACGCCGTTCATCTTGACAACGGCGGCATCCTCGGAGGACGAAATGAGCAGGGTGGCGGTGCCGCCGCCGGCCACATCCACCGAGGCCTCCCGCAGGTCCCCTGCCCGCACCACCTGGTTGATGGGATCGTTCAGGTCCGCCAGGTATGAACCCACTCCCACGCCGCCGAGGGCGATGGCGGCCGCGGCGGCCACTCCGGCCAGCCAGCGGCGGGTGCCGGAAGGCCGTCGCCGTTCCTCCCGGCGCTGCCGCGCCTTGGCGAGCTCGTCCCCGGCAACCGGCTGCCCTGTTGCCGACGGCCCGGCGGGCGCGGCGGCAGGCCCCGCTGCGGGGGCCGGGCCGTCCGCTTCCGGGTGGTTGTCCTGTGCAGGAAGTTGTGCGACGATGCGGTCGAAAAGGTCGGACGGCGGCTCTTCCTCGACCCGGAAAGTCCTGGCCAGAGTTTCCCTTGCCTGGCGTACCCGGTCGAAAAAGAGGGTACGTTCCGATTCCGGGGCAGCCGAGATGTACTGCTCGATCGCCCGGCGTTCTTCGTCGGTCACCGCGTCCAGGGCATACAGCTCCGCCAGGTCCACGGCCCGGCCGGAAGCCAGGTCCATGGCTACGGTGTCACCAAACGAACTTGGACGGCCGTCGCGGCCATGGTTCATGTCACTCATCTCAACTCACCTCCAGACAGGTCTTCAGCCGGATTAATCCGTCACGGATCCGGGATTTTATGGTCGGTACTGCTGCGTTCAGGCGTTCGGCAACTTCCCGGTACGTGAGGCCGCCGTAGTAGGCCAGCCGCACCGACTCCTGCTGGGTTTCGGTCAGCGTTCCCAGGCAACGGACCACGGCCTCGGCTTCCAGCCTGCTCCCGACCTGGTCCGACACTGTGTCGTGGTCGATGTCCTGGGTGCTGGCGCCGTATTTGGCCTCGCGGTCAGTGGAGGACTGCGAGGACCGGACCCTGTCCACAGCGCGGCGGTGCGAAATGGTCATTAGCCAGGAGAGCGGGCTCCCGGCCTTGGGATCGAACTTCGCCGCGTTCTGCCACACCTGGAGGAAGACCTCCTGCGTGGTGTCTTCGCTGAGTTCGGGGTCGATCAGCACGCGGCGGGCCATACCGAAAACCCGGCGCGACGTGAGTCGGTAGAACTCGGCGAAGGCGGCCTGGTCGCCCCGGCCTATGCCTTCCAGCAGGACTGAAAGCCGGTGGCTGAGATCGGCCGGAGGGTCAGTTACCGCGGCATGGGCCTCGGAATGCGGGGCCTCGGAATGCTGGGCCTCGGAATGCGGGGCATTGGGGGTTTCCATTACTACCAAGCATAAGTGTCCGGACCGTGAATCCTCAGCAGTGCCGCCCCGGCTGCTGCGGGCGGTCCTGGAACGTGACTCCAGCAATGTCACCTGCAGCTCCTTGAACACGATGGAATGTTGTCGGGAGTGATTCGACGCCGCAGCAGGGGCGGATGGGTTGGCTGGGAAAAATGATACGGCCCGCCCGTTGTGTGCCTGGAACGGAGCGGGTCAGATCCTGGCGCCGGCGAAGCCCTGTTGGCGCCACGCTTCGTACACGGCGATGGAGGCGGCGTTGGCCAGGTTCAGGGAGCGCAGTGCCGGCAGCATGGGCAACCGGACGGTGGAGGTGACATGGGGATCTGCCTTCAGTTCCGCCGGCAGGCCCACGGATTCCCGTCCGAACATCAGGACGTCACCCGGCTGGTAGGAGATGTCCGTGTAGCTGGCGGCTCCGTCCGACGTAAAGGCGTACACCCGTTCCGGCTTCAGGTGCTGCCAGGCGTCCTCGATGCTCGGGTGCACAGTGACGACGGCGAGGTCGTGGTAGTCGAGGCCGGCCCGTCGGAGTTTCGCATCCGAAAAGTCGAAGCCTAGCGGTTCCACGAGGTGCAGTTCGGCCCCGGTGATGGCTGCCAGCCGGATGGCGTTGCCGGTATTGCCGGGGATTTCGGGGGCATGGAAAAGGATGCGGAACACGGTTCCATCCTAGCGACCGTTGCAGGCGCAGGGCGTCCAGGGTCAGTGCATGCCGCGCAGCAGCCTGGCCAGCACCGGAACGTTCACCGTATTGGGGGCCGGCCCGGCGGCAAGGAACTCCTTGAGGCCACGCACCATCCCCGCGGCATTGACCACCTGTACGGCTTCCAGCCCGCCTGCCGACCGGCGGTGGTTGTCGATCACCGGCTCATGGAGGTTGCCGTCCGGACTGAGCACGACGGTCCAGCCTGTGACATTCAGTTCCGGGAAGATGTCCTGCATGGCACGCACCACGTGTGCGAGCTGCGGCGGGGGGATGGCACGGCCGCCGTGGTTCAAGGTCCGGCCGTCCCAGGCATAGGCTCCCTTGGGCAACAGCATGGAGCCGATCAGCGCCAGCCGGTACCCGGACAGCACAGCATGGTCGATGTGGCTGTTGTCCGCGGGGGACTGGAGGCCATTAATGAGCCTGGCGGCCGGAATTGCCGGCAGGACCTGTCGGGTGAGGAGCTGGACGGTGCGCATTTCCCGCTGGATGCGTGCCTCGGCGCCGAATATTCCACGCTTCCGGGGCATGCCGTGGACCTGCTGGCTGGCGAGTTCCAGCGGGATAAGGGGAACGTCGCCGGCAGGAACGCTGTCGTACGCCGGGACGTAGACCGGGGGATCTCCGGCGGTGTTGCGGGCGTTGCCTGGCCGGTGGACGGTGGCAGAAGCGCGGCTGCCTGCCGCCGGGGCGTCGAAGTGCGGCTCCCTCCCGGCCTCGTCACCGCGGACAGTGCCGGCGGCGTAGGAGCGGTCGTAGGCTTTCCTGCGGATGGGGTCGATGAGGGTTTCATAGGCCTTTGTCACCCGCCGGAATGCTGCGGCATCTCCCCCGTGATCGGGGTGGGCCGTGCGGGCAGCCCGGCGGTAGGCCACCTTGATTTCCTTCTCCGTGGCTGTCACCGGCACGCGAAGCACCTGGTAATACGAGCCGCTGCTCTCGGTCAAGCACCCATCCTTTGGTTGATTCGGCCAGTCTTCGCAGGTAGCCCGGTCTGCACAGTTTAATGGCCCTGCCTGAACAACGACGTTCCGGCCCCGCCGGGTTCCCTGCGGCCGGCAGGGGCTGGCGTTGCGGGGCGGGGACCAGGGCGTTGGCCCGGGCCCGGATACCTCTAGACTCGTGCATGCGCGGCCGTCCGGCCGCGGCGGGATGCATTGGGGTAGGAATGGAAATGCCGGCGACGGCGGGAACGGCTGGCTGGGCCGGGCGGCGGCCCGTGCCGATACTGGCAGCCGCAATGGCGGCCCTGCTCATGGGCGGCTGCAGCGTTGAGGTACGGGACCCGGCGGCTCCGGAACCTGCGGCCAGCACGCCCGCAGTGGCTACGCCCACCATAACGCCGGGCCACGACGCCGAGGCAGTAGCCGGCCGGGACCTGCCCTTTGCTGCCGGCGGCACCCTGGCCCCGGGGGTGCCGGTTGGAATCTCGGATGGACTCAAGGAAGCTCCGGGCTGGAAGGCCGGGAGCCGCAACGTCGCGGGCGAAAGCCGGTACACCAAGGCCGACGGATGCCTGGTTGCCGCCAAAGCCCGCACCAACCAGAACGCCCTTGCCAGGGCTGATGACCGGGAATCGACCATTGCCCTCTTCGAATACCTTGATCCGTCCATCCTGCCCGGCTACCTGAAAACGGAGACCCTGCAGTGGGGCGCATCCCCGGAAGGGCCAGGGCGCGCGGTGGAGGTGCTGGCCCTGGAGCCGGCACCGCAGCCGGGCGGCAGGGCAACGGCTGTGCTGGCCAGGCTTTTCGGCACGGCCGGTTCGTCGGTCTATGTCTCCATCTCCTGCCCGGACGCCGCCTCGCTCGCGTCGGCCAGGTCCGACGTCGTGCGTTTCCTGCCTCTGGTCCCGCCGGCCGGCTAGCAGCCCCAGGCGCAGCCGCTCCTGCCTCAAGGCATGGACAGTAGAATTGGGAGGTGCCCGTTTACCTGGACCATGCCGCAACCACGCCCCTCTCACCTGAGGCGCTGGCTGCCTTGACGCGTGAGCTCGCGCGCACCGGGAATCCCTCCTCCCTGCACGGCTCCGGCCGACGCGCCCGCCGCGCGGTGGAAGACGCGCGGGAGGCCATTGCGGCTGCAGCGGGGGCCCACCCCTCGGAAGTCATCTTCACCTCGGGGGGCACGGAGTCTGACAACCTGGCCGTCAAGGGCCTCTACTGGTCACGGGTGGCAGAAAACCCTGCCCGTCGCCGCATCCTGTGTTCCGCCGTCGAGCACCATGCCGTCCTGGACACCGTGGAGTGGCTGGAGCGGCACGAAGGCGCCGAGGTGGCATGGCTTCCCGTGGACAGCGAGGGGGTCGTGGAACTGACCGCCCTTGAAAAGGAACTTTCCCGTGACCCGGACACCATTGCCCTGGCAACGGTCATGTGGGCGAACAACGAGGTGGGCACCATCCAGCCCGTCAGCCGGATCGTGGAACTGGCCCACGCCGCAGGGGTGCCCGTGCACTCCGACGCGGTACAGGCATTCGGTTCGCTTCCCGTGGACTTCAAGGCCTCCGGCTTGGACGCCATGTCAATCTCCGGGCACAAAATCGGCGGACCGGTGGGGGTGGGGGCCCTCCTGCTAGGGCGGGCGGTGAAACTGACGCCCGTCCAGCACGGCGGCGGCCAGGAACGTGACGTCCGCTCAGGCACGCTGGACACCGCCTCCATCGCAGCCTTCGCCGCGGCTGCGGAAATGGTTGCGGCCACCCTGGGCCAGGAGTCGGCGCGGATCGCGGCCCTCCGCGACCGGCTGATTGACGGCGTCCATGCACAGGTTCCGGAAGCCGTCCTGCGGGGTGCCCCAGGGAACGGCCGGCTCCCCGGGAACGCGCACTTCACCTTCCCCGGCTGCGAAGGGGACTCCCTGCTGTTCCTCCTGGACCTGGCAGGGGTGGAGTCATCCACGGGTTCTGCCTGCACGGCAGGGGTGCCGAGGCCTTCGCACGTCCTGCTGGCCATGGGCCTGGACGAGGAGACGGCGCGCGGAGCGCAGCGGTTCACCCTGGGCCACGCATCCGTGGAGGCCGACGTCGATGCGCTGCTGGCCGCGCTTCCGGGAGCCTATGCACGGGCGCGGCAGGCGGGCATGGCAGGACACGAGTCCAGTATCCAAACCGCAGGAACCCTGGCCCGCCGGGTGCCGGCCCAGGAATGACGGGAGCTTGCCGCGCCCGTCGAATTGACACCGCCGTAGAATAGATAGGCGAAGATCGTTTCCGGGTGACTGCCCGCCTTTTAAGCCGGCCTCCGGCAGTTCGGCCCCGGAAGTACCCCAACAGAAAGCAAACATGCGAGTTCTAGCAGCCATGAGCGGCGGAGTCGACTCCGCCGTTGCCGCCGCCCGCGCCGTCGAGGCAGGGCACGACGTCGTCGGCGTCCACCTGGCGCTGTCCCGCATGCCCGGAACGTTGCGCACCGGAAGCCGGGGCTGCTGCACCATTGAAGACTCCCGCGATGCATGGCGCGCCTGCGATGTGCTGGGCATTCCGTACTACGTCTGGGATTTCTCCGAGCGGTTCAAGGAAGACGTCGTCCAGGACTTCATCGATGAATACGCCGCCGGCCGCACGCCCAACCCCTGCATGCGCTGCAACGAACGGATCAAGTTCGCGGCACTGCTGGAGAAGGCCATCGCGCTGGGCTTCGACGCCGTGTGCACGGGACACTATGCCAAGGTGATCGAGGACGCTGACGGTAACCGCGAACTCCACCGCGCAGCTGACTGGGCCAAGGATCAGAGCTACGTCCTGGGCGTCCTGACCCACGAGCAGCTCAAGCACTCCATGTTCCCGCTCGCCGATACGCCGTCCAAGGCTGAAGTGCGTGCAGAGGCGGAGCGGCGCGGCTTGTCTGTAGCTAACAAGCCGGACAGCCACGACATCTGCTTCATCCCCGACGGTGACACCGCCGGATGGCTGGCGGAAAAGATCGATATGTCCACCGGTGACATCGTGGATGAAACGGGCACCAAGGTGGGCGAACATCCTGGCGCCAACGCCTTCACCGTGGGCCAGCGCCGCGGACTGAAGCTGGGCACCCCCGCCGCCGACGGCAAGCCGCGGTTTGTCCTTGAGATCCGGCCCAAGGAGAACAAGGTTGTGGTGGGCCCCGAGGCGCTGCTGGCGATTGACGAGATCCGCGGCATCAAAGTCTCCTGGGCCGGAATGCCCATCGCTGAAGTAGGGACGGGCGGGGACTTCGAATGCCACGCGCAGGTCCGTGCCCACGGCGATCCCGTTCCTGCCACTGCACGCATGGAGCCGGCCGGCCGGGATACGGAAGCGGGCGGAGGCCAGCTCGTCGTCCGGCTCGCCACTCCGCTGCGTGGAGTGGCCCCCGGGCAGACGATAGTCCTTTACCAGGGCAGCCGCGTGCTGGGCCAGGCAACGATCGACGCTGCCCGCTCGCTTCAGCGCGCCGCGCTCTAGACCCTTATTTTCGAGCACCGCCCCGGTTCCGCCGGGGCGGTGTTCTTTGTTGTGCGCGCCCTGGCGGGAGGACCGGGGCTCATTCAGGTAAATTTTGTGTCTCAACTCACAAAATCGTCCCGTCTGAGGGTTGACTCTCTGATTGAATCTAGGCATCAGCACCGCGCGCTTCCCGCCTGAGCACATGTACCCGTCAGCGGTCGGCGGGCGCGCACTCATCGAACAGAAAGTTCACAGATGACGAAGAGCAACAAAGCACTGCATGGCGCAATCGCGCTGGCAGGCATCTCCGCAATCGCACTGACAGCCTGCACGGGCCCCTCAGGCGGCGGCGGAACCTCAACCGGCGAGGCAGGAGGCGGTGCCATCACCTACGGCACCACGGACAAGGTGGTCACCCTCGACCCCGCCGGATCCTATGACGGCGGATCCTTCATGGTGATGAACCAGATCTACCCGTTCCTGCTCAACTACAAGCCCGGCACTGCAGACGCCGCGCCGGACATCGCCGAGTCCGCCTCCTTCACCAGCCCCACCGAGTACACGGTGAAGCTGAAGCCCGGCCTGAAGTTCGCCAACGGCAACACGCTGGACTCCTCGGACGTCGTGTTCTCCTTCAAGCGGGTCAAGGCCATTGACGACCCCAACGGCCCGGCCTCACTGCTTTCGAACATGGAAAAGATCGAAGCGACGGACCCCAACACCGTCGTGTTCACCCTTGCGGCCGGAAATGACCAGGTGTTCCCTGGCGTCCTCGCCTCCAACCCCGGGCCGATCGTGGACGAGCAGGTCTTCCCGGCGGACAAGGTCATGGACGACGACGCCATCGTCGCCGCAAAGCCCTTCGCCGGCCAGTACACGATTGAAAGCTACAAGAAGAACGAACTGGTCAGCTTCAAACCCAATCCGGACTACCAGGGCCTGCTTGGTAAGGCGGCCAACGACGGCGCAACCCTCAAGCACTATGCCGACCCGAACAACCTGAAGCTCGACGTGCAGCAGGGCAACATTGACGTTGCCGGCCGCATCCTCACGGCCACGGACGTCGCCGACCTCGAGAAGGATTCCAAGGTCAAGGTCCACAAGGGCCCGGGCGGGGAACTGCGCTACATGGTCTTCAACTTCGACACCATGCCGTTCGGCGCGAAGACGCCCGAAGCCGATCCCGCGAAGTCGCTGGCCGTGCGCCAGGCGATTGCACACCTCGTTGACCGCGACGTCATCGCCTCGCAGGTCTTCAAGAACACCTACACTCCGGTCTATTCCTACGTCCCCAAGGAATTCGAAGGAGCAGCGGAGCCGCTGAAGAGCCTGTACGGCGACGGAAACGGCAAGCCAAGCGTGGACAAGGCCAAGAAGGTCCTGGCCGACGCCGGCGTCACCTCCGTGGTTGACCTGAAGCTGCAGTACACGGACCGCTACGGTACGTCAGCTGCCGACGAGTACGCCCTGGTCAAGGAGCAGCTTGAGAAGTCAGGTCTCTTCGCCGTTGACCTGAAGTCCACGGAATGGACCACCTACACCAAGGAGCGCCGCGCGGACGCGTACCCGGTGTACCAGCTGGGCTGGTTCCCGGACTACTCGGACGCGGACAACTACCTGACCCCGTTCTTTATTCCGGGCAACTTCCTCGGCAACCACTACGAGAACCCCGCCGTCACGGAAATCGTGAAGAAACAGCTCGTCACCACGGACAAGGCGGAACGCAGCGATCTCCTGGGCCAGGCCCAGGAAGCCATTGCGAAGGACCTCTCCACGCTCCCGCTGCTGCAGGGCGCCCAGGTAATGGTGGCCGGAACGGATGTCAAGGGAGTCGAGAAGACCCTGGACGCGTCCTTCAAGACCCGTCTTGGCGTGATGTCCAAGTAGGTCCACTGAACAATCCGGCTCTGACCTAAGACGGGGCGGGACGCGGTGCGCCTGCACAGGTGCGCGTGTCCCGCCCCGTCTGCTGGTCGGGAAGCGGTGAACGCCCACCGCGGGCACCGCAAATAACAACCTGAGGCACCATGACTACATTGATCGACGCGCCGCCAACAGACGCGGACGGCTTGCTTCCGGCGGCCAAGAAATCCTCCGGCGGGGGATTGGGACAGTACATCCTGATCCGTTTCCTGCTGATTTTCCCCACAATATTCATCCTGGTGACTATGGTCTTCTTCCTGATGCGGATCACGGGAGACCCCATCACCGCGGCCATGGGCGGACGCCTGCCCGAGGACCAGCTACAGGCGCGGATCCAGGCTGCAGGCTACGACCGGCCCATCCTGGTCCAGTACTTCGAGTACCTCGGCCAGCTGGCCACCGGCAACTTCGGCCGGACGCTTACCGACAACCGGGCCGTCGTCGAAATGCTGACAACCTACGGCTCAGCCACCCTGGAGCTGAGCATCAACGCGCTGCTCGTCGCCCTCCTGGTGGGCATTCCCCTGGGCATGGTGGCGGCCCACCGCCGGGACAAGGCGCCGGACGCCGTCCTGCGGGTCTTTGCCATTCTTTGCTACGCCACCCCCGTCTTCTTCGCCGGCATGCTCCTGAAGCTGACCTTCTCTGTCTGGCTCGGATGGCTGCCGGTGGCCGGGCGGGCCAAGACCTCCAGCGAACTCGCCCTGACCTCCCTCCAGGCCCCCACCGGGATCTATTGGCTCGATGCCCTGCGGAGCGGCAACATGGCCGCACTCGGAGACGTCCTGGCGCACGCGGTCCTGCCTGCGGTGGCGCTGGGACTGCTGACGGCAGGGATTTTCCTCCGCCTCGTCCGGACCAACGTGATCGGCACCCTGGGCCGGGACTACATAGAAGCGGGGCGGTCCAGGGGCGTCAGCGAATACCGACTGGTCACCAAGCACGCCTACAAGCCCGCGCTCATCCCCATCATCACGGTGATGGGCCTGCAGATAGCGGTCATGCTTGGTGGCGCGGTACTGACCGAAAAGACGTTCGAATGGAAAGGCCTGGGGTTCCAGCTGGCCAACTACCTCACCGCGCGCGACTTCGTCGCGGTGCAGGGAATCGTGGTGCTGCTCGCCATCATCGTGGCCATGACCAACTTCATCGTGGACATCATCGCCGCGCTGATCGACCCCCGCGTGAGGTACTGACCATGAGCATCCCCACTGTTCCCGTCCCCATGGAAAATCCCAGGGCGCCCTGGTACCGGCGCCTGCCGGTGGTTTCACATTTCAACAAGAGCGTGGGCCTCCAGCGTGGCATGCTGGTGGCGGGCCTGATCCTCACCGGCCTCTTTGTCCTGACGGCACTTTTCGCGCCGCTGCTGGCACCTTACGGTTTCTCCCAGCTTTCCGACGCCGACGGCAACTTCCCCACGCAGGAGGCCCCCGGAGGCAAGCACCTTCTGGGCACAACGGTGGGCGGTTACGACGTCCTGTCCCGTGTCGTCTGGGGAGCGCAGACGGCCATCCTGGTGATCGTCGTCGCCGTCGCCATGTCCATCGTCCTGGGTGTTGCCCTCGGCCTAGCCAGCGGCTACCTTGGCGGGTGGCTCGACCGGATCCTGGTGGTCATCGCCGACGCCGTGTACGCCTTCCCGTCCCTGCTGGTTGCCATTGTCATGGCCATTGTCATCAGCGGCGGCCAGTCCAGCCTGCTTGGCGGCATCTTTGCCGCCGGCACGGCAATCACACTGGTGTTCATTCCGCAGTATTTCAGGGTGATCAGGGCGGAGACGGTCCGGCTCAAGGCCGAGCCGTTCGTGGAGTCGGCCAAGGTGGTGGGCGCTTCCAACATCCGCATCATGACCCGCCACATCTACCGCAACGCCACCCGCACCCTGCCGTTGATCTTCACCCTCAACGCTTCCGAGGCCATCCTCACCCTTGCCGGGCTGGGGTTCCTTGGCTTCGGCATCGAGCCGAGCTCGGCCGCTGAATGGGGATTCGACCTCAACAAGGCGCTCGCCGACACGACTTCCGGGATCTGGTGGACCGGCCTGTTCCCGGGCCTGGCGATTGTGCTCACCGTGGTGGGCCTGACCTTGGTGGGCGAGAGCATCAACGACCTGAATGATCCGCGGCTCCGGGGCCGCAAGAGCACGGGCGGCGGTTCGCCCGCGCCGGTGGACAACGCCGCCATCGCAACAGAAGTGAGGGCATCATGACCGTCAACATCGATCCGTCGTCCGGGGCCGGCTCCGGCCACGAGTCCGGCGGCGGCCGTCCGGTCCTCGACATCGACCACCTCCAGGTCACCTTCGCCACCGACGGCGGCCCGGTCCATGCCGTCAAGGACGTCAGCCTGGAAGTCCGGAAGGGAGAAGTGCTGGCCATCGTGGGGGAGTCGGGGTCCGGCAAGACGGTCACCGCCAAGACCATTCTGGGCCTGCTTCCGGAAACAGCCAGCAGCTCCGGGGCAGTGGTGATCAACGGCGCTGACGTGATCAGCGTCAGTGCCGCCAAACTGCGCCAGATCCGTGGCCGCGATGTCGCCATGGTGTTCCAGGAGCCGTCAACAGCCCTGAACCCGGTGTTCACCGTGGGCTGGCAGATCGCCGAAGGCATCCGCGCACACGCCGGCAGCGGCGGTAAGCGGGTTTCGGCCAGGGAAGCCAAGTCCCGGGCCGTCGACGCGCTCCGCAAGGTGGGCATCCCCGACCCCGAACACCGCGTCAACTACTACCCCCACCAGTTTTCGGGAGGACAGAAGCAGCGGGTGGTGATCGCCGCCGCGCTGGCCCTGAATCCGGGGCTGATCGTAGCCGACGAGCCAACCACCGCCCTCGATGTCACGGTCCAGGCAGAGATCCTGGAACTGCTGCGGGACCTGCGGGACAAGTACGGCACGTCCATCGTGCTCATCACCCACAACATGGGTGTGGTCGCGGACCTCGCCGACCGCGTGGTGGTCATGTACCAGGGGGACGTGGTGGAGGAGGCGCCGGCCCGCACCTTGTTCGCTGAACCCAAGCAGGACTACACCCGGAAACTGCTCGCAGCAGTGCCGCACCTGGGGCGCAACTCGGCGTCGGAGGGCCTGACCAGCCGGGCCCACCAGGATGAGGAAATCCTGGTGGAGGCCAGGAACCTCACCATCGAGTACCCCGGCAGGCTGGGAACGCCGGCGTTCAAGGCAGTGGATGGCGTCAGCTTCACCGTCTCCAGGGGCGAAGTCTTCGGGCTGGTGGGGGAGTCCGGTTCCGGGAAGACCACCATCGGGCGCGCAATCGCCGGCCTCAACAGGACCACCGGCGGGAGCCTCAAGGTCCTGGGCTACGAGATGCTGAACCTAAAGGAACGCACCTTCAAGCCGCTCCGGAAGGACATTGGCTTCGTGTTCCAGGACCCGGCGGCGTCCTTCAACCCGCAGCTGACCATCGGGGACTGCATTGCCGAACCCATGGTCATCCACACGAAGCCAAGCCCGGCCCAGGCGCGCAAGCGCGTAGGCGAGCTGCTCGAATCAGTCCAGCTGCCGGCGTCGTACGCGGGCCGCTACCCGCACGAACTGTCCGGCGGGCAGCGGCAGCGCGCCTCGTTGGCCCGGGCACTCAGCCTGAACCCCCGCCTGCTGATAGCGGACGAGCCGACGTCGGCCCTGGACGTGTCGGTGCAGGCGAAGGTCCTGGAGCTGTTCAAGGACATCCAGGAGGAGTTCGGTTTTGCCTGCCTGTTCATCAGCCACGACCTGGCCGTCGTGGACACGCTGTCATCCTGGGTGGGCGTGCTCTATAAGGGGAAGCTGGTGGAGCAGGGAATCGGGAGCCAGGTGATGGGAAGCCCGCAGCATGACTACACGCGGCGGCTCATCGCGTCACTGCCGGTGCCGGACCCGCAGGAACAGGCACGGCGCCGGGAGGAGCACCGGGCACTGCTCGGCATCTGATGGGTCGCGGCAAGCCCGGGGTTTGCGGCGCCGGTACCGGTTGCGGCGCCGGCGCTTAACACCCGGGCTATCCGCGTGCCCTCCCATAGACTTGAGCCATGACGCAGCACAACCCCCACTCTCCTGATTCCGATGACTACGACCCCTCCGCCAGTTCTTTGGCCGGCCAGGTGGACAACTCGGTGATGGCTGAGCTGCTGTCCATCCGTTCCAGCATCGACAACATCGATGCGACCCTGGTCTATCTGCTGGCTGAGCGCTTCAAAGCCACCCAGAAGGTGGGGTTCCTCAAGGCCGCCCACCGGCTCCCCGCCGGCGACCCCGGCCGTGAGGCAGCCCAGATCGCCAGGCTGCGAAGGCTGGCCGAGGATGCGCACCTGGATCCAGCGTTCGCGGAAAAATTCCTGAATTTCATCATCGGCGAGGTCATCAGGCATCACGAGGCGATTGCCGAAGACCACGAGGCGGCCTCCGGACAGCACCCGCAGGCACCAGCACGCGCGTGAGCCGGGACGAACGGCGCCGCGCCGACGCCAGCACCGGACCGGAGAACGGGGCTCCGACGCGTCAGGTGACGGCCACCGCGCTGGGACCCTGGCCGGGTGAAGATCCGGTGGAAGCGGCAAAAATCATCCGCGGCGAGCTGGGCAGCCCCCACCTGCCGTTCCTCGCCGAGCTGCCGGACCGGGGCGTCGGCTCTGATGCCCTGGGACGCACTGCCTGCCTCCTGGAGGAGCTGGCGGTCGACGTCCAGCCGTATGGCTGGCGGCTCGTGGACCGTCCCGGCAAGGACTTCCGGCGTGCGGCCTCCGCCCTTGCCACGGACATCAATGTCCTGGCCGACGTGGCCGGGACCGAGGAAAATCCGGCAGCCGAAATCAAGGTGCAGCTGGTGGGGCCGCTGAGCCTTGCGGCCGGGCTCCACCTGCACAACGGCGAACGGGCACTCATCGACTACGGGGCCCGCCGGGACCTTGCGGCTTCCCTTGCCGCCGGTGTGGGACGGTACCTCTCGCGGGTTGCCGCTGCCGTGCCGGGTGCCCGGCTGGTGGTCCAGGTGGATGAGCCGGACATCGCCGCGGTGCTGGCCGGCACCATCCCCACCTCCAGCGGCTACCGCACCCTGCGTGCTGTGGCCGCCTCCGAAGTACGGGAATCGTGGCGGGTGGTCCTGGACGCACTGCGCGCGTTCGGCGCAGCCGAAGTCGTCATAGCCGTGCCGGCGATCGAGGCGCCCTTCGAGCAGATCCTCGCGGCAGGAGCCGACGGCATTGCCGTTCCGTTTAACGCCCTGACTTCCCGGCAGTGGGAACAGTTGGCTGGAGCGGTTGAGGCGGACAAGCGCCTGTGGATCGGCGCGCTGGATACTGCGGGACGGTCCCTGCCAAAGGTGTCGGACTGCGTCGAGGGCGTGTGGCGCCCCTGGCGCCAGCTGGGGCTGCCCGCCACAGCGCTTGGCACCGTGCGGATCACTCCCTCGCAGGGGCTGGCCGGCGGCACCCCGGCACAGGCCACGGCGGTCCTCGGACGCCTCACGCAGGTGGCGGATGGGCTGAACCAGCTGGCGCTGGGATAGCGGGACTCAGACCCGGTTTTCCCAACGGTCCGGCTGCGCGTAGCGGGGCAGGAAACTCTGGGCTGAACTGCCGCCGGTGTAGGGGCGCAGCCTGTAGTCGAAGCTGCCGGCATACACCAGCACCAGGCCGATCTGCGGCTGGATCACCTTTACCTGGATGCGGTGCTTGCCCGCGGCGCCGTCGGCCGGGTCCCACCACTGTTCCGCGTATGCTTTGGCATCCAAGGCGGCGGGAAGGGGGATGCGGAGGGGGCCAATGAAGAGCCGGGAGGCTTCGGAGATGCCGCGAAGCCGGCCCTCCGGCGTGACGCTCAGGTTCAGGTCGGTCACCAGCCTCCGGTACCGTCCCACGTAGTCCACCAGCTGGGTGGCGCCGGCCCGGCGGGTCGCACTGGTGGTGTCCTGGAAGATCCGCGTCCGGCCCGGGAACCGGATTTCGCGGCGGGCTGTCAGGCTGGAGCGGCCAAAGGGGTCCTGGTAGGCATGGTTCTCAATCCGGAAAGGAATGTTCTCGCCGTACTCGGGGAAGAATGCTTCCTCCCCGCTGGTAAGCCGCAGCAGGGGGCGCAGCCATTCCTGCCGGCAGCCAACGACGTCGAAGGTCCCTTCCCCCACTCCGTAGCTGCCGGAACCCGGGGCCAGGGAAAAGTAATCCTGGAGCTCCGGCTGGAGCCGGGAAAAGTGCGCGCCGAGCGCCTGCTGGTAAATGGGAACGTTCAATGGGGCCTCCTGCGAAACGGTAGGACAAGATGCTGTGAACTCACAATGTACCGGCGGCCTTGAGCCTGATGTACATGTCGGCCAGCTTCGGCGGCAGCTGGTGCGGTTCGGCGTCCACCACTTCCACGCCGTGCTGCCGAAGCTCGGTACTGATGGCCGCGCGCTGCAGCAGCGCCCGCTCTGCGGCGGCGGCGCGGAATACACCGGTGGCGTCGTCGCGTTCCTTGAGCATGGCACCGAGCTGGGGGTCCCGGACGGCTGCCACCACCACCACGTGCTGCCGGGCCAGCTGTGCCGCGACGGGAAGGAGGCCTTCCTCGGGTGCGCCGCCGTCCAGCGACGTCAGCAGGACCACCAGGGAACGGTGCGCGGAAACGGCGCGGACCTGGGCCGGGACCGCTGGCCAGTCCATCTCGATGAGTTCAGCCTCAAGCGGTGCCATCGCCTGGACCAGCTGGCCCAGGAGGTTCCCCTGCCCGGCAGAGCCCGCCCGGGCGCGGGTGCGGCGATCAAACGCCACGAAGTCCACGCGGTCCCCGCCCCGCTCGGCCAGCACACCCAGCAGGAGCGCCGCTTCCATGCCCGTGTCCAGGCGGGTTTCGTCGTCGATCCTTGCCGCCGAGGTCCGTGAGGTGTCCAGGACCATGACCACCCTTCGGTCCCGTTCAGGCCGCCACGTGCGCACCACCACCGCTGACCGGCGCGCGGTGGCCCGCCAGTCAATGGACCGGACGTCGTCTCCCCGGACGTAGTCCCGCAGTGAATCGAACTCGGTGCCCGCGCCGCGGATCTGCACCGCAGCCTTGCCGTCGAGCTCACGCAGTTTTCGCAGCTTTGACGGCAGGTGCCGCCGGGAATGGAAGGGAGGCAGCACCCGCAGCGAACCGGGGCAGTCAATGGTCCGCTGCCGCGCGGCCAGCAGCAGCGGGCCGAAAGAGCGAAGGGTGACGTGGGGTACTTTCAGGTCGCCCCGCCGGACCGGCCGCAGCCGGACGGTGACGCGCCTGCCTTCCCCGGCCGGGACGTCGATGTCCTGCACCGGATTCTGCGCTCCCGCGGAGGGCTGCCATGCGTCGCGAAGGACACCTCGGAGCCGCCGGCCGCCGTCGTTCTGCACCTTTAACACGGCGTCCGTACCCGCATGCAGCGTGACGTTGCCAGGCTCGGAACGCAGGACGTGCACCGGACGCAGGGAAGCCGCCAGCAGGAGGTCGACGGCGGCAAGGGCCGCCAGCGCGGCGGCCACCAGCAGCACCGTTCCCCAGCCCGGCAATGCCAGGACCGGCACGGAGCCCAGCAGCACCAGCAGCACGAAACGCCCGGAGACGGCCATCAGCGGGGAACGGGAACGGACGCCAGGATGCTGCCCAGCACGTCGTCCACGCGTACTCCGTCCATTTGGGCTTCAGGCTGCAGCGCCACGCGGTGCCGGAGGCAGGGGAGGGCCAGGGCCTTGACGTCGTCGGGGGTGACAAAGCTCCTGCCGGAGAGCCAGGCCCAGGACCGCGAAGTGTTCAGCAGCGCAGTGGCGCCGCGGGGCGAGACCCCAAGCAGGAATGAAGGTGCGGAGCGGGTGGCACGCACCAGGTCCACGATGTACGCGATGACTTCAGGGTCCACCGCCACGGAGGCCACCGCCTGCCGCGCCCGTGCCAGGTCCTCCGCACCTGCAACGGCGCGGACGCCGGCGGCGGTAAGGTCCCTCGGATCGAAGCCGGCGGCGTGGCGCCGGATGACTTCCATTTCGTCCTGGCGCCCTGGCAGCGGCATGGTCAGCTTGAGCAGGAACCGGTCAAGCTGCGCCTCAGGCAGCGGATAGGTGCCTTCGTACTCCACCGGGTTTTGGGTGGCAGCGACGAGGAACGGTCCGGGCAGCGGCCGGGACTCGCCGTCCACGGACACCTGCCGCTCCTCCATGGCTTCGAGCAGGGAAGCCTGCGTCTTGGGAGGCGTCCGGTTGATCTCGTCCGCCAGCAGGATGTTGGTGAAGACCGGCCCCTCCCGGAAGGTGAATTCCGAGGTGTGCGAGTCATAAACCAGCGAGCCCGTGATGTCGCCTGGCATCAGGTCCGGAGTGAACTGGACGCGCTTGGTGTCCAGGCTCAATGCGGCGGACAACGCGCGGACCAGCAGGGTTTTCGCGACCCCCGGAACGCCCTCCAGCAGCACGTGCCCCTGTGACAGCAGTGCGATCAACAGGCCGGTAACGGTGGCGTCCTGGCCCACCACGGCCTTTGCCACCTCACTGCGCACGTCCAGGAGTGCCTGCCGGGCGGAGTCATGTTCCATGTGGTCCAGGACCCGGGGGCCGCTGCCTTGCTCGCTCATCGCCTTTTGACTTCTTTCTCTAGGTTGTCCAGCTCCCGCGACCAGGCAACAAGCCTTGCCTCGGTCCGCGGATGTTCGTTGACGAGTTCGTGTATCTGCCGGGCCGGCTGGCCAAGGTGCCGTGCTGCGGCGTTGACCACCTGGTCGGCCGTGGCCCCGGCGCCCACCCGCAGGTGCCCTGCAAGCCGAACCAGGGTTCCGGCCCGAAGATTGTCCCGGGCCTGGTCCACGGCGCGGGAATCGTGGTAGAGCCGGGCCCTGCCCTCTGCTGTCTCCACTGCCTTGACCACCACAGGAAGGGGCTCAAACACCAGCGGGCCAAGGCGCCTGCCCCGCCAGGCTATTGCCGCGGCGGCCACCAGGGCGAGCCACGGCCCGAGGAAACGCACCCAGTCGGGTGCGAGTTCGTCGAGGGTCTGCGGGGAAGCGCCGGTTTCCAGGTCCTCGATGGTCGGGAGGTACCAGACCAGGTCAGGGGAGGTTCCGAGGGTGCGGATGGCCAGCGCAGCGTGGCCTAGATCGTCCAGCCGCCCGTTATTGAGGATGCCGGTGCTTCCCAGGACGGTGAGCCGCCCGTGACCCTCCACGGCAAGCACTCCGGCGGCAGAACCGGCAGGCCGGTAACAGGAGGTCCCGCCGTCGTAAATAAAGCCTGACTCGCCGGACACCGGTCCGGCTGCTTCCGCGTCAGGAAGGCTGCACCCGGGATCCAGCGCGGAGGAGGCGTCCGGGACCACCCCTGCCTGGCGGATGCTGCCGCTGAGCGCGGCCAGGGTCTGCAGCCTGGGCGAAACCAGCACCACACTCTCCGCGGACGCCGCCAGTTCCTGGAGCCGCGGCTCGTCGAGGAAGCCGCTCCTGTCGTACAACAGAAGGGTCGGGGAGGTTCCCGCCTCCAGCGCCGCCATGGCCGCCTCGAAGTTCCCGACGCCGTGGACCTTGACGCCGTGCCGGCCCAGGATCTGCGTGACGGCCCGGGCACCGTCCGGGCCGGCGTTGTTGAGGGACAGGGGAACGGCGTCACCTTTCGGAGCGAGCTGCGCCCAGAGAACCAGCGCCAGGGCTGCGCCGACGAGGGCCCACAGTGCGGCGAGGGCACGGTGCCGCCCCAGCCACCCCCACAGCCCCTTGGCTTTCCCGGTGCCGCTGTCCGGTGCAGCGCCCGGCTCAGGCACCTCGCGGGTTGAGGGTGCCGGAGACACGGCGGTCATGGGCGCGCCGCCGTGTGCGGCAGGGAATCCTGCCGGGCCTGCTCCTGTGGGGCCTGCTCCTGCTGGGCGGGGGTGCGGGCGGGCTTCATGGCTTCGAGGCTCTTGTCCAGGCTGGCCATTGCCTGGTAGTCGGCGGCGTCCGCCGCCAAGTTCCCGTACCGGATAGCGTCGAAGGTCCCTGCTGCCTTGCCCAGTCGGTCCGCTTCGGTACGGAACGGTGCAGCAAGCTCACGGACCACCTCGTCAGCCGTCCGTCCCGGCTGCGGATCCAGGATGGTGCGGTCCTCGGCAGAACGGACCAGCGCCCGGAAGCGGTCGACGACGGCGTCCCCCCACTTCCCGGCCGCAGCGGACGTTTCGGCGCGCTGCCGGTAATCCGCTGGCGTCAAGACGCTGTCAGGCTCAAAGACCTCCCCGGCCCGCCGCACTTTCGCATTCAGCCGGGGTTTGGCAATGATCACGGCGGCGGCGATGACCACGGCGATGACGATCCCAATGACCGGGCTGGGCACTGTGCTCCCGTCAGCCGCGGAACCGTCCAGCGACTGGAGCCAGTCCACGAAGCCCTTCCAGAGCTCCTCAAGCCAGCCCGGAGCAGCTTCGCGGTACTCCGGTTTAGCCAGTTCCTCGGCCGCCCACCGCCGGGCTTCCT
The DNA here is from genome assembly GCF_050573415.1 of Paenarthrobacter sp. NEAU-H11. Classification (NCBI taxonomy): domain Bacteria; kingdom Bacillati; phylum Actinomycetota; class Actinomycetes; order Micrococcales; family Micrococcaceae; genus Paenarthrobacter; species Paenarthrobacter sp. NEAU-H11. Next base: position 263,433 of record NZ_JBNZGA010000001.1, on the reverse strand, counting down.
CTGCCGCGGGCAGGACCGGGGGTTCAGCGGCCATCCGGCCATGCCCCCGCCACGGGTCCGGGTCCGGGGCTCCAGCCAGGCTGGCTCCAGCCTGGCGTGCCCCTTGCGTGGCCCCGGCCCGGAATGCCGTCCGGATCGGCGCCGGACTCCATCTGGCGGAGCAGTGAGATGTCCAGCCCGTCCTTCCTCATCCGGAGGTCCATGTAGACCAGTGCCATCACAGACGTCTGCAAGGCGTAGCCGAGGGCCCCGGCCAGCGCGCCGAGGATTGCTGTGATGACTCCGACTGCCACGGCGAGGGCCACCTCCTGCTCACTGCCGCCGTGCGGGGACAGGAAACCGGCCACCAGCGGGGGCAGCAGGCCTACCGGGATCATGACGATCTGGCTGGCGACGCCGACCAGAATGCCCACCACCAACGTGATCCCCAGGATCCGCCACCAGTTGGCCCGGGTCAGTTCCCATGACCGGCGGAGGCTGTCCAGCGCACCCAGCTCCTCAATCACGACCGCGGCCGGGGCTACCATCAGCTTCACGTAAATCCATACGTACAGGGCAACGAAACCGAGGAACAGGGGGATGAGCAGCAGGATCCCGATCCCTTCCATGCTTGCGATCAGCGCGACGGCCAACGCTGCGGGGACAAGCATCGCCAGCAGGCCGGCGGCCATCAGCAAGGCAGCAAGCCGGACCAGGGCTCCGACCCGCGGGCGGGCAAGCGACCACATCTGCTTGAAACTGGTGGGCCGGTTGAGGATGGACCGGGCCACCGGCACCACCATGGCGCCCTGCAGGACGGAGGCAATGAAGAGGCTGAGGACGGCCACCAGCAGCATGGCGGCCACGAACCCCAGGCCGAGGGTTGCCAGATCGGCATCAGTGGCGCTGTTTGCCCAGCCTTCGATGGAGCCCGCCGAAGTTGCCGTGGCCGCAGTGAGGACAGCGGTAAGGATGGCGGCGAGGGATTGCGCCAGCAGGGAAGCGCCCAGCATGGCCTTCGCGTTCCGCCGGATCACCTGGAAGGACCCGTCCATGATTTCCCCGAACATCAGGGGACGCAGCGGGACTATGCCCGGCTTCGGGGGAGCAACATACCGCGGCTGGCCGTAGGGAGGGCCCTGGTTCGGAAAGTGCTGGCTGGGATACCGGGGCTGCGGCAACCCGGGATAGGCAGAACCGGGCTGCCCCCAAGGCTGCTGCGGCGAGGGCTGTTGAAACGGCGGCGGCCCCCAAGGCTGCTGCGCCGAAGGCGGTTGCCACGACGGCGGCCCCCACGGGTTCCGGGCCGGCGGTTGCTGCTCCGGAGGTTGTTGCCCGGACGGCTGTTGTCCCGATGGCTGCGGTCCTGGCGGCTGGTGGCCGGAAGGGTGCCGCCAGGCAGCCTGCCGGTCCTGAGGCTCCTGCGCGTCCGAATCCTGTGGTGACACCGATGTTCCTTCCCCCGTACCAGTGCGCCGTCAGCCAGGCGCCCGCTCCATTGACGCAGGCGCGGCGCGCCAACGCACGGCGTGGCACCAGCCTATAGTTCCGGCGTCGGGCATCCTAGCGCCCCGCCATGCCGGAGGGCGTCCAATAGGACAAAGCCATCCTCATAAGGGAATATATAGCTATGAAGGCACGCATTCTGGTGGTAGATGATGACGAAGCGCTGGCCGAAATGATTGGAATTGTTCTCCGCAACGACGGCTTCGAGCCCGTCTTCTGCGCGGACGGCGCCCAGGCGCTGGACGTTTTCCGGTCATCCCGGCCGGACCTTGTGTTGCTGGACCTCATGCTTCCCGGTGTGGACGGCATCGAGGTCTGCCGGCAGGTCCGCGCGGAGTCCGATGTTCCCATTGTCATGCTCACCGCCAAGTCAGATACGTCCGACGTCGTCCGCGGACTCGAGTCCGGCGCCGATGACTACGTGCCCAAGCCGTTCAAGCCGGCGGAACTCGTGGCCCGCGTCCGTGCACGGCTCCGACCCGGTGACCAGAAAGCGCCCGAAACGTTGCGCATCGCGGACATCACCATTGATGTCGCCGGGCACACCGTCAGCCGGGGCAATGAGCGGATCTCTCTGACGCCCCTGGAGTTTGACCTCCTGGTGGCGCTCGCCCGGAAGCCTTGGCAGGTGTTCACCCGCGAACTGCTGCTCGAGCAGGTCTGGGGCTACCGGCACGCTGCCGATACGCGCCTTGTGAACGTCCATGTCCAGCGGCTTCGTTCCAAGATCGAGCAGGATCCGGAAGCTCCGGAAGTCGTATTGACGGTGCGTGGTGTCGGCTACAAAGCAGGGGCCTGAACCCGCGTCGCAAGGCGGTACACCCGGTACGGGCGTGCCAGCTTCCGCGAACCCCGCTCCGGGGGAAACTTCCGGGCACCACAGCAGCGGCACCGGGCCGCCGCCTCCCCCCGAACACACGGACGCCATCAGCCTGCGGGGCCTGACGTTCCGCGCCCATCTCTGGCAGCGGCGGTCCCTGATTGTCAGCCTGCGCGTTGCGCGGCTGGTCAAGACCGGAGTCCGCCGGTTCCTGCCGGCGCTGCGGTACGTCGGACGTTCCCTCCACCGCCGGTGGCGCCGGTCCCTGCAGTTCCGGACTGTCCTCACCACCCTGCTCCTGGCCGTCACCTCCTTCGCTGTGGTGGGCGCGTACCTGTCCAACCAGATTGCCAACAACCTCTTCCAGGAGCGGTTGACGCAGGCCGAGTCGGAGACCCGCTACAACGTCAAGCAGGTGCAGGACACGTTCGACGGCGCGCAGGTCACCGACCAGGCCAGCGTGATCACCCTCGTTTACGACACCCTGAACGCCGTGGAGGGCCGCGGGTCGGTCATCCAGCGCAGGTACGTCTTCGAGGCCGTGCCTGAACAGACCAAACCGCGGAACCGCTGGGTCGAATCCCGGGCCTCCGACCAGTTGACCGTCAGCGTCATTCCGCCGGCGCTTCGCAAGGCCGTGCAGGAATCCGGGAAGGACCAGTACTGGGCATCCACGGTCATCCCGGTCGGCACCGAGGACCGGCCAGGCATTGCCGTGGGCAACAAAGTGACCTTCAACGGCACCGTCTACGAGCTCTACCTTATTTACGACCTGAATACCGCCCAGAAGACGCTGGACGAGATCCAGAGCGTCCTGTGGGCGGGCGGTGCGGTGCTGGTGCTCCTGATCGGAGCCGTCGCCTGGTATGTCACGCGGAACGTGGTCAGCCCGGTCAGCCACGCCGCCATGGTCTCCGAGAAGCTCGCCGCGGGCCAGCTGCAGGAGCGGATGGTGGTCCGGGGTGAAGATGAAGTGGCCCGCCTCGGCGCCTCCTTCAACCACATGGCAGCCAGCCTCCAGGAACAGATCACCCAGCTGGCAACCCTCTCCCAGATGCAGCAGCGCTTCGTCTCGGACGTCTCCCACGAGTTGCGGACACCGCTGACCACCGTCCGGATGGCTGCGGAGGTCCTGTACGACGCCCGGCACGATTTCGACCCCATCAACAAGCGTTCGGCGGAACTGCTCTACAACCAGGTGGAGCGTTTCCAGTCGCTCCTCTCGGACCTGCTGGAGATCTCCAGGTTCGACGCCGGTGTGGCGGTACTGGATGCGGAAGCGGAGGACATCCTGCAGGTGATCGCCCACGCCATCGAGGGTGCGGCCCCGGTGGCTGCCGAATATGGTTCCGAGATTGTCCTCAGGGCACCGGAGGGTGCCGTCATCGTGGAAATGGATGCCCGCCGTATCGACAGGATCCTGCGGAACCTGATCCTCAACGCCGTGGAACACGGCGAAGGTAAGCCAGTCACTGTCACCGTGGCGGCCAGCCAGACCGCCGTCGGGATTGCCGTCCGGGACCAGGGGATCGGAATGGATCCCGCGGAAGCGGCGCGCGTCTTTGACCGTTTCTGGCGGGCAGACCCTGCGCGGGCGCGCACTACCGGCGGAAGCGGCCTCGGCCTGTCCATCGCCATGGAAGACACCAAACTGCACAACGGCTGGCTCCAGGCGTGGGGCAGGAAGGGAAGCGGCGCCAACTTCCGGCTGACGCTGCCGCTCCGCCAAGGAGAAGAGATCGACAAGTCGCCGGTCCAGCTGGAGCCGGAGGACATCACCCTTCCCGGTGAGCCGCGCTCAGAGAACATACTCGTCCTGGAAACGGGTGCCGCGTCGCTTGCTCCGGCATCGTCCCCGAAGGAGGGAAAATGATCGGTCGCGCCGGCCGCCGGGCCAAGCTGCCTGCTTCACTGCTGGTCCTCCTGCTGGTGCTGCTGGCCGGCTGCGCCCGTATTCCCACCTCGGGGCCGGTGGGCAAAAGCAGCGAAGGCAGCGCGGGCAACGTCAGCGCGCCGGTGTTCCTGCCGGCAGCTCCCCAACCGGGTGCCTTGCCGGAAACCATCATCGATTACTTCTACCGGGCAGGCAGCGGCTATGAGGACGACTACGCTGTGGCACGCCAGTACCTGACCCAGGCCGCCTCGGTGTCCTGGAAGCCGGACCAGCGGGCGCTCGTCTACCGGGAGGCGCGGGTGGTGGCAACGGGAAACGAGAACGTCTACAACTACGAGCTGGATGTCGCCTACACCGTGGATGCGGACGGCATCGCCACACAGTCGCCGGAGGGAACCATTGAGAATATCCCGGTGACTCTTACCCAGGTGGATGGTGAATGGCGTATTTCAGGCCTCCCGGACGGCACCGCCATTGCTGAGGAAACCTTCAAGGTGATTTACGGGGCTTACCCCATCTACTTCTACGACCCCACATTCACGTTCGCTGTCCCGGACGTCCGCTGGTTCATCAAGAACAAGACCGTCAAGGCGATGACCAGCGCACTGCTGGCAGGGCCGGCGCCGTACCTGCGCGGGGCGGTGGCGAGTGCCTTTCCGTCCGGCATCAAGCTCGCGCGGGAGTCGGTCCCCGTCGTCTCAGGGGCTGCGCAGGTGGACCTGACGGCCAAGGAACTGATGGAGACGTCCCCGGAGGACCGGCTCCGGATGCAGATGCAGCTGACGCTGACGTTCCGCAGCCAGCCCGACGTCGTCAATGTCGAGCTGCGCGCCAACCAGGACCTGGTGCGGGTGGAAGACAACGGAGCCGTCCTCCCGCCGGTCCAGGACAAGAGCGTGCCGTCCCGCCAGATTGCCATCAGCGGCAACGAGCTGGTGCGGTACGAGAACAACAGGGTTTCGCCGCTTCCGGACATGCAGCCCGTATCATCGTTCGCGCCGCGGTTCCCCGCGGAGTCCCCGGTTTCGCAGACGGCCGCTTTCCTCAACGAAAGCCGCACGACGCTGTACAGCATCAGTCCCGGGCAACCCGCCCGGGCCCTGACCACGAGGAGCACCCTGAGCAGGCCATCCTTCGGCCTCAGTGAATGGGTGTGGTCGGCAGGTCCGGGTGCCACGGGCGGCACTGAAGTTGTGGCGTTCCGCCCGGCCGGGATTGCGGAGGGCGCCGCCGTTCCAACTGTCACCCTGTCGCCCGCATGGCTGGCTGGAAGGACAGTCAAGGAGTTCCGGATTTCCAGGGAAGGGGTCCGGGCGCTGGTGATTTCGGAGCAGAACGGCAAAACCAGGGTTCAGGTAACCGGAATCATCCGGGGCGCCGACGGCACCCCGCGGGAGCTGACACCGCCGGCCACCTTGGCCACCGGCAGCGATCCGGACCAGGGCGTCTGGGTCACGGATACAACTGTTGCCGTGATGAAGGCATCAGCGGGGCAGAACGTCACCCCGGAACTGCTGTCCCTCACCTCCGGGCAGCCGCAGCAGCTGGCACCGTGGCCAGGCCTCGTGGCCCTCAGCGCGGGCAACGGGGCTGAGGAAATCTATGCACAGTCGGCTGAAGGGATTTTCCAGCGGCTTGGTAACGGCTGGTCTCCGCAGATCAAGGGCCCGATCGATCCGGCATTTCCCGGCTGAGAACCGCGGCCGGACATCGTGGCCGGCAGTAGCGCTTCGGGGCACTGTCCACATAGCGCGCCTGCCCGCTGCGCGGCGACGGGGCGCAGGCCGAAGATGGTGGGGTGAGCCGCAGACCCTCAGCCGGCGGGCGGGCCGTGACAGGTGTCCGGCTCGATCCCGACCTTGACCCGCCCGACGGAATTGCCGCCCGGCACCGCTCAGACCACGGCAGCGCCTTCCTCCGGTTCACCGACCAGCTCACGGGAGCGGCGGCGGACCTCCTGTCGCTTGCTGTTCCGGTTGACTGCGTCAGCTGCGGCGCGGAAGACCGGGCGCTCTGCATCCCCTGTGATCGTCGCATCCGGCACCTCACCGCAGCCCCGTTCCGGGCAGAAAGCGGAGCGCCGGCACTCATGGATGTGGACGGGTCGGTGCTGCTTCCGGTGGTGGCTGCCGGCGTCTACCGCGAAGAGCTCGCGCAGGCCCTGCTTTCGTTCAAGAGGCACGGCCAGCAGCAGCTCAAGCGAAGCCTGGGCCGCGCGCTCGCCGGGGCGGTTCGCGCAGCCGCCGAGGGCTCCGGAGAGATCTGCCTCGTCCCCGTGCCCACCAGCACCAAGGCCTACCTGAATCGGGGTTTCAGCCCTGTCCACCTGCTGCTGGCCGGGGCCTCGCAGCAGCTTGCAGGGTTGCCTGTCGCAGATGTCCTCGCCAAGGCCGGCGGGTCCGTCCTGCAGCTGCCGGGCGGCCAAAAAGGCCTGGGCCGGGGCGCCCGGGCGCAGCGGGTGCGCGGTTCCATGCGGGTCTCCAGGCGGGGGCGGGCAAAGGTGGCCGGGCGCCGCTGCGTCATCATCGACGACGTCCTGACCACCGGCTCCACGCTGGCCGAAGCAGCCCGCGCGCTCCATGCATCAGGGGCACAGGTAACGGGTGCCGTCGTCCTCGCTGCGACACGCCCGCCGGACGCCGAGGGCCACGGCGCCCCACTCCCGAAGACCCGCGGAAGCCGCCATGACTTAGAAAAAAATAAACCAAGAAAGGATGAATAACGGGTGCCTATGAACTAACGTCGGTGGTGGGTACCAAGAACAGAATGTACCTTTCGATGGCGGCTCGGAGAGGGGCTCGACTGTCACACAGATCGGCCCAGGGAAGCGCCGCCGTCGTGTCACCGAAGTCATTTGGAGGGCACCATGGAGTTTATGATCAGCGGACGAAATCTGACAGTCTCAGACCGGTTCCGTGAATATGCCGGGGAAAAGATTTCGAAAATCGAGTCGCTTGGGGACAAGGTCCAGCGGGTGGACGCGAAAGTCTCGAAGGAGACCAATGCCCGGCAGACCGGCGACCAGCTGACCGTTGAGGTGACGGTGCTGGGCCGGGGACCCGTGATTCGTGCCGAAGCCAGCGCCGCTGACAAGTTCGCGGCCTTTGATCTTGCCTACAACAAACTGCTTGAACGGCTCCGTCGGGCCAAGGACCGCAAGAAGGTCCACCATGGACGGCACACCCCTAAGGCTGTCCGGGAAGCGACGGCCACCCTGGAACCCGCCAGCACGCAAGAACCGCTTTATGTCGAGGCCAGCCACCGGAATGAGGCCGTCGCCGCCCCCGAGGACAAGTCTCCCTACGATGTTGAAAACGACATCCCGGCCGGCAACTCGCCCGTCCTGATCCGGCGCAAGGTTTTTCCTGCCGCCTCCCTCTCCCTCGACGACGCCGTGGACAACATGGAACTTGTGGGCCATGATTTCTACCTTTTCGTGGACAAGGCCACCAACACGCCGTCGGTCGTGTACCGGCGCCGCGGCTGGACCTACGGGGTCATCACGCTGGATCACGAGTGCGAACCCGGAGACACCGTGGTGGAGGAAAAGGTCATTGCGTACCGTTCGGACGACGCCGCCGCAAACGCGTAGGGTGGTTGACACCATCCACAGAGAGGACTGAAGTGTCAGCGACGCTGAGCCTGGACCAGGCACGGCGGATCGCTTTGGCAGCCCAGGGACTCGACAAAGGACGGCCCACCGGCCCCGTGACCTCACGGGCGGTGGGCCGCACCTTTGCCCGGATCCAGCTCGTCCAGATCGATTCCGTGAACGTCGTCTCCCGGAGCCACCTCCTGCCCTTCTTTTCGCGGCTGGGAAACTACGACCGAACCATCCTCCAGCGAATGACCGCCGTCCATCCGCGGCGCATGGTGGAGTACTGGGCACACGAAGCGAGCTACATCCGCCCGGAGCACTACGCGGACCTCCTCCTGTGGCAGAAGCGCTCCTGGGTCGGCGCCTCCCGCATGGACCCTGACCTTCGCGCCGCAATCGCAGGGAAGATCCTGGACACGCTGGCACGCTCCCGGCCCCTGACCGCGGCCCAGCTGACTGCCAGGATGGGCCACGTCGAGGAGAAGGAGACTGCCAACTGGGGCTGGAACTGGAACGCCGTCAAACGGGTGCTCGAGCACCTGTTCGAGGAAGGCGTGGTCTCCGCGGCAGCGCGGACGGAGCAGTTCGAGCGCAGGTACACGTTGACATCCAGGGTGCTGCCGGAGTTGTCCGGGCCGGCGACAGGCGACGCCGGTCCAGCGGAAGCGATGCACCGGCTGATCGACGCCGCTGCCCAGGCACATGGCATCGGCACCGTACGTTGTTTCGCGGATTACTTCCGCACCCCTCCGAAGGCCGCGGCGGCCGCCGTCGAACATCTGGTGCGGATGGGCAGGCTGGAACGCGTCACAGTTCCGGGCTGGGAGCGTGATGTCTTCCGCCATGTCGAAGCGAGGTTGCCTCGGCGCGCCACCGGCCGCGCCTTGCTGAGTCCGTTCGACTCCCTGGTGTTCGAACGCCGGCGGCTTGAGGAACTGTTCGGCTTCCACTACCGGATCGAGATTTACACGCCCGAACACAAGAGGCGCTACGGGTATTACGTCCTTCCCTTCCTCCTCCGCGACAGGATCGTGGCCCGTGTGGACCTGAAGGCGGACCGCCAACGCGGGATCCTGCTGGCGAGGTCCGCCTTCGCGGAGCCTTACGCCCCGCCGGACACCGCCGTCGAACTCGCTGCGGAGCTTCGGCTCATGGCCGACTGGCTCGGCCTGTCCGAAGTGGACGTCTTCCCGGTTGGAGACCTCTCCGGGAGCCTCGCCGCGGCGGTCAGCGGCAGGGGAGTATCCGCTCTGAGGGAACAAACGGGGCTCGCGGCGGCGTCTCTCCCGTAGACTAAAAACGCCAGAATTCGGCGGCATGAGACTGGGAGCATCTTCACGTGGCATCACTTATCGAAAAACTTCTCCGCACCGGTGACAAAAAAACACTCCGGCAGCTGAGGAACTATGCCGACTCCATCAATGCCCTGGAAGACTCCTTCAAGACCTTCACGGATGCCGAACTCCGGGAAGAAACTGCCCGGCTCCGCGAACGCCACCAGGATGGCGAGGAGCTGGATGACCTGCTTCCGGAGGCTTTTGCCGCAGTCCGCGAAGCTTCGTCACGGACCCTGGGGATGCGCCACTTCGATGTCCAGTTGATGGGTGGTGCCGCCCTGCACCTGGGCAACATCGCGGAAATGAAGACCGGCGAAGGCAAGACCCTGGTGGCGACCGCTCCCGCCTACCTGAACGCGTTGACCGGCAAGGGTGTCCACGTGGTCACCGTTAACGACTACCTCGCCGAATACCAGTCCGACCTCATGGGCCGCGTCTACCGTTTCCTTGGTTTGACCAGCGGGTGCATCCTGGCCAACCAGGACCCGGCGGTCCGGCGCCAGCAGTACGCCGCGGACATCACGTACGGCACCAACAACGAGTTCGGTTTCGACTACCTCCGCGACAACATGGCGTGGGACAGGAACGAGCTCGTCCAGCGCGGGCACAACTTCGCCATCGTTGACGAGGTGGACTCGATCCTCATCGATGAGGCGCGTACCCCGCTCATCATCTCCGGCCCCGCGCAGGGGGACACAAACCGCTGGTACAGCGAATTTGCCAAAGTGGTCCAGCGGCTGCAGCCGGAGAAGGATTACGAGGTCGACGAGAAGAAGCGCACCGTCGGCGTCCTGGAGAGCGGCATCGAAAAGGTGGAGGACTACCTCGGCATCCAGAACCTGTACGAGTCCGCGAACACGCCCCTCATCGGGTTCCTTAACAACGCCATCAAGGCCAAGGAACTGTTCAAGCGGGACAAGGACTACGTCATCCTGGACGGTGAAGTGCTGATTGTCGACGAGCACACCGGCCGCATCCTGGCCGGCCGGCGCTACAACGAGGGCATGCACCAGGCGATCGAGGCCAAGGAAGGCGTCGAGATCAAGGCTGAGAACCAGACCCTGGCCACCGTTACGCTGCAGAACTACTTCCGCATGTACGACAAGCTCTCGGGCATGACCGGCACCGCCGAAACCGAGGCGGCCGAGTTCATGAGCACCTACAAGCTGGGCGTAGTGGCCATTCCGACAAACCGGGACATGCAGCGCATCGACCAGCCGGACCTCGTCTACAAGAATGAAACGGTCAAGTTCGACGCCGTTGTGCGGGACATTGCCGAACGCCACGAAAAGGGCCAGCCTGTCCTGGTGGGCACCACCAGCGTTGAAAAGAGCGAATACCTCTCCCGGCTCCTTGCCAAGGAAGGCATTCGCCACGAGGTCCTCAACGCGAAGAACCATGCACGCGAAGCCGCCATCGTTGCCCAGGCGGGCCGAAAGGGTGCCGTCACGGTGGCAACCAACATGGCCGGCCGCGGTACCGACATCATGCTCGGCGGCAACGCTGAGTTTACCGCTGTGGCCGAGCTCGCGAAGCGCGGACTGGACCCTGGAGAGAACTCCGAGGAGTACGAGTCCCAGTGGCCCGCCGCCCTTGAGGCTGCCAAGCAGTCCGTCAAGGACGAGCATGAAGAAGTCCTGGATCTCGGCGGACTCTACGTCCTCGGCACCGAGCGCCACGAATCACGCCGCATCGACAACCAGCTCCGCGGACGTTCCGGCCGCCAGGGCGATCCCGGCGAATCCCGGTTCTACCTGTCGTTGACCGATGACCTCATGCGGCTCTTCAACTCAGGGGCGGCGGAACGGCTCATGAACAGCTCCGTGCCCGACGACGTCGCACTGGAATCGAAGCTGGTGTCCCGGGCAATCGCCTCCGCCCAGGGGCAGGTTGAGGGCCGCAACGCCGAACAGCGCAAGAACGTCCTGAAGTACGACGACGTCCTTAACCGCCAGCGAGAAGCGATCTACAGCGACAGGCGCCGGATCCTCGAAGGCGACGACCTGCATGAGAAAGTACAGTTCTTCGTCGAAGACACCATCACCGCTTTCATCGACGCCGCAACGGCCGAAGGTAACGGGGACGACTGGGACTACAACCTGCTCTGGACCAACCTCAAGACGCTCTACCCTGTCAGCGTTACTCCGGACGAGATCATCGAGGAAGCCGGCGGGAAGTCCAGGCTCACTGTTGAGTTCCTGAAAGAGGAGCTGTTGTCCGACGCACGGCTGGTGTACCAGGCGCGCGAGGAAGCCATCGGCTCCGAAAGCATGCGGGAACTTGAGCGCCGGGTGGTCCTCTCCGTCATTGGACGGAAGTGGCAGGAACACCTGTATGAGATGGACTACCTCAAAGAGGGCATTGGCCTGCGCGCCATGGCACAGCGTGATCCCCTCGTGGAGTACCAGCGTGAAGGCTTCCTCCTGTTCCAGAGCATGATGGAAGCCATCCGCGAAGAGAGCGTGGGGTTCCTGTTCAATCTCGAAGTGGAAGTCACTCCTGCCCAGGACGTGGTGGTGCCGGATGCACAGGGCGGACACACCGAGCATGTCGAACCGCAGGTACGGGCCGCCGGTCTGGAAGCTCCGGAAAAGCCTGCCCAGCTGCAGTACACGGCTCCGAGCGAAACCGGTGGCACGCAGACCAGGGTAGAGACCCGTTCCTCCGGCCGTTCCGGAAATCCGGCCAAGGCGGCCGCGCAGGATGCGGCAAAGCGCCCCGCAAAGAAAAAGCGCCGCTGACCACAGAAGGACCTGCCTGCCGGCCGCGGTGCCAGGCAATGAGTGCGGGCAGGGCCGGGAACAGAGGTTCCCGGCCCTGCTTTCTTTCCGCTGCGTCGTCAACCAATGACAAGTTCGGTCACCCGCCACACCTGCTTGCTTTGCTCCAGCCGGACGGCAACGGCACGGGCCCGTACGTCGTCCACCACCACTGCGCTGGCCTCGTAAATGCCGTCGGCGACCTCGCAGACCCGGACCGACCTGACAGTCGAGTTGCGATGGAGCCTTGCCAGGGCCGGACTGCCCGTACGCGTGAGCTCGCGGCGGATAAGGGCGGCCCGGTGTTGCAGGGCCGCCAGGCATCGGGGGTCAAGGCGCCGGGCAAGCTGATGGATCGGCCGGATCCCGGCAAGTACCTCCATGGCCGCCTGCACTGTGGTGCGGGTGACTGTGCGGACCTCCGCCATGTCGTCGACGGGACGCAAAGGCGTGGAAGCTGCCTGGCGGCCCGGAGACAACGGTGGCGTGGTTGGCCGGCGCGGCGCATGATTTGCCTCCGCTCCCGGGGCCGTCCCTTGGCCCGCCCTGTTTGTGGTCTTGGCCGTGCGTATCGGTGTCACTGCACTCATTGGTTTCCCCTTGGTTGGATTGCCCGTCAGTGGGATGGCGGACGGGATCGGGCTTGGCCCGTAGGGTGTGGCCTGGCTATTCGCGGCCTGGCTATTTGTGGGCGGGTGAAGGTGGCTGAAGAATCTGTCCCGGGAGCAGCACGTCAGGGTTCTGTCCTATGAGTGCCAGGTTGGCCTGGTACCAGCGGGGCCATTGAAGCGCGATGTCCAGGTCCGAAGCGCCGTGTCCGAGATGACGGGCAGCGATGTCCCACAGGGTGTCTCCCGCCTGGACGGTGACGCCTTCAACCTCCGCAGGCGCTGCTTCCCGGGTGGCACGGATGGCAGGAGCCGCAAGCATGCCCGGATTCACCACCGGCGGGACCGGTTGCCAGCCGGGGTGGACGGGTGGCGGTGGCGCCGTTGTTTCAACGACGGCGTGTTCCTTCCCTGTATGGACCGGCGCCACGTTGCCGGCCGGTGCTTCATTCCCGGATCGGGTCACTGCACCGGCCAGCGTCTCCGTATGGGCCGGCGGGGATTTGGCTGGATCTTGGGCTGTCGCAGTGGCAGGGCCAGCGGGCGCCGAGGATGAGTGGCCTTGCGTGGGTGCCCACACCGGGCCGGGCGCCGGTACCGAGGCGTGGGCCACGGGTCCGGCCAGGAGTTGAACGGACAGCGCGCCGAGCACCAACCGCTGCATGAAAGCGGGGGAAAGCTTCCGCGTGGCTGCTGCGGCCCGGGCTCTGCCTGTTCTGGCCAGGACGGCGGTAGCGGCCGCGCACGCCAGCGACACGAACCACCAGGCCACAATGCCCGCTCCTGCAATGCCTGCTGCGGCAGCCAGATGAATCTCCACGCCGGGCAGCTGCTGCCGCGCATACGAATCCTTCCACTGTGCCAGCAGCCCCGAGCCGATGAGGCACAGCAAAAGGCCCAACAGGAGGACAGCTGCCGCTGCCACGGCGTCGGCAGACAACCGCCGTGATCCAGGCCTAGCCACAGAACTGCTCATTTGATGCAGTTTGATGTTGTTTGATACGCATAAGGAAAGTTTGAGCCCGTGCGTGCAGGTTTGTCCATACGCTGGAAAGAATTACTTGATGCATTGACCGGCCGCCCGGCCCGGTCCTACGCTGACGCAATGCGCTGGGATGCACTCTTCAATGACATGGAAAGCCAATTTGCCGAATCGGAGCGGCTTTCCCTGGACGCGGAGATCAACGAACGGACCCGGGCGGAGATGGTGGACGTCGGGCTCGCGGACCGGCTCCGCGGCGCCTTGGGGTGCCGCCTCGCCGTGCATCTCGCGTGTGGCGATGTTGTCCGCGGCGCGCTGAGCCACGCCGGCGCGGACGCCTTGGTTCTCGATGAGGAGCGGCACCAGGTCCTGGTCCCGTATGCCGCCGCTGTACGTTATGTGGGCCTGGGCAGGTTCTCCGTGGCTGAACCGTCGGCGGTGCGCAGGGGGCTGGGACTTGCGCACGCGCTGCGCGCTTTGGCACGGGACCGCGCGGAACTGGCGGTGACGTTGGCGCATGGTGCCGGTGCGGTGAGGCTGGCCGGGGTCATCGACCGGGTGGGGAAGGATTATCTGGACCTGGCGACGTTCACTCCGGGAGAGGTGCGCCGCAGCAACCAAGTCGGCCAGGTGTCAGTCATCCCCTTGGCGGCGTTGGCGGCCGTCAGGTCACGGCGGACTGGCGATTCTTAGCCGGCGGTGCTGTTGGCGCCGAAGTCCCGGACGGAGCTCAGACGGACCTGGACTTGGATTCCTGGATCATCCGGCTGGCCTCGGCGTAGCGCTCCTCGATGTATTGCTCCAGCATCTTTTCTTCAACCCGCCATTGGCCGCGGCCGCCCACCTGGATGGCCTTCAGTTCTCCACTGCGGACCAGCGCGTACGCGGCCGGCGAGTTGATCTGAAGCTGCTCGGCGACATCTGCGAGCGTTAGGAACCTTGGCATGCCTCCATTTTGCCATCGAATGGGACCTTATGCTGCTGTTATCCACAGATTGGCCCTGTTTGGCATCGTGACTTTCGTTCCAGCGTCACGGCGGTAACAATGAGGGTGTTTGGACACGGCGAGCAGGGCCGGCGCACATAGGGGGAGAATTTTCATGGTTCCTGATTCATCCGCCACAGCGGCCAGGCTGAAACGGCCATCATGGAAGGACCCCCGCCTGCTGGTAGGTGTCCTCCTGGTCCTGGTGTCCGTGGCGGGTGTTGTGTTCCTTGTCGGCAGTGCGGACCGGACCACCGAGGTATATGCGGCCCGTGACGGCATCGCCGTAGGGGAGAGGCTGACCCGGGATAACGTTGTGCGCGCAAAGGTGCGCCTGGGTGAGACGGAGGAGCAGTATATTACGGCCGAATCAGGCATCCCCGAAGGGGTGGTGGCGGTCCAGCGCATCGGCAAGGACCAGTTGGTGCCCCGCGCCAGCCTTGGCTCAGTCGACCAACTCGACCGGAAGCCGGTAGCCCTCACCATCGAGGAAACCCTCCCGGCGCAAGCCGTCGCCGGCGCGAGGGTGGACGTTTGGGTTGCGCAGCCGGATGCCCGCAACGGATTCAGTGAACCGAAACTCCTCCTTCCCGGCGCTGAGATCGCGGAAGTAACTTCCGGCTCGACGGCTCTGGGATCATCAAAAACCACCGTCCTGATGGTGTTGGTGGAGGATGGTCAAATGCCGGCCCTTCTGGGGGCCCAGGCCAATGAGGCGAAAATCTCTGTGGTCTGGAACCCGGGCGGCGGTGCCAGGTGAGCATCCCGGTAGTTACCGTCGGCCAGAGCAGGGACGATCTGGTGGGCGGGCTCGAGCGCCTGCATGGACCGGTAACGGTGGTCAGGAGGTGCACGGAACTTCCCGAACTTCTGGCGGCGTGCCAAAGCGGCCTGGCCAGGGCTGCGGTTGTGGCGGACGGGTCCGAAGGACTGACTTCCTCGCTCGTGGACAGGCTTTCGGCAGTTGGGGTGGCAATCATTGCCCTGACTGACAACGCCGACGAAGCCGCCCGGCTGCGGTCGATAGGGGTAGCTTCAGCGCTGACCGGCGTGGAGTCCGCGGCGCTCTCGGACAGGATCGCAGAGGCGGTAGCCCAACTCACAGGGCGGGGGCCAGGTGTTGCCCGGAGAAGCGGCCCGGCTGACCCCGGGGCTGCACTGAAGTCCGTCCAGGCCGAGCCGCCGGCGGGGCCGGATGAACCGGGTCCGGGCAGGATCATTGCGGTCTGGGGGCCGGCCGGAGCTCCCGGACGGACCACCGTTGCTGCAAATATCGCCGGTGAGTTGGCTGCGGAAGGAACGGCCGTGCTTCTTGTTGACGCCGACAGTTATGGCGCCAGCATCGCGGCTGTCCTGGGCCTCCTCGATGAGTCGGCGGGCCTGGCACAGGCATGCAGGCTCGCGGACCAGGGCCTGCTGGACAGGGAGGCGCTCGAGAAGATCGCCGCGCCAGTGGCAACCAAAGCGGGCACCTTCAGGGTCCTTACCGGGATTACCCGGGCGGACCGCTGGACGGAGCTCCGGGCCTCCGCCCTTGCGCTGGTCCTCGAACGCGCCCGGGAGATTGCGGAAGTCGTGGTGGTGGATGCCGGGTTCTGCCTTGAAGCGGACGAAGAACTCAGTTTCGATACGCTGGCCCCGCGGCGGAACGCAGCCACGCTGCGGTCGCTCGAGCTGGCTGACACGCTCTACGCTGTGGGTGCCGCGGACCCGGTGGGAGTGCCGAGGCTGGTCCGTGGCCTCGCAGAGCTCGAGTTGGCTGTTCCGCAGGCATCACCCATTGTTGTGATGAACCGCGTACGCGCCTCGTCGGTAGGCAGAGGGCCGGAGCGGCAGCTGAAGGATGCCTGGGAGCGGTACGGTCCCGCGTCTGAGCTTAAGGCTTTCCTTCCCTACGACGTGTCTGCGGCGGATGCCGCACTGTTGGGAGGGTCCCTGCTGCTTGAGGTTGCTCCAGATTCGT
Organism: Paenarthrobacter sp. NEAU-H11; assembly: GCF_050573415.1. Taxonomy (NCBI): domain Bacteria; kingdom Bacillati; phylum Actinomycetota; class Actinomycetes; order Micrococcales; family Micrococcaceae; genus Paenarthrobacter; species Paenarthrobacter sp. NEAU-H11. The sequence goes on along the minus strand of NZ_JBNZGA010000001.1, from coordinate 247,002 downwards.
CCCTCCGCCACGCCATCCGCAATTTGGTTTGTGCATCCGACCAGCAAAATCGGAAATCCTCTGTATTTTCTTCCACAGCACGGCGCCGGGCGAAGGACTAGGCTCGCCATAAGAGCTGCAAGGGTGCAGCGAATATCTTGTGATGGAGGCGTTTGTCGATGTCGTCTGGATCCAGCGTGGAGGATCAGCCCCTTTCCCTTATAGGCGATGAGGGCTTCATTGGGGACTACTACCAGCACCTAGCCGAAGAGGACGCCCGAACGTACCCCCGGGACGTGCTGGTTGCCCGTGCCGACCATCACCGGGAGATCGCCTCCGTCCGGAGGCCTGGCCAGGCGAAGGTCGCCATTGCGGACGAGGAAGACAGCAGCGTGGTCTTCGTTGTCACAGATGACATGCCCTTCCTGGTGGACTCGGTCAACGCCGAACTCGTCCGGCAGCATGCCGCCATCAAGCTGGTCATTCACCCCCTCTTCGTGGCTACCCGGAACAGGGAGAGCGGCGAGCTCACCAAGGTCAGCAGGGTCCCGGCGCACCTTGGGATTTCCAGCGGCGACACGGCCGCCATGCCCAGCCTGTCCCACCTCATTGCCCAGGGTGAGAACGCCTCGCACATGGAGTCCTGGATCGCCGTCGAGATCAACCGCGTCTCGGAAGACGCGAAAGCCTCCCTCCTCGAAGGCCTTGAACGGGTCCTCAAGGATGTCCGCGCCGCCGTGGAGGACTGGCCAAAGATGCGCCAGAAGGCCATCCAAATCGCGGAAAGCCTTGACCAGACAGCCAACTCCTCGCAAATCGCCGAACTGCGGCAGGCGCAGGACCTCCTTCGCTGGCTCGACGACGGGAACTTCACCTTCCTGGGCTACCGGGAATACGACCTGGTCAACGTTGACGGGGAAGACGTCCTGGAGCTCCGTGAAGACAGCGGCCTTGGGCTGTTGCGGCCCTCCACCGACTCGCCCCACATTCAGCACCTGACGGACACCGGCCGGAAGAAGGCACGGGAAAAACGCGCCCTGGTCATCACGAAGGCAAACTCCCGCTCCACCGTCCACCGCTCGGCCTACCTGGACTACATTGGTGTGAAGAGCTTTGACGCCGCGGGGAATGTCAACGGCGAGCGGCGCTTTATCGGCCTCCTGGCAACCAGCGCCTACACCGGCTCCGTCCGGAATATTCCGATTGTGCGCGAGAAGGTTGACGCGGTGCTTCGAAGCGCCGGCTTTCCCCCGGACTCCCACTCCGGCAAGGACCTGCTGGGCATCCTGGAAACCTATCCCAGGGACGAGCTATTCCAGATTGAGGTCCCGGACCTAGCCGCCACTGCCCTCGGCATCCAGAAACTCCAGGAGCGTCGGCGCACCAGGCTGTTCCTTCGGCCTGACATCTACGGCCGGTTCATGTCCGCCGTCGTCTATCTTCCACGGGACAGGTACACCACGAACGTTCGCCTCCGCATCGAGCAGGAGCTGCGCGAAACGTTCCAGGCCGTCTCCATTGACTACGAAGCCCGCATGACGGAGTCGGCGCTGGCCCGCCTGTTCTTCCGCATCCGGCTGCCCAAGAACGCAGACATAAGCAACGTCAATGCGGAGGAGCTGGAGAAGCGCCTTGTGCGGGCTGCCCGCTCCTGGAGCGAAGGGATCGCGGAGGTCCTGCGCGAGGGGCGGGACGTTTCTGAGGCAAAGGAGCTTGCCGCCATCTGGTCGGAAGCGTTTCCCGCCAGCTACCGGGTGGACTACGAAGTCGAGGACGCACTCGAGGACATTGCACGGTTCGAGAAGTACGGTGCCGCCGCGGAACGGGCTGAAGGTACTGTCCAGGAGCGCCCCGGCGTGCACGTCTATCTCCCGGAAGGTGCGGGGGCAACACTGGAGGAGGACGCGCGGGTCAAGCTCTACATGCTGGAGCCCAAGAGCCTCAGCCAGATCCTGCCGTACTTCCACAACCTCGGACTGGAGGTCCTGGACGAGCGGCCTTTCGAAATCGAAACGGCGGACCGCCGCGACTTCTTCCTGTACGACCTTGGCCTGAAGTACCCGGCAAAGGTGGACCCGGTCTCCACGGGCCAGCTCCTTGCCGAGTCCTTCGGCGCTGCAGTGACGGGTGCAGCCGAGTCGGACAGCTTCGACCGGCTGGTGCTGCGCGAGGGTCTGCAGTGGCGGAAGATCACCGTGCTGCGGGCCTACGCGCGGTACATGCGCCAGATGGGTAACACCAACTCCTTCGGCTTCATGGCCGATACCCTGCTGGCCAACCCCCGCGTGACCAAGGGGCTGACTGCGCTCTTCGCCGCGCGCTTCGATCCTTCCCTCAACGACGAAGAGCGCAATGAGGCCCAGGCGTCCGCCCGCAAGGACCTGGACCTGGCCATTGAAAAGGTGGAGACGCTCGACGCCGACAGGGTCCTCCGCACGTTCGTCAACCTGATCGAGGCGACGCTCCGGACCAACTACTACCAGAACAAGCCTCACCTGAGTTTCAAACTCGATCCCGCCCGGCTTGAGGGCCTGCCCTTCCCGCGCCCCATGTTCGAGATCTGGGTCTACGCGCCGCGGGTGGAGGGGGTCCATCTCCGCTTCGGCAAGGTGGCACGCGGCGGGCTTCGCTGGTCCGACCGCCGCGAGGATTTCCGCACCGAGATCCTGGGGCTGGTGAAAGCGCAGACGGTGAAGAACGCCGTCATCGTGCCCACGGGGGCGAAGGGCGGTTTCTTTGCCAAGCAGCTTCCCGACCCCACGGTTGACCGCGCCGCCTGGATGGCGGAAGGGATCGAAAGCTACAAGACCTTCATCAGGGGCCTGCTGGACATCACAGACAACCTCCTCACCGAGGGTGACAGCGAAAGGCTCGTGCCGCCGTCGGACGTTGTAAGGCACGACGACGACGATTCCTACCTCGTGGTGGCTGCCGACAAGGGCACCGCGACGTTCTCCGACATCGCCAACGGGCTCGCTGCCGAGTACGGTTTCTGGCTCGGGGACGCATTCGCGTCCGGCGGATCCGTCGGGTACGACCACAAGGCGATGGGCATTACGGCGCGGGGTGCGTGGGAGTCGGTGAAACGCCACTTCAGCGAACTCGACCTGGACACCCAGACCCAGCCGTTCACCGTGGTGGGCGTGGGGGACATGTCAGGGGACGTCTTCGGTAACGGCATGCTGTTGTCCCGCCACATCCGCCTCCTGGCGGCCTTCGACCACCGCCACATTTTCCTCGACCCCAACCCGGACGAGGAAGCCTCGTTTGCGGAACGGCAGCGTTTGTTCGAGCTGCCGAGGTCCTCGTGGGATGACTACGACAAGTCGCTCATCAGTGAAGGCGGCGGAGTCTTCGCCCGGCAGGCCAAGTCGATCCCGGTTTCGCCCCAGGTCCGCACGGCGCTGGGACTGCCGGCCGAAACCACCGAACTCAGCCCGCCGGAACTCCTCCGCGCAGTCCTCCTTGCCCCCGCCGACCTGCTCTACAACGGCGGCATCGGGACTTACGTCAAGGCGAGCACCGAGACCAACGCCTCGGTGGGGGACAAGGCCAACGACGCGATCCGGGTGGACGGCCGGGACTTGCGCGTCAAGGTGGTGGGCGAAGGCGGAAACCTCGGCATGACACAGCGCGGCCGCATTGAAGCGGCTCTGCAGGGTGTCATCCTCAACACGGACGCCATCGACAACTCCGCCGGCGTGGACTGCTCCGACCACGAAGTCAATATCAAGATCTTCGTGGACCGGATGGTGGCTGCCGGAAAGCTGTCGGCGGAAGAACGCTCCGGCTTCCTTGCATCGATGACCGACGAAGTGGGCCGGCTGGTTCTTGAAGACAACATTGACCAGAACATCCTGCTGCTGAACGACCGGACGAAGGTGGCCGAGTGGAGCCCGAGCTACGAACGGCTGATGGACTGGCTCGAAAAGACGGCCGACCTGAAACGGGACCTTGAGGCGCTTCCCTCCACCGAAGCGCTCCGGGAGCGGCTGCAGCAGGGCCAGGGGCTGACATCTCCTGAACTGTCGGTACTCGCCGCGTATGCCAAGATCGAGCTCGCGACGGCACTGCGGGAAAGCGACCTGGCAGACGACCCCTGGTTCAGGCAGACGCTGCGCGCCTACTTCCCCGCGCAGCTGCGGGAGCGTTTTGACGCTGAACTGGACACCCACCCGCTGCGGCGCGAGATCATTGCCACTGTGGTTGCCAACGACATGATTAACCTCGGCGGCATCACGTTCGCGTTCCGGGTGATGGAGGAAACGTCGGCCAGCGAAGCAGCGGTGGCAAAGGCATTCGTGGCCCTGCGGGAGATCTACGAGCTGGACCACATGGTGGGGGAGCTGAACAGCCTGCCGGCGTCCTTCCCCACCGAGCACTGGAGCGCCGTCCACCTGGACATCAGGCGGTTGCTTGACCGTGCAGTCCGCTGGCTCCTGGGCCAGGGCACGGTCTCCCGGCCGATAGCCGACGTCGTGTCGGAGTTCAAACCCGTGATGGAGCCGATGCGGGCCCACCTGCTGGACTACCTGCGGGGTGATGACCGGGAACGGGTGGCAGGCTGGCTGGAGACAGCGCGTGAATGGGAGCTGCCGGAAGGCCTCGCCCTGCGATGGGCGGAGCTTTTTGAGAGCTTCGTGCTGCTGGACATTGCCAAGATCGCGCATGGGCGCAAAGAGCCTGTGAATGAAATCGCGGCCGTCTACTACACCGTCTTCAACCGGTTCCACGCCGACTCGCTGCTGGAACGGATCAGCAGCCTGCCCCGGCAGGACAGGTGGCAGGCCCTGGCCCGGGCGGCCCTGCGGGATGACCTGTACTCCACCATCTCGGACATGACGATGGCGGTGCTGGACGCCACCGCTGCCAGCGACTCGCCGGAGGCCCGCCTGAAGGACTGGGAGGCTCAAAATGCCGAGCAGCTGAGCCGGGCCAAGTCCATGTTCGACGAGGTCAATTCACTTGAGGCCGACGATATGGCGTCACTGTCGGTAGCATTGAGGCTCTTGAGGTCAATCGTTCGACGCTAGCCAAGCCGGCGTCGCAAATGGAGGTGCAGTGGCAATCTTTACGGACCCTATCAGGGAACATGCTGATTTTGGGCCGGGCGATGCCGAGTGGCTGCACCTCCTGGTGGGGGACTGGCAGATGGTCGCGGACCTGGCGTTCGCGGACCTTGCGCTGTGGTTCCCGCACCCTGACCACGGGTATGTGGCGTTGGCGCATGTCCGGCCCTCCACCACGCACACGGTGTTCCACGGCGACTTCGTGGGCGAGGGCATCCGGTCCGACCTGCAGCCGCTCGTGGACAAGGCATGGAACAGCCGTTCCATCGAACGCTCCAGCGAAACGAACTGGAGCAGTGACATGGCCCTGCGGGTGGAGGCGGTCCCCATGGTCCGCAACGGGCGCACCCTTGCCGTGGTCACCACGCACATGGACCTGTCCAGCTCGCGGATGCCGTCCCGGCTCGAACTGACCTACCGCCAGTGCGCGTATGACCTGCTGCGGATGGGCACGCTGGGGCTCTGGCCGGACTTCGCGTCGCCTACGGGTTCCCGGCGCGGTGCGCCGCGCGTGGGGGACGGGCTGATCAGGCTGGATGCAGAAGGCATCGTGCAGTACGCCAGTCCCAACGGTGTTTCTGCCTTCAGGCGGCTGGGTGACGGGGAATCCCTTGAGGGCCGGTCCCTCGCGGAGGTGACCGCCAGCCTCCTCAAGGACCGCCGCATGGTGGACGAGACGCTCCCCCTCGTAGTGACCGGCCGGATGCCCTGGCGCAGTGAGATCGAGTCCCGGGGGGTGAGCCTGTCCCTGCGCGCGATTCCGCTGCGCGACGAGCAGCAGCGCTTCGGCGCGCTGGTCCTGTGCCGCGATGTGTCCGAGTTGCGCCGGCGGGAAATGGAGCTTGTCACCAAGGACGCCACTATCCGGGAGATCCACCACCGGGTCAAGAACAATCTCCAGACCGTGGCGGCGCTGCTGCGCATGCAGTCCCGGCGCATGGTCAGCGACGAAGCCAAACAGGGCCTGGAGCAGGCGATGCGGCGGGTGGCCACCATCGCGCTCGTCCACGAGACCCTGTCCCAGGGCCTCACCCAGAGCGTGGATTTTGATGAGCTGATCGGACGTCAGTTCCGTCTTTCGGCGGAAGTCGCCTCGCCCTCGCAACAGGTCAGGACGGAACGCTCCGGCACCTTTGGCGAGCTGCCCAGCGACCTCGCCACCCCGCTGGCCCTGGTCATCAACGAACTGGTAACCAATGCCGTGGAGCACGGACTGGAGGGAAGGGCCGGAACGGTCTCGCTGATCGCTGACCGGTCGGAAGGGGATGACGGCGAGGAGCTCACCGTCACCATTGCCGACGACGGCGTGGGGCTTCCTGACACACCCCACGTTGAGGGGCTGGGGCTTCAGATCGTGCGGACCCTCGTGACGAGCGAACTGGGCGGGACCATCCAGTGGCGGCCACGGGAGGGCGGCGGCACTGCCGTCGAGATCCGCCTCAGCCTCGCCGGGAAGTAGGTCGGGAGCCCGGCTACCTTCGCCGGTGGCGGACTTGCCGAGGAGGAACAACTGAAACAGCCCCGGCTGCAGCCTTGGAAGGTTGCAGCCGGGGCTGTTTGTGCCTGGAGGTTTCCGGTGGGATCAGGAAGCGCGGCGGGCGCGGGCAGCGCGGCGCTTCAGCGCCCGGCGCTCGTCTTCGCTCATGCCGCCCCAGACGCCGGCGTCCTGGCCGGACTCGAGGGCCCACTGCAGGCAGGTATCCACAACGGGGCACCGGCGGCAGACGCTCTTTGCTTCCTCGATCTGCAGGAGGGCAGGCCCGGTGTTCCCGACGGGGAAGAAGAGTTCGGGGTCCTTTTCGAGGCACGCTGCGCGGTTACGCCAATCCATGCTGATCAGTTGCTCCATTTCTGGGAAGAGCCCTTGTGAAATTATTCACTAGTAGCTACAAAGGAAAAGGGCCCGGCGGGGCCCCCTTGGTCATCTGAATCAAGCCTGTCATGTTAACGCTGTGTAAACAAGGGGTAATAACGCTTGATATCCCGCGAAAGCTGAGCGATACATCACACCGGCGCTGCTGGCCCTCACCACTGTCCGACTATGTCCGGTAGGGTGCCAGTGTGTCAAGACCCCCGGTAAACCCAGCAGAGCCCCCTTCACCCGCACCGGACCCCGGCCAGGGCCGAAACGGCCAGCACGATAAAGGCCCGAGTGGCCGGCCCGCGGCGGTGCTGGTGGTGGCCCTGGTGGTGGCCGCGGAGGCCACTGCCCTCCTGGTCGCGGCCGGGTGGTACGGCTACCAGTTGCTGGCGGGGAGCCCTGTCCTGTCATTCTGGGGAGCTGTGTTCACCCTTGTACTCCTGCTTGCCTTCTCCGCCTGGCTCTATGCGGTGGCCCTCTTCCTGAACCGCGGCTTCCGCTGGACCCGGGCTGCTGCCCTTGTAGCGCAGCTGTTCGTTCTGACCATCGGATTTCCAACGGTCAGCAGCGGCCTCCTGCTTGCCGGGCTGGCAATGCTGGTTCCGGCCGTCACTGCCATCGTCCTTCTGTTCCAAAGCAAGGTGATCAGTTATGCGTCGCGCACCGGTGGGGGGACGCCGGCACTTTAGCAGGTTCTGCCGCCCGGTCCTGTTATTCCGTCCCCGCCCAGGCAACCTGGACCGGGGAGGACCGCCCCCGGGATATCAGGATCCCCCTGCCCGCAGGGGGATCCGGCTCGATGTCGAACCGGACCCCGAACAGGTCGCCCTCCGAAGCGGACCGCGGAGACAGCAGGAGTCCCCGTCCGGCGGCACGGCAATCCATGACCAACGGAACGCGCTGAAGCAGCAAGGGACTGTAATTTGCGGTCAGGACCACAGGGTGGCCGAGGGCGTGCAACTCAGACAGGTCCTGCAAGGCGCCGGCAGGCAAGAGGTCAATGTCGTCTGCCAGCAGCACCGCCGCCCTCGGCAGTTCCCCCTCCCTGGCCTTGGCCAGCGAACACTTCCAGAATTCCTCCGGGTCCGTGCCGCCGTCCGGGCAGGTCCACCGGCCCGCGGCCGGGTTCAGAGCCTGCAGGGTACGCAGGACGTTCGTCTTTCCCGAACCGGCTCCACCGAGGACGGCGAAGACGCCTCCGGCCGGAATCCGAACGGTGACAGGTTGAAGTTCATCGCCACCAACGCCCAGGAGCAGGTCCCGCGAGTGGGCGTCGCCGGTGCTCCGGCGTGGTCCCTGCCCGTTCGCGAGCGGCGCTTCGGGAACCGTCGCTCCGACGTCATCCATCCTGGCAGCCAAATCCTCAACCTCCGAGACTGATACCAGGGAGGGAAGCGGCTCAATCCGGAAAGGCCGGGTCCCCGCCGCAACGACTTCGTCCGGGCTGGTGCCGTCCTGCGCTGCACTGGCCGAAGCGGGTTCGAAGAGCTGGCAGACGGCTGCTGGGCCGCCGACGATCGGCCCGAAGGCCGCGCCCCTGCCTTTGACCGGGGCCGTGGAAGGCATCTTTGGCCATGCCATTCGGCTGTCCTCATTGGAGCCTGCGGGGAAGTAGATGCGGTTGGGAAGTGATCCGCAGAACCGGGCCGTAACCAGTTCCCTCTCACCGGAGATGAGGACCGTGATTCCGGCGTTGGCGCCATCGCGGACCAGATCCTGGACAAGGTCTTCGGCCCAGGCCAGCGGTCCTGCCCGAAAAGCCGATACCCAGGACCCCCAGCCGGAGATCACAAGGACAAGCGGAACGCGGCTGTCAGCCCGGTTCAGGCGGCTGGCCAGTTCCTGGGCCAGCCGTTCAAGTATGCGGACGGCACGCCGCAGCTCGTGCAGCCCTGCGTGGGCCCCCGTCCGGGTGTGTGCGGCCAGGCCGAGGAATGATCCGCCGGCGTCCAGGAAATAACAGTGTGATTCCGCTGTATGACCGGCCACTTCACGGGCGGCCAGGTCAAGGGCCTCCGCCGCGCCGGACGCCGGACCTCCGACAAAGGCGAGGTGGCTGTCCTTTGCGGGGTTCCACAGCAGGGGCGTCACCTCTTGGCGCTCGGGCAAGTCCACCAGGCCCAGATCAATGGTCCACTGACTGGTGCCGTCCTTCGCCGTTGCCCCGGCGGTCAGGCCGCCACGGGATATTTTCCTCTGGGGTTGAGTGAGCTTCCGGGGCAGAGGAGGGGCAACCGGCGGCCGTGGTGCTGCCCCTGCCTGTGAGGCCCAAAGATTTCGAAGCAGCGAGACGAGGGGAGCTGCTGCTTCTGCCGGTGTCAGGTCTGCGGTGCCGGCGGTGGCCGCGGTGTCTTCGCCCACGGCCTCCAGATACTCCGTGGCGAGCTGTACCTCCGTCTCTTCGACTGCCATGGCACGGCACGCTCCGGTTGCTGCCGCCTGGAATTCCTCCGGCTCCTCCATGCCGCGGGCAATAAAGGCACGCCCCGGAGTTGCCAGCCTGATGCCGGCTGCCGCCGCGGTCCTGATGACGTCGTGGGACTCCATCTCCGACTGGACGCGAAGCGCAATGCTGGATGTGACGTTGGCGCGGATGTCGGCGGTCAGCGCTCCCTGGGGACGCTGGGTTGCCATGACGAGGTGCAGGCCGAGCGAGCGCCCGATGGAAGCGATCCGCATGAGTTCGCGGATTACCTCTGGAGCGTCGTCCACGAGCATCCGAAACTCGTCGATGACGATGACCAGATGGGGAAGGGGACAACTAAGGGATGCGCGTGTGGAACGGTAGGCGGTGAGGTCCGGAACCCGGGCAGCGGCGAGGGCTTCCTCCCGGACCCTGATTTCCGCCCGAAGTGATGCGAGGGTCCGTTCGAGTTCGTGGGTGGACAGGTCCGTCAGGACGCCGACGCAGTGGACCAGGCCCGCCAGCGGACCCAGGCCCGATCCGCCTTTGAAATCGACAAAGAGGAAATTGACCCTGTCCGGGGGGTGGGTGAGCGCCAGCGCCAGCGCCAGGCTTCGGAGCAGTTCCGATTTGCCCGAGCCTGTGGTTCCCGCCACCAGCAGGTGGGGACCATCATTCAGCAGGTCAAGAAGTTGAGGCCCCGTTGCTCCGAGTCCCAGCGGAACGCCTAGACCGCGGATGCCGGCGCTCGCAGCCCAGCGGGCAGCAGTGTCTGCGGGAGTGATCGGCAGCAGTTCGTCCAGTGCGCAGGCAGACGGGACCGGGCGCTCCTGGCCCTCCGGCGGCCTCGGAGAGGCCGCTACCTGCCGACAGAAGCTGCTGAACACGTCCTCGGGTGCCAGGTCCGGGACGAACGCAATGCGGCGCCCCGTTTCCCGCAGGAACGACTGCCGCTCGGCGAGTACCACTTCGGGGACACCCGGAACGGTGTCAGGCTCACAAAACTGGAGCACTTGCCAGCCCAACCCTGCTGCCTTTTCCCGTAGTCCGTCCTCGTCCATAAGTGACGCTTCGATGGACAGGAGGACACCGTGATCATAGGGGGAGCCGAAGCCGTCCGCGAGTGCCTTCATGCCGGCACGCCGGGTTCCTGCGAGGGTCACGCCGGGAAGAAGGCGGGCAGGGAGCGGAAGACTTTCCAGCGGGCCGCAGATGATGATGCGGGTCCTGCTGCCACACGGGTAGCCTGCCAACTGCATGACGAGCGACCTGATCATCGCCTCCGCCACGGTCCGAGGCCCGCGGAACGTGGTGTTGGGGGGATCCGGATCCAGCAGCACGGGGACTTCCCCGACTGACGGAACAATGCGGGGCGCGGTCCCCGACTCGACTTTCAGACAGGCTTCCTGGGCCGCTTGCCCGAGGCGAAGCCACACCCTGCCGTTCCCCTCGGCCCGCGAAGGCGCAACCTGCCCGTGGCGGGCAGCCAGCATCAGCAGCGGGAGGGAGGGCCCCGCCCGCTGCCGCCGCTTCCGGTCCTCCTCCACTGCCGACTGGATCCGTTGTGCGAACTCGCGCGCCTGGCGGCGGCCCGTCGCCAGCGGGATGAGTACGGAGACTGCCGAGACGGCCGCGAAAGCAAGGAACATCCACATTCCTGTGAGGACCGCGAGTCCTATGCCGATGGCCAGGGGGAGCACTGCGGTGAGCAGAAGGATTCCGCGATTGCCGGACTCGGTGAGGCCTGGAACGGTGAGGGGCTCCTTAACTGACGTGCCGGCGTCGGCCAGTGCCTTGTCAGGCAGGTCCAGGAAGACGAGCGACATTGCCGTGTTGCCGCAGCGGATGGTGGAGTCAGTGGTGACGCGCGCATGGCGGACCCGTCCGCCGTCCACATAGGTGCCGTTGGCGCTCTCCAGATCAACGATCATGATGTCCTTCTCGGTGACCACCAGGCGGGCATGTTCGCGGGAGAGTTCAGGATCGGGAACCACGATGCGCGTATTGCTTCTGCCTATCGTGTAGGTGCCGCGCCTCAGGGGGACCAGGATGCCTGCTCCGGCGCCGGTGTGCACAGCCAGCGCGATGGGTGCAGCGGGATCAGGAGCCGGACTCCTCGGCCTTCTTCGGCTGGGGGGCTGGCTCCCGCCGTCGACCAGGATGGCGCCATTCACAAGGGGTGCTTTGCCGAGGCTCATGGAACACAGGTCATCCCCGCCGATAGAGACCGCCCCCGTGCCGAACCTCTCCACCAGCCGGGCGTGGATTTTTGCGCCGGAAGTGCCCGGTGGTGCCGTAATGGAAAGTTCCATGGGCGGCCCGGCCGGAAGCGCGTGGGGGCTGCGGACCAGTGTGCAGTGAAGTGTCATGGGCGTGAATCCTTCGGTGCCTTTGAATCCACGCTAGGCAATCGGCATGGTGTGGAACACGGCCTGAATCTTCTATGTGGACAAGTGGCAGGGGCATTCGATTCGACGGGGCCCGCTATCCCTCGGGTAGGCTAGAGCAGCAGACAATGCGCACAATTGCGCTGCCCGCATTCAATCCAGGAGATTTTGTGACCGCTGACCTCGTCATCGTAGGGTCCGGCTTTTTTGGCCTGACAATCGCAGAACAGGCCGCCACTGAGCTGGGCTTGAAGGTCGTCGTCATCGACCGCCGCCACCACATCGGCGGCAACGCCTACAGCGAAAAAGAAGAGCAGACCGGCATCGAGGTGCACCGCTACGGCGCCCACCTCTTCCACACATCCAACGAGCGGGTGTGGGAGTACGTCAACCGGTTCACGACCTTCACGAACTATGTCCACAAGGTCTATGGCGTGCATAAGGGGGAGGTCTTCTCACTCCCCATCAACCTGGCGACCATAAACCAGTTCTTCCGTGCCAACCTGACACCCGGCCAGGCGCGGGAACTCATCCAGGAGCAGGCCGGCGAGCTCGCCGGGACCGATCCGCAGAACCTCAATGACAAGGGCATCCAGCTGATCGGCCGTCCCCTGTACGAGGCCTTCATCAAGCACTACACCGGCAAGCAGTGGCAGACGGATCCCAAGGACCTGCCGGCCGGCATCATTTCGCGGCTCCCGGTGCGGTACAACTACGACAACCGGTACTTCAACGACAAGTACGAGGGCCTGCCCACGAACGGCTACACGGCGTGGATCGAAAAGATGGCGGAGCACCCGAACATCGAGGTCCGGCTCAACACCGATTTCTTCGATGAGTCGCATGAGTACAGCAAGAACAAGGTGGTCGGGAACATCCCGGTGATCTACACGGGCCCCGTGGACCGCTACTTCGACTTCGCTGAAGGTGACCTGTCCTGGCGCACCATCGACTTCGAGGAAGAAGTGCTGGACATGGAGGACTTCCAGGGCACCTCCGTTGTGAATTACAACGACGACGACGTCCCCTACACCCGGGTCATCGAGCCCCGCCACTTCCACCCCGAGCGTGACTACCAGACGGAAAAGACCGTCATCATGCGAGAGTTCTCACGTTTCGCCGAGAAGGGTGATGAGCCGTACTACCCGGTCAACACGTCCGCTGACCGGGAACGGCTCCTGAAATACCGCGACCTGGCGGCGGCCGAGAAGGACGTCCTCTTCGGCGGGCGTCTCGGGACGTACAAGTACCTGGACATGCACATGGCCATCGGTTCGGCACTGAGCATGTTTGACAACAAGATCCGGCTGCACTTCGAAAGCGGCGTAAAGCTGGAAAGCGGAGGCGTCGACGCATGACTGACACGCCGGGCTGGGCAACGCTCCAGAGGGTCATATTCCCTCCGGAATCAGGAGTGGACACCATGTCCCTCTATGCGGACGCCGGCCCGGCAAGCGGCGTTCGGATGCAGGAGAGCAACGAGTTTGCCCGGAATCCCAAGCCTCTTGGAGAGAGGCTGCACCTTGTTGGGGCAAGCCCGAAGGAGGTGCATTTCGATGACCTGGTGTCCCGTTATTCCATTCGTGTGCGTTCAGGCGAACAGCTTTCGCTCGGAACTTACTTCAATGCCTTCCCGGCCAGTTACTGGCGGCGATGGACCCATGTCAGGCAAATCCGGCTTGTCGTTGAGACCTCCGGCCATGGTTCGGTCACCGTCTACAAATCGAATGCCCGCGGAACGATCCAGCGTGTTGAAGGCGCAAGGCTGGATGGCGACACGACGACGGCATTCGAGTTGTCCATCAAACCATTCGGTGATGGCGGTTGGTATTGGTTCGATCTGGCGTCGAGCCGCGGCGACCTCGTCCTAAAGCAGGCACGCTGGGAAGGGCCCCAGCCGCTGAGGTCCGGGGAACGGGCGACGATCCAGATCACTACTATGGACAAGCCCGACTTCTGCCTCGCCAACATTCGCTCGCTCGTTGAGCATCCGGATGCCCTTGAACTGGCGAAGGAAGTTATCATCGTCGACCAAGGGTCACGAAAAGTGGCGCACCAGCCCGGATTCGCAGAGGTTGCGGAGCTCTTTGGCCCAAAACTCAGGGTGATCGACCAGGCCAACCTTGGGGGTTCAGGAGGTTTCGCGCGGGGAATGTACGAAGCTGTCGAAAACGGCAGCGACTACGTTCTCCTCCTGGACGATGACGTCGTCATGGAGCCGGAGAGCATCATGCGGATGATGGCTTTTTCCGGCAGATGCAAGAATCCCACCATCGTTGGTGGCCATATGTTCGATCTCTACAGCAGGAGCACCTTGTATTCGATGGGCGAGACCATCGACGCCCGCCGCTTCTCGCCAGGCCAGCCGCATCAGGATATGCAGATGCGGCACGACTTTGGCGTTTCCAACCTTCGGCAGACGCCATGGCTTCACCGCCGCGTCGACGTAGATTACAACGGTTGGTGGATGTGCCTGATCCCGACGTCCGTCATCCGGACGATTGGCCTGCCCCTGCCCGTGTTCATTAAGTGGGATGACTCCGAGTATGGTCTTCGGGCCAGAGCTGCCGGAATCCGGACGGTATCCCTTCCAGGGGCGGCACTCTGGCACATCTCCTGGATAGACAAAGACGACCTTGTGGGCTGGCAGGCCTACTTCCACAACCGTAACCGGCTCATTACCGCACTTCTCCATAGTCCCTATCCCAAAGGGGGCAACGTCCTTCGGGAGTCTTTCCAGGAAGACGTCAAACATCTGGTATCCCTGCAGTACTTCACCGCGCACAATCGTTTGGCTGGAAGGGACGACCTCCTGACAGGTCCCGGGCACCTGCATCCCTCCCTGAGTACAAAGCTCGCGGAGATCAACGAACTCCGTGAGTCATACTCCGACGCAACGATGCGCGAGGACGTGGACGATTTTCCTGCGCCTGCACTGGGCGCCGGCCTCTCGGCCGCTGCCGATGTCCAAATGCCCGCCAAGAAGGACATGGTCCAGTGGGGTTTGACCATGGTGGCGCGGCAGCTGATGAAGCAGCCCCCGCCGGAATCGCTGGAACGCCCCCAGGCGTACCTTGCCCACCTTGATAATCGCTGGTTTCGGATAGCCCACTACGACTCCGTCGTAGTTTCAAACGCGGAGGGTACGGCCGCCTCCTGGTATAGGCGCGATCCGAAAAAGCTCAGGGCAATGCTGACACGGTCGGCCAGACAGCATGCACGACTGTACAAAGACTGGAATGCGCTGGCTGATAACTACAGGTCGGCGCTGCCGGCCCTTGTTTCGATGGAGGCCTGGCGCGCCACCTTCGATGCCGCCGCCCCGGCGCAGGGCCATAAAAATGACCCTGCCACCAGGAGCGCCGGCGCTTCTAAATGAATCTCCCGCCGCTCATCATCTGCTGAGCGGTGGCTGCAACGGGGCTATATGCTTCTGCCGTGCCTGTGCCGGCGGCGTAGTCAAGAGGCGGTAGAGGAAACTACCGCAGGTTGCCAACAGCAGGATGTAGATGACCGCGAGCACTTGCCAGGTACCTGGAGGCTGCCACAGCGGTTCAAACATCTCTGTCCAGTTGACGTGATCTTGAATCCCGATGGTGTAGCGGCGCAAGCCTTCCAGGAACACATAGGCGTGCGCCAATCCCCCAAGAACCAACCCCCAGCGGACCATGGACTTAGTCCAAGGCGTAATACGGAACGGGCGGAAGCGCGTTGCGATTCCAGCCGCCAAGATGAGGGTGACAACCATTGCCAGCGTGTATCTTCCCTGCCAAATCCAACCCAGCTGTTCGCTTGAGCTTGCTTGCAGGGCGGTTGGAACTGCGATAACGGTAACCGTCAGCAGCACCATGACCCAGCGCGCCCTGAGAGGGCGGGCCGTGTAGGCAAGGAACAACATGGCCCCAAACCCCAGGACCCAGGCGTAGAGAGCGGCCGGCGGCGGCAGAGTGTCGATCCACCCAAGGACACCTACGTACTCCACCATGAAGAAAACCGTTTTGTCGAGCATGGCAACAGCTGCACTCTCCGCAGGAATGGGGGCGCCCGCCAGCAGGCTTTCGAAGCTTTTCGCCGACACGACCCACCACAGTGCAAAAGCGCACGATACGCCGACGATGAGCAGCGCTACCTGGAATCTCCTTTGTGCCAGCGTGCGCAGAGAAGCATTGATGCCAAAACAGAGCACAGCGGCGGTCGCGGCAATTGCCAACCACAAGAGGGAAAGCGGACGGGTATGTGCGAGAACTGAGGCGGACAGGGTGAAGACAACTAAGAGCAGAGTGCTGAGCCTAACCTTGCTGGCCGTTTGCTCGGCGATGGCGCAAAGACTCGCGAATACGGCCCCCGTGGAGGCAATCTCCAGCGCATTCGGGTTGATCGAGCCGGTTAAGAAGAAGACAGCTGGTGTCAGTGCTATTGAAGCCGCGATGACTGGCCGGTGGAAACGACGCAAGGACGCGGTGGCTGCGAAGATTGCAGCCAGGAAGAATGCCACCATCCACGTACTGATCAGCCTCATGGCATATATCGCAGTTTCGCCGCTGAGGCCGCGGCTACCCAGGCCGACAATGCCGTAATACACAGGATTGTAGTTTCCGGCGGATGTCTTGCCGGTTCTCCATCCTCGATCGGAGGAGTCGATCGGAGTCGCGCAGTCAGCGGTTACGTTTGATTTTTGCGCGAAACATACATGTTGGTTAAGATCCGCGATGTAACCGGGCACTTGAACCATCAAGGGGGCACCTTGGACTCCGGAGCTGGTTCCCGACAGTTGTCCACGGGCTACTGCTGCCGCCTTGATGGTGTGAGCGGGTTCGTCAGGAATGGACATGAGGGGCGAAGCGAAACTCCATACGCTTCCGATGCATCCAAAGAGCAGCCAGGCAACTATGAGGACTCGGAAGGATGAGGGGGCGGGTCGGTGGGTCTTTAGGTGGTTGAACTTGGCTAACAGGGGAGGGAGCGTCGAATGTGGCATGATAGCTTTAAGCGTACTTGGAGGCTGGCTGTCAAGAGGCTGAACACTCCGTTCCACTGGAGAGGATCAACCCCACGATGCGAATTCCCGGTTCTGGCATGCCGTCATCCAATAAATCTTCCGCCGAGGCAGCTCCTCCTGTGCCACGCCTTGCTATGGTCCTTTACCGGCATCCCGTAGTCAGATTTCTGGCGGTTGGTGGTCTTTCATTTGCGCTTGATCTGGGACTGCTGGCGGTGCTTCACGAAGGGTTCGGCGTAGACCTTTGGATTGCCACGCCCATTGCGTTCGTCGTTAGCCTGGTTTTCAATTTTCTGCTCCAGCGAGTATTCACTTTCCAGGCAACGAACAAGGGAAGCGTCAGCGCAGCAAAGTACCTGCTCCTGGTTCTACTGAACATCGTCGTAAGTGATGTGATAGTTACCGGTTTTGATGCTCTTGGCTGGTCGTATGTTTTGGGCAAGACCACTGCAACGACTCTCACCACGGTTTGGAACTATTTCCTCTACCGGCACTGGATCTTCCGGCGTGAACCGCAGGACGTGGAAACGAACTAGTTCTCTGCCCGGTAGGGGGCTTCCGGGGGGGGCAACTCGGGCAACAGACAGCCCGGACGAACGACGCCAAACCCTGAAGGGCCTGCTTCCGGGCACCTTTCATTCCGCAGTGAGCAGGCCCTGCGGCTGGCCGAACACATGCAAGCCCGGCCCAACGGTCCAGCACGATCGACGGTGTGACCACATCCAGTGCCCCGTTCTGAAGGGGCAGGGAGGGCTATGGCGCCGCCCAGGCTGGGTGGAACGCTTCGGCCACGCCCGGGCTTTACACATGTGCATAGCCAAAACAGCCTCCGGCGCTCGTTGTGAGTGCCGGAGGCTTGAAGCGTACGCATCACGGCCTGCCGTGCGGCACCTTCGAATTACATGGACGGTTCCCGCGGCGCCCTGGAGACTTCGGGCTCGGGGGAAACGGGGTGGGAGGCCCCGGATGCGGAAATAAGGTCTGCCGCAGCGTTCCGCTCCGCGTGGGCGGTGGCTCCCGAAGTGGAGAGCCGGCCCGGCCTTCCAGCTCTCACCGAGCGAGCTATCAAAGGCTGCCCGGTGAAGAGGTAGCGGAACAGGATCAGGCCCGCGAGCGCGGTTATAAGAAGGTAAGCGATGGTCAAGGGGAGCCAACCGAACGGCGGCTGCCAGTCAGGCGAAGAGAAAAGCGTCTGCCAGTTGGCGATCTCACTAATGCCTACAACGTAGCGCCTCAAGACATATGCGAAGGTCAAGGTGTGGCAGAAAACAATGAGCCAGAACATGATCCGCGAAACGTGTAAGGCAACGGGGCCGTCCGGGAATCTGAGTTTCCTCAGCCCAAGACCTACGCTGACGAATAGGACCACAACAAGGGGAAGCGTGTAGCGTCCTTGCCAGATGAACCCCATCCCACGCCATAGCGCGGTCTGCAGCAGCGCAGGAACCAGGTAGAGCATTGCGAGGGCAACCCAGTATCCGGTCCAGTTGCGAAGCGGCCGGACACAGAAAGGGATCAGCAGGCCGGCGATCATCAATCCGCCCCAAACCAGCGTCACTAGTTCGGGTGCAGGGGTGTCGAGCCATCCCATGGTTCCGATGTACTGCGGGAAGAAATCGTACGTCCGGTCGAGCATAATCATGAAACCGCGGTACAGGGGGGCGTCGGGATGTGGATTGGCAATTCCCTCTGGCGCCACGCCGACGTTTGCTGGCCCGTTAGCTGCCAGGTACATCCAAACTAACCCCAACAATGCCCCTGGAACGGCCAAACCCACGGCAGCGAGCACCCGCCTGTCCTTAAAGACGGTGACAGTGCGCCGGAACCGGAAAGAGCAGACACCGACGATCAGGGCGCAGAGAAGCCATATCAACGATATTTGCCGGGCGTTTGCGAGTGCCACCGTGGACACGGCAACAGTGGCCAGCGCGGGGATCACACGTCTTGTGTCCCGCCAGTTGTCGAGGATCACCACGAACCCCGCGAATGCTGCCATGGTGGCCGCAATCTCCAAGGAGTTCGGGTTGATGCCCCCGCCAAGGAACAGGATCATCGGAGTCATTGTCAGGGCCGCAACCAAGACGGGGTACTTCGGACGCCTCAGTTCGGTCAGTGCGGTGAAGCCGGCTGCAAAGAAAGCGGCACAGAGTAGAGCGCTTACCAGCCGCATGGCATAGAGCGCCGGGGCGCCGGACATCAGTAGTGATGGCAACCCGACAACAAAGTAGTACATCGGGTTATAGGAGCCTGCAGAGGTCACAGCAATGTTTGTGAAGGTGTCGTCGGCATAAATGGGAGCTGTGCAATCGGCAGCCTGAGCCCGGTTGAACTTGTAGCAGCTTTGGGCGTGGAGGCTCGCAATATAGTTGGGTACACGTACGTGGACGCCGTGGCCGAACGAGGTACCTTCCTCCACCAGGATCTGGCCGCGAACTACAGCTGCGGCCTTAATGGTATGCGCGGGCTCGTCTGGAGAGCCCATGAGGGGGGTGGCGGCCGACCACAATCCGAACAGCAGAAAGAACAGTGCCGTGAGAAGACCGAAAGTAGGCAGTGGTCGGGGCAACCCACGTCGTCGAACATTTCGGAAGAGCAGGGTCATTGTCCGTCTCCAATGGTGCTGATGAGTGCCAGTCCTTCGCTTGCGGCTTTTTTGCTAGGTGACATGACAAACGCGAATGCGTTGGCGTTCTTCTGGGCATCGCTGCCAAAGACATTTTCGCTGAACGAGCGGCCCAGCCGGCTCAGGGCCGGTTCCGAGTACTCCCTGCAGACGTGCAGGTAAATGACAGTGCCCAGGGCATATCCGGAGCGCCCATCCAACGATTGGACGACTGAGGTTGATGAGGCTTCTACATCGCCCGTACTGACAGCGTCTACCACCGAGGAGGCTTGCAGCCTCCGGGGCTTCCCGTCGAACATCAGTTGGGCTGCAGTAAACCTGTTGCCGATAATGCTTCCATCGAGAATGGAGAGGCCACCATTCGTATCGTCAAGTTTGTCCGCAAGAGCCAGCGGCGGCGACGACGACTGCCCGACTACGTCGGCTGGCCAGCGGTCTTCATGCTCGGGATCCCAGTCGGTGCCTGTCCGCTCACTGATGTAGTTGTTGACGGGCCGCACTGTATCCGACGGCCCTTCCGGAACAAGAACAGTGATTGCCAGGTCCGGCAACGCAATTCCAGGGTTCAGCTCAGCCAGCCTCGAATCGTTCCATCGCGTGATTTCCCCGCGCAGTATGGCTGCGAGGGTTCGAGGGTCCAGCACAAGGTCATTTACGCCTTTGATCTTGACCGCAACACCTACCGGCAGGACTCCGGCTGCCAGCGATAATGCGCCCTTATCAGTGCACATACCGCGCACCGCTGCAGCCTCCCGCTCAGGCAGCGGAGCAGAAGTGATTGCAAAGTGCGCTTGTCCGTCCTGGAACGCCTTGAGCCCCGCCGCGGAACCATCGGGCGAGAAGCTGACCGAAGTGCCCTTGACCGCGCTGCCCCATGCCAAACCCCAAGCGCTGACGGCTCCCTGCCCGGCGTTGCTGCCGATGCCGGTAAGAGCGCCCTGGATGGTTCCGGGGGGAGTGGTGGAGCACGAGGTTAGGGTGAAGAGCCCCGACAGTAAAGCGGCGGCCAGGAGACGGGATGTTCGGCGGGAAACAGGAATCACCTGTCCAGCCTAATGCCGACGCGGAGCAGGTACGGGCAGGCTGATGTCTCCCGGCAGTTGCCCATGGTCATGGGCAGGCCGTGATCCGGTAAAGTTTGGCCCCGTCACCTTGTGAATCTACAAGGTCAAGCCCCTGGACATCACTTATGTCGGTTACACCGGGATAGGTTTCGGATCCCGGCAAATCGATCAGGTACTGCGATCCAAAGTCCAAAACGTATTGCACATTCTTTTTCTTCAACGCGCTGCAGACGGCTTCGTTTTCCGGAGCTTCCTTCAGTTCTCGGTCGATAAGCGATGTGTCAGCGTCCTTCTCCGCAAACAGATGAGCCGTCAGTACCCGCCGGTTCGCATAAGCGTAGGCCAAAGAGCTGCCGTTCCAGGGGTTATCGGCGATGACTGCATCCGGAGGAACCTGACTGGGGATTCGTTTCAACAACGCCAACTCGTCAGGAGTCAACAAGTCGGATCCAGCGTCGAACCGATAGACGGTGGCGGCGCCGGCGATATAGTGCGACAAGGGGCCAGCGACAGTTGCGAGCGCAGCGAAGGCAAAGGCCGTAATGGTTGCCAGTGCAGTTGCCCCGGTGTGTGAGCGCCAACGAAACCGGTGTCCGATCACGCGCTGGAGTTTGAAGGCCGCGGCGGAAGCGCGCCAGGAATCCCATATGCGCAGTCCGCCGACCACGGCAAGCGGCGTCGCGAACAGCGGCAGGAGAGCCGCCAGCCGGTAGGTGTCCTGGTACCAGGTCCCCACCAGAGCGTCCCTAAGGGCGCTCTCAGGCAGTGATGCTGCCACGACATAGAGCGCCCCGACGATGCCATAACAGGCGGCGAGCCAACGGAGGCTGCCCATCCGGAAGACCGTGAGCAATCCCGCGATGGACAGGACCGAGACCACCACAGCCGGGATGGCTGACTGCATCGGGCTCATTGTCAGGATTTCACCGACGGCGGCACCCGGCTTAACGGATGGTCCCCAGTTGTCGTACGGAGCAGGGCGGAGCTTGAACCAGAGGGCGGCTGCAACAACAACAACGGCCAACGTCCCGGCAATAAGCAGCCAGGCCCGTCGCGGGTCAGGTTGCCGCAGTTTAGCCCGCTCAGCAAGCCGCCACCACAGCAGGGCAGCGATCGGAAAACCAGCAGCCATAGTGGTGTTAATGGAACTGGTGTGGGCGAAGGCAAGGCCCGCCATCGCGATGGCGAGCGCACAGGTCCAGCTCCGCAGCGGATCCGTACGGGTCCGTCCGAGCCGTGCCAGCCCGGCCAGGGCAGTGATGGCGGCGGGCATCATGCTAATTGCCAGGGCGTAGGGGAACAACGGTCCCCAGACGATCATAAGGAACGGGAACGCCACCTGTGTCCCGGCGACAACGGCTGCAAGGATAAGCGCAGCGGGCCTTCTCGAAACGGTCTTTGCCACCAGAAAAAAGCAGGAAGCGGGCCACAGAACAGCTGCTACGACCAGATTCAGTGCATTTTGCGCTGTAGGGATATCGACGGCGGCCAACTGCACCAGTAAGGCGGCAAAAGAATGCCATGCCGCCGGATAGACAGCATCCAAGCCGCTCACCCCCTGGATAGAAGCAAGGTTCAGCGAGGAAGCATTGCCGGTGTCGAGGATGAACCGGATGGCGTTGAGGTGAAAGACGTTATCGAATACCTGTGAGGGATGCTCAGGTGAGCCGACCAGCTGGATGAAGCGCCAGGTTATCGGAACAGAAGCCAGGGCGATGGCAGCGAAGGGGAGACACTGCCGCCATGACGGGATCCGGGGCATTCGCCACGGAATGCCCCGTGTAATCACCAGTGCGGCCGCGGCAATCAGGGCGCTCACCAGCAGAAACGGCAGGACACTCCAAGGGATCCCCAGTTGTCCGGCAATGACACCCGCAAGGCCTGCGGCCGCCGTCGAATGCAATGGTGCAAGACCAAGGACAGCACCCGGGCGGAATTTCAGGCAGCTGGCAATCAGGGCTCCGGGGACGTACAGCAGGAGGGCTGCCAAAACCACCACCGGGAGGAAGCCGAACCATATCATGGAGTCAATCCCTCCACCTTGTCCTCCGGGGCTTTGGCCCGGATGAGCCGCAAAACGGCTGCGAACTGAATTGCGGTGACCAGGATTTCACCTATCGCCAGGCCAAGGGCCCCGCCTTGGCCGCCCATCAGTCCGGCCAGGACAATCATGGCGGGGAGGCCCACAACGGCACCGGCGATGGTACTGGTGAACACGACCCGCATCTGCTTGGCCGGAACCAGCCAATGGGCGCCAGTCGACGTTGTGACACATACCAGGAGGAATGACAGGCCAAACCAGAAGCACGTCCAAAAGTCCGCAGCCAGTGCCGGGCCAAAAAGCAGCGTGCTGGCCCAAGGCCCGAGGAGGGCCATGATCAGCCACCCGGCGGTACCAAGTCCGGACAGCGCCACCAGCGAAAACTTCCGCCTCTGACGGTGGTCCGTACCAAACTCGCTGACCCAGCCCTGCAGGCTGTTGCCCAACGCGGCAGTAGCCAGTTGACCGATCCGGTACAGCTTCTCGGCCGACACAAAGGCGGCCAGGCCGCTTGCCGACGCAGCAAACTGAACCACCAGTACAGGCGTTGAAGCGTAAGCTCCGGCAGCTACAGTGATTCCTGCGCCTGCCCGCAATCCCCAGATTTCCCTGAAAACAACCGGTAGTGACAGGCCCCTGTAATCCTGGCGGTCGGAGTGGTTCTTGTTGAACCAGAAGGTTCCTGTCAAGCCCAGCACCAGCAATGCCAGCGGGTACAGATAGATCTCACTCGTCGCGAAAATCAGCGGTATCACTCCGAGCGTCGCTGCCATCCTCGGCAGGACGTCGTACTTGGCTATCCGGCCGGCGTGTCCGGTCGCGATGCAGTACCAGGCCGGCGTCAGGCCCGCCGCCGCCTGGGCGCAGGCCATCAGGAATGCGACCGGGAACTGGCTGGTGCCGCTAGCGAACCCCAGGGCGAGCGCCATCAGGGGCACAGAGCAAACGAACATGAACGAGCGGGTGACGAAGCTGACGGCATAATGCCGGCGCCGCACGCTTTCCTCGCTGGCTGACGCGACGGCGGCGGGTCCCGTGAGGGGCCAGCCGAGCCCGATGACAATGGCGGCAATGGCGCCTACGGCCTGCCCGACAGCCAAAGAGTTCCACGCCGGAGCGCCGCCCACCCTTGCAATGATTGGCAGGAGGATGAAGGAGGCCAGCGAGGCGAGCAAGGGTAACCCGGCGAACGCCGCGATCCTTTTGATCATGCCGTCGCTGCTCCGGGGTTGGCTGGTTTGCTACAGGTAGTCATACGCGTCCTTGCCAAGCCGGCCGTTCACGAACACGTCTTCAACCTCCCGCTTGAACCGGGAACGTTCATTCAGGATGGTTGCCCGGTAGGTGTCCTGTTTTGCCACTTCAACATCGAAGTTTTCGATGAGCCGAGGCAGCATCCCCACGGCTGTTGCCACCTCTTCGTCGCCGGGGGTGATCTTGTGCTCCCAGGGGATGGGGACGTCGGCATAGAAAGCACCTGAGCCCCGGCGGGCAACGACGGTGAGCGCGCCGGACAACGTGGCTTCGCGGGGCATGCGGTCCTTGCCAGGGTGATGACCCAGGTCCAGGTATACGCCGCAGCCCTGGAGGGTTTCGACGACTTCCGCCCGGGTCATTCCTACGATGGGACGCCATTCCAAGGAAGGAGGGCATTGGGCCTTGACGGCTTCGATGATGTGCCCACCCTTGGCGGGGTTGTACGTGACCATGTTGCGGTTGCGCTGAAGGGCTGTGGTCCCCTGGAACTCGTCCGTTGGTGTGTAATCGGAGATGAGTGAGGGTACGACGTCCAGGCGCGTGGCGATAAAGGCCCAGGCATAGGACGACTGCACCAAATGGACAACGTCACGGTCCTTCCGAAGGGACTCCGGATTAACGCGGTTCTTCCACATCCGGGCATAGGGAAAGGCGGCTTCGCGTGCCTTCTTCAAAAGGCCGGCCTGGTTGCGGTGCCACATCCGTTCGGCCATGAACGTCAGGGAATTGTCGATGCTGAGCCACCAGCACATCCGCCGGGCGTGCTTCACTTTCGACATCTCAAAAACATAGGTTTCCGGGAAAACCACCGTGTTCCCGGGCGCATCCACGATTTCAGGGGCTTCCGGTGCGTCATAGATGTTGTACTGTTCCACCCGCGGGTTCCGGGCCGTGTGGGGATGCGGGACGAGAAAGGCATCCTGGCCAAGCTCGCGCAGCATGTCGACGAGCTGGTGGAGGGCTTCCGGCCCCCCGGTCCTGAGTCCCTTGTGGTAGAGGACGAAGATGGTTCCTGAGTTGGTGGTCATGGGTGTCTTTCGATCTCGGCCGGGCCAGGGGGTTGCCCTGAGTACTGGGATTCTTCCTTAGCGCAGGCGGGCGGCGAGGGCGTCGTCTATCTTGCCCATCTTCTGACGGAGCGCATCGCGGACACCTGCCACGGCCGCGACGAAATGCTTCCGCCTATTGGGGCCAAATCCAAAGCGGACAACGTTGCTTTGGATTTCCATGTAAATCCTGCGAAGCACCCACGTTGGCTGTTTCATCGCATACCGGCGGGCAAGGATGAGTGAATTGCGGGTGATGTAGTAAACACGGAACGGCGCGTGGTAGTAGACGAACAGCTTCTTTGAGCCGACGCGGGCATGCCATCCCAGAATTTTCATGGGGCGCGCACTGCCAAGGCTGTGCTCCAGGTTGCATCCCCGTCCCGCGAGGGCACGGAGTCCATGCTCGCGTAGGCGGGCATTGAATTCAGAGTCCACGCAGTCGATGAAAAAGCCCTCGTCAAAGAACCCAACGACATTGAAGACGCTTGTCCGTACCAAGCTGCCGCTGGTCATGGGGTCGAAGATCTGGGCTTCCTGCCGATCGCCCCAGGTGGGCAGTGGAATATGGTTATGTGACTCCGCGCACACCATGCCCACGCTTCGAGGCTCGCGGGAGGAAGCCGCGGTTTCGAGTGCGGACGTGATGTAATCGCCGGTAAAGCGGGAGTCCTGGTCCATGGTGACGATCCACTCCGGACCCCACCGCTCCACTGCTTCCTTGATTCCAACATTCAGTGCCCGTGCTATGCCGGAGTTAGTGCTCAGCCGTACCACGATTGCGCCGGCGTCCTCCATCTCCGCCAGCGCCTGTGAAACGTCGCCCGGCGAGCCGTCGTCGACGACCACAACGTGGGAGACGAAGCGCAGCAGCCATTTGACGTTGGAGACGTTTTCCGGACCTGGGTTGTATGCGGAAACGACCCCGCACACGTCCTGGTGCGGTTCTTTGGCTTCAAAGTCTGCAGGCGCCATTACTGCGCCGTCCTGGCGTGGCGAAAGCGTCGTCGTACAGCCTCGACAACGTTGCGGAGGAACGCGATACGTGCCCGGACTATCTTTGAGGCGGAGCGGATGCCGTGAGGGGTCAGGTTCCCGCCGTGCAGTCGGTGAAGGATGGTGTCTTCTTCCATGTAGATAATGGAGCGGTTGACATTGCCCACGGTTGCCACCCACTGGTCATGTGATTCAGTCATGTACGAGGGGAAAGGCAATACCTGCTGGAGGATTTCCTGCCGGAGCGCCATGGCACAGCCCCAGTGCAACCGGTAGCCCACGACAATGCCGAGGATGTTTCGGAGGTTGTGTGTCGAGTCCTTGGAGCGCAGCCGAATTTCGTGGAACGAGCCCAGCGGACCGTCAAAGTGCCGGCAATTGCTGACAACCATGTTTTTGCCGTCCATGGCGGAGATCATGCGTTCCACCCTGCCAGGGAGCCACACGTCATCCTGGTCGGAAAGGAATACGAATTCTCCGCGCGCCTCACCAAGGGCCCGTTCGAAAGTGCGGACGTAACCGTTGTTGCGCTCGGCCTGGATGAGCCGGATCCGCGGATCATTGATGCCGGCCACTAGCTGGGATGTCTCGTCGGTGGAGCAATCGTTGACCACTACCAGCTCATCGTGCGGGCCAATTTCGCTCAGGATTGAGTCGATTTGTTCCTCTATATGGCGCGCGCCATTGTACGCCGCCATGCACACGCTCACGCGCGGCTTGGGGGCGGTTTCGGGCTCCATCAGTTTTTCTCCTCAGGCCTCCGGGCGGTGCCAGCGGGGCGGGCAGGTCCCAAGCAGTCTAGCAAGCTGTGCCTGCCCGAATGGACGCATGCCAGTCAACTATAATCGAGGGGACGCAGCCGCCGAGCTCTTCGCGCGGAAACCACGGAAGGAACCTCAGGTCCATGACCGTTGACGTAATGTTGCCGTACTACGGCGATGTCCATCAGATGAAGCTTGCAGCCCGCAGCGTAATGAATCAGGAGAACCAGGACTGGCGGCTTGTTGTCATCGACGATGGGTACCCGGATCCTGAACCCGAACGATGGTTTTCGACCATCACGGATCCTCGGGTTACCTACCTCAAGAACGACCAGAACCTGGGCGCAAACGGCAACTACCGCAAGGCGCTGACCCTCGTAGAAGCCCCTTACGTCGTCATTATGGGCGCCGACGACATCATGCTCCCCAACTATCTCGACGTTGTGGTGAGCGCCTTCGAAGAGTACCCAAAGGCAGACGTTGTCCAGCCGGGGGTGCAGGTAATTGATGAGCAGGGCATCGCGTGCACGCCGCTCGTGGATGCTGTGAAGAAGGTCTATGCACCCAAGACCAGTGAGCGCATCGAACTTAAGGGTGAGGCCATGGCGACAAGCCTGGTGCGTGCCGACTGGGCGTACTTCCCGTCCCTGGCATGGCGTTCAGAGACGGTCAAGCGTATCGGGTTCACCGAAGGTCTCGACGTTGTCCAAGACCTCGCCCTCTTGCTCGATATCGCCGCAGAGCACGGTTCGATGATTGTTGATCCCGTGCTGGCCTTCCTGTACCGCAGGCACCAGGCGTCCGACTCGTCGGTGCGTGCACTGGACGGCAGGCGTTTTGATGAGGAGCGGCGCTTCTTTCAGCAGCAGGCTGAGCGGTTCAGCCGTCTTGGCTGGAAAGGTGCCGCGCGCGCTGCGAGTTTCCACACCACCTCCCGGCTCAACGCTGTGTCGCTAATCTTTAAATCAGTCGGGAAAGGCAAGTTCGATTCACTGCCCCGGCTGGCGAAGCACGTCGTCAGATAGGGAGCAGCGAACAAAAAAGGACGCCTCGGGCGTCCTTTTTTGTTGTTTCCCTCACATCCGCGGCCGGGCTCTCCTATTGGCCGTTTTCGGGTTCCTCCCCAGACGTGGAGACCGCTTTCAGGCGGTGTCGAACATCGGCCAGGTCCGCCCTGAGAAGGGCTACTTCCTCGCAAAGGATCCGCACCTCGTCTTCAGCCTGAGACTGCTCCCTCGAGAGGTGCAGGCACACTCCCACCAGGAGGACCAGCGTCATGATGAAGAGGAGGTTTGCCGGTACCTGGATTCCGAGGAGTCCACTGGCTTTCTCCAATACGGAGGGGAAGGCCGAGAGCAGGAGGGTGCCGATACCGATCACGATCCACAGCACAGCGTACTTTTCACGCAGTTTCTGGCGGCGGAGCATTTCGAACACAAAGAACAGGATCGCCACGACGACGATGGAACCCATAAGGAGTGACATGTTGAATTCCTAGTTGGTGGACGGCTCGGTTTTCTTTCGCGTCAGTGCGAACAGCAAAGCCATTCCTGAGCGTCCGAGATAAATGGCGGCTTTGAGGGGGTCATGGCTTGGCGTTCCGCCCTGGCGGGCGCGCATTGAAACCCCAACCTGTTTAACCGTGCAGCCGGAACGGATCGCGACAACAAGGGAGTCGATGGTGTCGCCGAGGTATTCCGCAGGATAGTGATCCACGTACTGGCGGATGGCTTTTGTATTTGCGGCCCGAAACCCTGAGGTGACGTCGGTCAAAGTGGTGCCGGCAACACGGGAAACCGTCCATGCCAGTACTTTCATGGCCCATTTCCTGGGTCCACGCACCGTGTAATTGCCCTTGTCGGCGAACCTGGCGCCGATGGCAATGTCGGCATCCTGAAGGCCGTCCAGCACCGTTTTGATATCCCGCGGATCGTGCTGGCCGTCAGCATCGACTTGGATCACTTGGCTGTAGCCATGGTTCTTCGCATATTTGAATCCGGTACGCATTGCGCCGCCGACTCCCATATTGAAAGGAAGCTGGAGGACCATGGCGCCGGCATCACGTGCCACCTGGGCAGTGTTATCGCGGGATCCGTCGTCGACGACCAATACATCGCACAGAGGCCCAAACTCGTACACTTCCCGAATGGTGTTGCCAATGGATTCGGACTCATTCCAGGCAGGCATGATGACCAGTGTTTCGGGCCTGCGGTTGCTTAGTGTCACGGGTTGATCAACTCATTCTTCAAGTATTCGGCCAACCGGTTGCTGGAGGAGGCCGGCTCAAAGCCCGTCGCTTTGATCTTCGTCAAGTCCAACGTGCTTGCGAGGGGGCGGGGCGCGGCGGTTTTACCGCTGAAGTATTCTTCGGTGGTAACTCCGCTCACCGCTTCCCTTGGGCTGCCCGACAGCTCGTAGACGTCGGCGGCAATGTCGGCCCATGACTGCGGCTCACCCTCATTGCTGAGGTTATAGACGCCATATTCAGCTTCGTGCTCCAACAGGTGCTTGATGCCGGCGGCGATGTCCTGGGTAAAGCTCAGCCGGCCGATCTGGTCGTTGACCACTGATGGTGCTACGCCGCGTTCCGCCAGGGAAGCCATGGTCCGGACAAAGTTGTTGCCGGCTCCGATGACCCAGCTCGTCCGCACGATGTAGTGGCGGGGAACAACGCTCACGATGGCGTCGCCGGCGGCCTTGGTCTGGCCGTAAACGCCGAGCGGGGCGAAGGGCTCGTTCTCGTCGTGAACGCGGCGGGAGCCGTCAAAAACGTAGTCCGACGAGACATGCACCAGTGTGAGGTTG
The DNA here is from genome assembly GCF_050573415.1 of Paenarthrobacter sp. NEAU-H11. Lineage (NCBI taxonomy): Bacteria > Bacillati > Actinomycetota > Actinomycetes > Micrococcales > Micrococcaceae > Paenarthrobacter > Paenarthrobacter sp. NEAU-H11. The sequence goes on along the minus strand of NZ_JBNZGA010000001.1, from coordinate 217,710 downwards.
TGCTCGACGGCGGTCCTGGCCAATTGCGCGACGGCCGTGACATTTACGTTCCAGGCGGCCGCACGTCCTTCAGTAGTTTCCGCAGCATCGACAGCCGTGTAGGCGGACGCGTTGATGATCGCCGTGTAGTTCTTCCAGTTGCGGCTGCTGAAGGATTCCGCGGTGGTGAGGTCGAACTCGGCCCTGGACGCGAACTCGACGGATGGGTCGCCGTCGTACAGCTTCCGCAGCGCCTTGCCCAACTGCCCGTCTGCACCGATTACGAGGATCTTCCTGGCTGGCATCGGGGTGACGTCAGCCATCACTGGATGCGCCCTGTCCTTGTCGGAAAGCTCCGCCTGTTCCAGCGGAATCGGCCAGCCGATGGCAGCTGTTTCATCCGCGAGGTTCAGGAAGGTGTACTGCCCCTGCGCGTCAGCGGACCAGTGGTCGTTTACGAGGTAGGAGTATGCAGTGTTGTCCTCAAGGGTTTGGAAGGCATTGCCTACGCCGCGGGGAATGAAAATGGCCTGGCTCGGGTCAATTTCCGCCGTGAAGACTGCACCAAAAGTGGGGCCTTCGCGGAGGTCAACCCAGGCACCGAAGATCCGGCCCGTTGCGACCGAGATGAACTTGTCCCACGGTTCTGCGTGGATGCCGCGGGTGGTCCCGGCCTTTTCGTTGAAGGAGATGTTGTTTTGGACCGGCCGGAAATCCGGCAGTCCGATTTCCAGCATCTTCTCCCGCTGCCAGTTTTCCTTGAACCAACCTCTGTTGTCACCGTGGACCGGGAGGTCATAGAGCACGACGCCGGGAATGGGCGTTTCGTGTGCGGCGAGCTTTTTGGAAAATTCGATCGGCATTCGTTTACTGGCCCTGTTCCTTGTACTTCGCTTCGGTCTGGGCCTTCTGGGGGCGCCACCAGTCCTCGTTGTCCCGGTACCAGGCGATGGTGGCTTCGATGCCTTCGTCGAAGTTGGAGAACTCCGGTTCCCAGCCCAGCTCCTCGCGGAGCTTGGTGGAGTCGATGGCGTAGCGCAGGTCATGGCCAGGACGGTCCACAACGTGGTCGTAGGCGTCCGCCGCCTGGCCCATGTGCTTGAGAATCAGTTCGACGACGTCCTTGTTGTTCTTCTCCCCGTCCGCGCCGATCAGGTAGGTCTCGCCGATCCTGCCCTTGGCGATAATGGCCAGGACCGCGGAGGAATGGTCGTTGGCGTGGATCCAGTCACGGACGTTTTCGCCCTTGCCGTAAAGCTTGGGGCGGATCCCGTCGATGACGTTCGTGATCTGGCGGGGAATGAACTTCTCCACGTGCTGGTACGGCCCGTAGTTGTTGGAGCAGTTGCTGATGGTTGCCTGGAGCCCGAAGGACCGGACCCATGCACGGACCAGCAGGTCTGAGCCTGCCTTGGTGGATGAGTACGGGCTGGAGGGATTGTAGGGTGTCTGTTCGGTAAACCGCTCCGGGTCATCGAGTTCCAGGTCACCGTACACCTCATCCGTGGAGATGTGGTGGAACCGCTTGTGGTGCTGCCTGGCAGCTTCAATGAGCGTGTAGGTGCCGATGATGTTGGTGTCCAGGAAGGGGCGGGGATCGTGCAGGGAGTTGTCGTTGTGCGACTCGGCAGCATAGTGGACCACGACGTCGGTGTCCGCGACAAGGCGGTTCACCAGGGCCGCGTCGCCGATGTCACCGTGGACAAACTCAAAACGATCCTCGGGGAGGCCCCGCAGCGATGCCAGGTTGCCGGCGTAGGTCAGCTTGTCCAGAACAGTGACGTGGGAGTCCGTATTCTCCAGAACGTAGTGGACAAAGTTTGAGCCAATGAAGCCGGCGCCGCCGGTAACAAGAAGTCGCTGCATAATTCCCAAGGGTACCGGATTTGCCGCCGCACTTAGCGAAGGGAAAGATGGGAGCATGCGCGGAATAATACTTGCCGGCGGTACCGGCTCAAGGCTTCACCCCATAACCCTGGGAGTCAGCAAGCAGTTGGTCCCGGTCTACGACAAGCCCATGATCTACTACCCGCTCTCCACCCTCATTCTTGCCGGGATACGGGACATCCTGATTATCACCACTCCGCATGACGCAGAGCAATTCGAACGCCTGCTGGGGGACGGGTCCCGTTTCGGAGTGTCCATCACTTACAAGCAGCAGCCTTCGCCGGACGGCCTTGCCCAGGCATTCGTGCTCGGTGCAGAGCACATCGGTGATGACAGCGTGGCCCTGGTCCTCGGCGACAACATCTTCTATGGCCACGGAATGGGCACACAGTTGCGTCGTTTCGAGAACATCGATGGCGGGGCGGTGTTTGGCTACTGGGTGGCGGACCCCAAGGCCTACGGCGTGGTGGAGTTCGACTCCGAGGGCAAGGCCATCTCGCTGGAGGAAAAGCCGGCAAAACCCAAGAGCCATTACGCCGTCCCCGGACTTTATTTCTATGACAATGACGTTGTGGAGATCGCGAGGAACCTCAAGCCCTCGGCCAGGGGTGAACTGGAGATCACCGACGTCAACCGTACGTACCTGGAGAGGGGAAAGCTGCAGGTTGAGATCCTGCCGCGGGGGACGGCTTGGCTGGACACAGGCACTTTCAACGATCTTAACGATGCCTCGAACTTCGTCCGGACAACCGAAAATCGCCAAGGACTGAAGATCGGTGCACCGGAGGAAATCGCCTGGCGGCTGGGCTTCCTTACCGATGACGAACTGCGGGAGCGGGCCGAGCCTCTGGTAAAGAGCGGCTACGGATCTTATCTAATCGATCTGCTGGAGCACGGCCACTAGAACATAGTCCATAACGAAGAGCGGGACCCGGAGATCCGGGTCCCGCTCTTCGTTATCGCCTGGCTAGTTCAGCCGGATTGTCGCTCCACCGGAGGCGGTCCAGCTGATGCTTCCTCCCTGGAACGTCTGGCTGCAGGATGTCCTGTCGACTGTGCACGTCTGGCTGCTGGTGGGGTAGGCGAGTGTTCCGTTTTCGAAGCCCTGGCTGGCCCAGCTCTGCTGGATCGGGCCCGGCACCATAAGGTGGGCGCCGCTTCCCGAGGACCACATCACCGTGCCCTTCTCGAAGTTCTGGAAGCAGCCGCCGTTCCTCAGGCCGCAGATTGTGGCACTTGTGGGGTAGCCCAATGACCCTGACTCGTAGCCTGTTGCCGCCCACCGCTCCCTGATCGGCGTTGAAGTCATCGCATGTGCCCCGGTTGTGGGCGAGTACATGACCGTTCCCCTGGCGAAGTTCTGGAAGCAGCCGCTGTTCTTGAGCCCGCAAACCAGTGCACTGACAGGGTAACCCAGCTTCCCGCCTTCAAATCCGGAGCCCACCCAAGCATCCCGGACGGGGCCGAACATCACGGCGTTCGCTCCGGTTGCAGGAGACCACATGACGGTCCCGGTGGAGTAGTTCTGGAAGCAGCCGCCGTCAACGAGGCCGCAGATGACGTCGGAGGCAGGGTAGCCCAGTACCCCGTTCTCGAAGCCGGTTTTCTGCCACAGATCCCGGATCGGTCCCCAAATGCTGGGCTGGGCCCCTGTAAGCGGCGAGTACATAAGCGCGCCCTTGGTAAACATCTGGAAGCAGCCGCCGTCCTTGAGCCCGCAATACTGCGGAGATGCGGGGTAGCCGAGGGTTCCTGCGCCCCACCCCAGACGCTCCCAGCCTGCCGCCAGGGGACCGGCAGGAACCGTTTCCGGGGGCGTGCTGGCTGAGTAGCCCACAACGCCCTTTTCAAACGCCTGCCGGCACTCGATCTGCACTCCGCCGCAGCTCGCGGCGCCGGCCGGGTAGCCCAGCCGGCCGTTCTCAAAGCCGGACTTCTGCCAGTAATCCAGCAAGCGGCCGGTAAGGGTAAAGGCACCGCGGGCCGGGGAGAACATAAGTGTCCCGCCCTGGAACAGTTGATAGCAGCCGCCTTCCCGCAGGCCACAGACTTCCCCTGCCACGGGGAACCCGATGGGTTCCCCGTTCGTCCTGGCCGCTTTCCAGGTCTCGCCCATTCCCATGAAGACAGGCCAGGCGCCTGAGGTTGGCGTCCAGGCAATAACGCCACCGCTGAAGTCCTGGGTGCAGGCTGAGCTGCTGCAGGTGGCCTCCGATTTCGGGTAGCCGAGCAGGCCGTTCTCAAATCCCGCCCGGGACCAGGCATCGAGGAGCGGTCCTGTCTTCACCAGGCGGGCACCTGTGGCAGGGCTCCAGAGGACAGAACCAGCCTGGAAGAGCTGGAAGCAGCCGCCGTTCTTGAGCCCACATGTCTGATCGCTTGTGGGGTAGCCCAGAGCGCCATTTTCGTACCCCTGGGCTGCCCAATAGTCTCGGATCGCTCCGAAAGGTACCTGCGATGCCGGCGACGCCGGCGACCACATGATTGATCCACCTTGATAGTTCTGGAAGCAGCCGCCGTTCTTGATCCCGCAAATGACAGCCGAGACCGGATATCCCATCTGGCCGTTCTCGAATCCAGTCCTTGCCCAGGAATCGCGGATTGGCCCGATCATGCTCGGCTGGGCACCTGACAAGGAGGACCACATAACGATTCCCGATTGGTAGCCCCTAAAACAGCCTCCATCCCTAAGCCCGCAGATCGTGTCAGAAGTCTGTGCTCCGAGCGACGGCATGGATGACCGGAGCGCATCAATGGCCCTGGTCGCGGCAGGAGGGATGCCGCTTGAGGCAAATGCCTTCAAGCCCGCGTAATCCCCGTTCCAGACATTGGAGTCGCCGGCGAAGGGGCCGGTGCTGCTGTACTGCCACATGCTGTAAGTACCCCAGCTGGCGGTGGGTACCGGGCCGGCGTTGTTCGTGGGAGAGCCTGGGTACGCCGCAACCCACAGGGGATAGTCACCAAAACCGGCCGGATTTCCCAGGCACTGGTTCCACCAGCTTGTATTGGTGTAGATAACCGGGAGCCTGCCGGTCAGCGCCTGCATGGTGTTGCCAAAATCCCGAACCCAGGATTGCAGCTGGGCTGGGGCCATGTTGTAGCAGGTATTGCCGAAGTAGAACCCGTTGATGGTGCGTCCCTCGTACGGGTTGAATTCGAAGTCCAGGACGGGCGGCATGGTGTACCCGTCGGCGGACCAGCCCCCGCCGTTTTGCACGAAGTAGCGCGCCTGGTCCGCTCCGGAAGACCAGTTGGGTATGGCGAAGTGATAGGCGCCCCGAATCATTCCAACGTTGCGGGACCCCTGGTACTGGGGGCCGTAGGAGGGGTTCGTGTAGTAATTGCCTTCAGTGGCCTTTACGTAAGCAAAACGAGCGCCCATATTCCACTGCTGCTGCCAGTCCACGCTCGGTTGGTGGCCGCTCACGTCCAGTCCCTGGATGCCAAAAGTGGGCATCCAGGTGCCTTCCGTGGACAGTGACTCCGTGCTCAGCCGCTTGAACGAGTCCGAGGGAGCCGAGGCCGTGACGCGGGCGGACCGCTGCCCCATCTCAGCTCCGCCGACGCCGACTGCTTCCGCCATGGACTGGGTAGCCTCTGCAGTGGGCGGGGCTGCCGGCGCTGCCGCCGGTGCTGTTTCTTCGGGAGAAGGGGGCGGCGTAGAGACCGACGGAGAAGGTGAAACAGTTTGCGACGGATCACTCGTCGGCGAGGAAGTTGTCGGCGTCGGGGCAGGCTCAACGGCGGAGGCAATACCCGCCAGGCCTGGGCCGGCCACCAGGGAAGCGGCCAGCAGAACGATCCCAAGGGACTTCCTGACGGGGCGACGGGACTGAGACAGGTTCCGTTTCATATTGGCTCCGGAGACAATGAGGCGCTCCCACGAGCCCTCATCTGGGTTGCTGTTCCGGCTGGTTCCCCCAGGAACCGGACGGACAGGGGTTTTTGACACTTAACGCGCTCACCATAGCACCGTGTTGCTGGTGGAAACAGTGGTGCTGATGGTGCATGTGTTGATCCTGTGGCTATCTTGCGCTTATCCACAGACAATCCTTATGACTTGGCAGCATGTTGTATGGTCCCTAGTCTTTATCCCAGTTGCACTGCCTCCGCCGGGGGCGGCAGTTGTATTGGGGAACGTATGGACGCGCTTGGAATTGTCGAGGACGAGGTCCGTGAGCTGATCCGTCGTCGAGGGCTGGATCCGCTGCACCAGGCTGGTGAGGTGCGCCGGCTTGTTGAGGCAGCGGTTACGGACTACGACGAGCGAGCGCTCATGGGACCTCTTCCTCCCATAGGTCCACTCGATGCAGCGCGCCGGTTCCTCTTCGATGCTGTTGCCGGCTTCGGCGTGCTGCAGCCCCTGCTGGACGATCCCTCAATTGAGGAGATCTGGCTCAACGCGCCCAATGAAATTTTTGTGGCCCGCAACGGCGAATCGGAACTTACCTCCCTGAGCCTCACCGAGCAGCAGGTCCGGGACCTGGTGGAGAGGATGCTCAAGAGCTCAGGGCGCCGCCTGGATATGTCGTCTCCCTTTGTGGACGCAGCACTTCCCGATGGCTCCAGGCTCCACGTCGTCATTCCCGATGTGACCCGCAAGCACTGGGCAGTGAACATCAGGAAGTTCGTGGTGAAGGCCAGCCGCCTTGAACATCTCGTCGAGCTCGGCACGCTCACGCCGCAGTCAGCCCGTTTCCTGGGTGCAGCCGTATCAAGCGGCCTCAACATCCTGGTTTCCGGTGCAACCCAGGCCGGCAAGACCACGATGCTGAACTGCCTGGCAGCGAGCATCGGCAGCCGGGAACGTGTGATCACCGTTGAGGAGATCTTCGAACTGCAGTTTCCCCTGCGCGACGTCGTCGGCCTCCAATGCCGGCAGCCGAACCTGGAGGGTGAAGGCGAGATCCCGCTTCGCCGGTTGGTCAAGGAAGCCCTTCGCATGCGGCCCGACCGGCTGGTGGTGGGCGAGGTCCGTGAGGCGGAGAGCCTGGACATGCTGATCGCCTTAAACAGTGGCCTTCCAGGCATGTGCACCGTCCATGCAAATTCAGCACACGACGCCGTCACGAAGATCTGCACCCTGCCCCTGCTCGCGGGAGAAAACATCTCAAGCGCCTTTGTTGTCCCCACCGTCGCATCCTGCATCGACCTGGTGGTGCACTGCAGCAGGCACGCCAACGGACGCAGGGAGGTCACCGAGATCCTCTCCTTGGGCCGCCGCGTCGAAAACGGCATCATCGAGTCCTCCCCGGTGTTCACCATGATGGATGGCACCCTGCAGGCCAGGGCCAACTCGATGCCTGCCGCTGAAAAGTTCAACCGGGCAGGCTACGACGTCGCGGCGTTGCTGGATCCGCGATGACGTCAGCATTGCTGGGGGTGACGGCAGGGACGGGCCTCTTCCTGATCTGGTGGTCCTGCTGGGAGTCTCCGGCACACGGTCCGCGGGAGCGGAAGGCCAGCCGCCTGGCCGATCTTCTCGCCTCCGCGGGCGTGGACAGAGTATCTCCGGGCGGATTGTTGGGTACGTGCTTGGGCCTGGGGCTCTTCGTGGCCCTGGTGTTCTACGCCATTAGCCGCTCCTGGCCAATCGCTGGCTGCTTCGCGCTGTTCGCGGCATGGCTCCCCGTCAGTGTCCTGCGCTGGAGGGCGAAAAAGAGAAGCGCCCTGTTGCGACACTTGTGGCCCGACGTCGTCGATCACCTCCGCTCCGCGATACGCGCCGGTTTGCCGCTGCCCGAGGCACTGATTCAGCTGGGGGACAAAGGCCCCGAAGAGTTGCGGCACGTCTTTCGGGAATTCGCCGCCGACTATCGCGCGGGAGGCCAGTTCGATGCGTCGCTGAACAAGCTCAAACACCGGCTCGCCGACCCTGTCGCTGACCGCATTGTCGAGGCCCTGCGCCTCACCCGCGAGGTCGGGGGCTCCGATCTGGGCAAGCTGCTCGGTACGCTGGCCGAATTCCTCCGCGAAAGTGCTCGCACCCGCAGCGAACTTGAAGCGAGGCAGTCCTGGACCGTCAATGCGGCGCGCCTTGCTGTCGCTGCCCCGTGGATCGTCATGATCCTGCTGGCAACGCGGCCGGAAGCGGTGCAGGCTTACAACACGGCTGTAGGCGCGGCAGTCCTGCTCGGGGGACTGGTGGTTTCGCTGGTCTGCTACTCCATCATGCTAAGGATTGGCGCTCTTCCGCAGGATGAGCGGGTGTTGAGGTGATCGGGATTTCGCCGGCGGCAGTTGTATGTGGGGCTGTACTGGGCGTCGGCCTATGGCTCGTCGTGTTTAGATCCCCGCTCATGCGTGCCACCACACTGACAGAACGCATCGAGCCGCAGCTGAGGTCCCAGAACCTCGAATCACGGCTCCTGAACTCCGCGGAGCAGAACCTGACGCCCTTCGGACCGCTCGAAAGGATACTTCGCCCGGTTTTCCGTGACGGCATGGCGGCGCTGGGACGGCTGAACCCCTCGCCGGGAGCCACCGCCCGACGCTTGGCACAGGCAGGCATCAACAAATCTTCCATCGACTTCCGTGCGGAGCAGCTCCTGTGGGCTGCTGCAGGCTTCGTGGTTTCCCTTGGCTTAATCCTCATAGGAGCAGCAGCCGGGAGGTTCAGCCCATTGTTTGCGGCCGTGGCAGTCCTGGGCAGCGCCGTGGGCGGCTTCATGCTGCGTGACTATTGGCTGGGCGCGCAGGTCCGTCGGCGGGAAGCACGAATGATGGCGGAGTTCCCGAGTCTCGCCGAACTGATGGCGCTCGCCGTCAGCGCAGGGGAGAGCGCAACCGGAGCGCTTGAGAGGGTCTGCCGCAGTGCCAGGGGCGAACTGTCCCAAGAGTTCTCGAACATTCTTGCCGAGACCCGGGCCGGCAAACCGTTGGTGACGGCACTGCAGGAATTCTCGGGCAGGACAGATCTGGCGCCACTGGTCAGGTTTGTTGACGGCATCATCGTCGCAGTTGAGCGAGGCACACCGCTCGCGGATGTCCTTCGTGCCCAGGCCCAGGACGTGCGGGACACAGCCAAACGGGACCTCATGGAAGCTGCGGGCAAGAAGGAGATCGCGATGATGGTGCCGCTTGTATTCGGCGTGCTCCCCCTGACTGTGGTCTTCGCCGTTTATCCCGGGCTTGCAGCCATCAACCTGGGCTTCTAGGAAGACAAGACACGGAACGCAAGAAGCTCGAAGAATCAAATCAGGAAGAGGACGAGAAATGAAAACCATGGGTAACCGCTGGGCATCCCTGCTCCTGGTGTTGGGTGCCCTGCTGGGCACCGGACTTTGCTCAGGAGGGCGCCACGCTGAGGACCATGAGAGGGGAGACGTCCCCGGATGGGTCATGATCACCTTGATGTCAGCAGTCCTGGTGGCCGCGCTCCTGGCACTTGCCGGACCGGCGCTCGAAGCAATGTTCAACCAGGCGATGGAAACGGTCGGAAGCTAGCCGATGACGCAGTCCTCCCGTCGCGCCGGCCAGGCCAGCAACAAATGCGGGTTGCCCGGGGCGCGGGAGCAGGGCTCGGCAGTGGTGGATTTTGTCTTGGTGGGAGGGCTCCTCACCATGTTCTTCCTGGCGATTATCCAGCTGACCTTGATCCTGCACGTTCGGAATACCTTGATCGATGCGGCGGCGTCAGGGGCACGCTACGGAACCCTGGCGGACCGGGGAGCGGCGGACGCAGAGGAACGGACCCGCCGGCTGATTGGCGTAGCCCTGACTTCCGGATTCGCCGAACACGTCAGCACCAGCGAAGTGACCGTCCAGGGGCTTCGCACCCTCGAAGTGACAGTCCGGGCTCCAATGCCCGTGATCGGTCTCATCGGTCCCCGGGAGATGCTGGAGGTGAAGGGGCATGCGGCGGTCCAGCCATAAATGCCTGTGGTCCCCGCTCAGGGCCGGCCTGGGCGAAGCCCTTTGCCGGATACCGCGGCAAAGCGATGCGCCGCAGGAACCTGCCCGCAAGCACGAACAGGGGAGCGCGGTGGTCGAATTCACGTTCCTGGCCCTTCTGCTGATGGTGCCGCTGGTCTACTTCGTCATCACCGTGGGGCAGATCCAGGGCGGCTCCTTTGCCGTGGTGGGAGCAGCCGACCAAGCCGCGAAGGTTTATGTGGCCCAGCCTGACGGAACAACCGCCCAGGCTGCAGCAGAACAGGCTGTCGCCGTCGCCCTTGCCGACTTTGGGCACCAGCCTGAGGAGGCGAGCGTTGCCACATCCTGCAATCCGGCAGACTGCCAGGCCGCAGGCACCGCAGTCACCGTTACAGTGACCCTGGCCGTGCCCCTGCCGTTCGTGCCCTTTAACGATGGTTTCCGGCTGGCGGCGAGCGAGGTACAGGCATCCTCGACTCAACTGGTGGGCCGGTTCCGGTGACCAGCAGGACCGTGACCGGCAGGACACGAGGCGAGGACGGCCAGATGATGGTGATGATCCTCGGCTACGTAACCTTGGCGTTGCTGGTGGCAACGGTGGTGGTTGGCATTTCGTCCGTCTACCTGGAGCACAAGCGGCTGCTGTCGCTGGCCGACGGCGCCTCCCTGGCCGCCGCTGACAGCTACACCCTGGGCGAGGTGGAAGGGCAAGGCGGCAGCCCGTCGGCCACCCTCAACCCCGCCCGGGTCCGGAGCGTCGCAGCCGACTTCCTGGCAAGGAGCCCCGCATCGCAGCGTTTCGACGGCCTGGCGGTCACGGGGGCAACAGGCAGTCCCGACGGCGCCACCGCCGTCGTTGTCTTGACCGCAGCAGTCCATCCGCCGCTGGTGAACTTCCTGGTGCCCGACGGCATCAGGATCGAGGCAACGTCGACGGCCCGCTCGCGGCTGACGCGCTGACTTCCCGGACGCGCAGAATGTATGCGCTCCGGGCGCCCACTAGCGCACGCCGGTGCGCTGCCCCGGATAGCGTAGGCTTAAACAACCATGGCCAATATTGATTTTTCTGCTGAAATCCGCGCCCTTCGCGCTACCTACGAGTCCATTGAGCGGGTCTCCGACGTAGACGCACTGAAGGAAGACATCGCCGAATTGAGCGAGCGGGCGGGCGAGCCGGACCTGTGGGACGACCCCGCAGCGGCGCAGAAAATCACCTCACGCCTTTCCCACCGACAGTCGGAACTGGAACGCCTCAACAACCTTGTGTCACGGATCGATGACCTCGAGGTCCTGGTGGAGCTGGGGCAGGACGAGGACGACGCCGATTCCATGGGGGAGGCAGCGGCTGAACTCGAGTCCATCAAGAAGGCCCTGAAGGAACTGGAAGTGGTCACCCTGCTTTCCGGTGAGTATGACGAACGGGAGGCAGTGGTTTCCATCCGCGCAGGTGCCGGCGGCGTGGATGCTGCCGATTTCGCCGAGATGCTGATGCGCATGTACCTCCGCTGGGCGGAACGCCACGGTTACCCCACCACGATCATGGACACCTCCTACGCGGAGGAAGCCGGGCTGAAGTCGGCCACCTTCGAAGTCAAGGCACCCTACGCCTTCGGCACGCTCAGCGTCGAGGCCGGCACGCACCGGCTGGTCCGCATCAGCCCCTTCGACAACCAGGGCCGGCGCCAGACGTCCTTCGCCGCCGTCGAAGTAATCCCGCTGATCGAACAGACAGACTCCATCGAAATACCGGACAACGAGATCCGGGTTGACGTTTTCCGCTCATCCGGCCCTGGCGGACAGTCGGTCAACACGACGGACTCCGCAGTCCGCCTCACGCACATCCCCACCGGCACCGTCGTGTCCATGCAGAACGAAAAGTCGCAGCTGCAGAACCGCGCCGCCGCCATGCGCGTGCTGCAGTCCCGGCTCCTGCTCCTTAAGAAGGAGCAGGAAGACGCTGAAAAGAAGGCACTGGCCGGCGACGTCAAGGCATCCTGGGGTGACCAGATGCGGTCCTACGTCCTGAACCCGTACCAGATGGTCAAGGACCTGCGGACCGAGCACGAGGTGGGCAACACCTCGGCCGTGTTCGACGGGGAGATCGACGACTTCATCGACGCCGGAATCCGCTGGCGCACCGACAACCGCAACGCTGAAAAATAGGCCACGCGGCCGCCAAGGCCCAAGAGCGAATTCGCCGACACGCCCCCGGATAACAGCGTGATACGCAAAGACTCCTGCGTATAGTCGAGGGGCCGGGGCCCTACTTCCCCCAAACGAAAACCCGCGCACCGGCTGCAGAACTGGGCTGCATCAGAATCAGCCATGCCCTGCAGGGTACTTAGGGCCATGATCCGATTCGAAAATGTCACCAAGGTCTACGACCAGAAAGCCCGGCCTGCGCTGGACTCCGTCAACCTTGAGATTGACCGCGGCGAATTTGCCTTCCTGGTGGGCGCATCCGGCTCCGGCAAGTCCACCTTCCTCCGGCTGGTGCTCAAGGAAGACCGGGCGACATCCGGCGCCGTCTACGTCGCCGGCCAGAACGTCGCCAAGATATCAAGCTGGCGCGTGCCCAGGCTCCGCCGCGGAATCGGCGTCGTCTTCCAGGACTTCCGGCTCCTGCCCCAGAAAAACGTCTTCGCCAACGTAGCTTTCGCGATGCAGGTCATCGGCAAGAGCCGCAGCGTCATCAGGGACACCGTCCCCGAGGTCCTGAAGACTGTTGGCCTCGAGGGCAAAGAGCACCGCATGCCGCACGAGCTCTCCGGCGGTGAACAGCAGCGCGTGGCCATTGCCCGCGCAGTGGTCAACAGGCCCGGGATCCTCCTCGCCGACGAGCCCACCGGAAACCTTGACCCCACCACCTCGATGGGCATCATGGGTGTCCTGGACAAGATCAACCAAAACGGAACCACCGTGGTGATGGCCACCCACGATGACGACATCGTCAACGAGATGCGCAAGCGCGTGGTGGAGCTCAAGAACGGCATCGTCATCCGTGACGAAGCCAAGGCGCTCTACACCTCCATGATTCCCGTTGTCGGCCAGTCGCGCAGGCTCAAGGACGCCAGCGGCCGGGAAAACCCCGAAGCGGGCCTGCCCGGCGAAGGCGAGGGACAGCGATGAGGCTAGCGTTTATCCTCGGTGAGATCGGCAGCGGACTCCGCCGCAACCTCTCCATGGTGGTCTCGGTCATCCTGGTCACCTTTGTCTCGCTCACCTTCGTGGGCGCGGCCGGCATGCTGCAGATGCAGATCAACCAGATGAAGGGCTACTGGTACGACAAAGTCCAGGTGGCCGTCTTCCTGTGCAGTGAAGGGTCGACGGCGGCGGGTTGCGCCAGCGGGCCAGTCACCCCCGAGCAGCAGGAGAGCCTCAACGCCTTGCTGGAATCTCCCGCAGTGGCGCAGTACATCAACGACTTCCAGTTCGAGTCCAAGGAAGAGGCCTACAAGCACTTCAAGGACCAGTTCTCGAATTCGCCCATCGTTGACTCGGTCACGCCGGACCAGCTCCCGGCATCCTTCCGCATCAACATGAAGGATCCGGAAAAGTACCAGATCATCAGCGAGACCTTCTCTTCCCAGCCGGGAGTGGAAACGGTGATCGATCAGCGCCAGCTCCTTGAGCGCCTGTTCTCGGTCATGAACGGCGCCTCGCTGGTGGCCGTCAGCATCGCAGGCGTGATGATTGTGTGCGCCATCCTGCTGATCGCCACCACCATCAGGCTCTCCGCTTTCAGCCGCCGCCGCGAAACGGGCATCATGCGCCTGGTGGGGGCCTCCAAGACAGTGATCCAGCTTCCCTTCATCCTGGAAGGTGTCATTGCCGCCGTCATCGGCGCGGCGCTGGCCTCCGCCACGCTCTGGGCCGTGGCCCACTTCTTCCTGGGCGACTACATGGCCCAGCAGTACCCGGACACAGCCTTCATCTCCGCCGGGCAGACGCTGATCCTCGCGCCCGCATTGATAATCCTTGGCGGATCCTTGGCCGGAATTTCGTCTCTCTTGACCTTGCGCAGATACCTTCGCGTCTAGGTATGCAAACCGAACTAGGAATGCCCATGAACTTAACGGACCAAACGTCGCCGCGACACCGGCTCAACAGCCGCCGCACGGCGCACCGCAAAAGCATTCTCAGCGGCGTGCTGGCAGTCGTCCTAGCCGCGGGCCTGGCCTCCTCTTCGGCGCCGGCCTTCGCTGACGAGCTCGAGGACAGGCAGAGGGCACTGGAAGCGGAGGCTGCCCGCGTCCAGCAGTCCCTGGAATTCGTTGATTCGCGCATTGCCAAGGCGGCCAGCGACCTGGTGATCTACCAGGGCCAGTTGCCCGGCGCGCAGCAGGCACTGCTCGAGGCGCAGGGGCGCGTGGCCGGTGCCGTCAAGGAGGTGGAGGCGCTCTCCGCCCGTGTGGACATGGCGCAGCAGAACAAAGCCAAGATCACCCAGCAGCTTGAGACGGACAAACAAAAGATTGCCGACACCAAAAAACTGATCGGCCAGATCGCCACCCAGGCGTACAAATCCGGCGGCGTTCCGTCCAACCTGTCACTTTTCTTCGGGGCCAACAACGGCGGCAGCCTCACCGAAACCATGGACCTGGCGGACCAGGCCATGCGGAGCCAAAACGCCGCCATGGACAAGCTGTCGCAGCAGAACGCGACCAACGTGAACTCCGAAGCCCGCCTGCAGGCCGTGGAAGCCGAGATCAAGGACCTCAAGGCAAAGGCCGACGCAGCCCTTGAGCGGGAGAAGGCCGCCCGTGATGAAGCGGCCGCGAAGAAGGAAGAAGTAGACCGCCTGATCGCCGACACCACCCGCCTTGACGCCGAACTCCAGGCGGCCAAGCCCGGCATCCAGTCCCAGCTCGCCGGCGTGCAGGCCAGCCAGAACGCTGTGGCCGCGGAAATCCAGGAACGCGACAGGAAACTCCGCGAAGCCTGGGAAGCCGAGCAGCGCAGGCTGGCGGCGGAAGCCGCTGCCGCTGCCGCGGCCGCCGCGGCAGCGAGGAACCAGCCGCCGCCCCCGGTGCAGCCTTTTGTGCCCTCTGTAGGATCGCCGTCGGCCTTTGGCCTCCGGCACCCGTTCGACGGCAGCGTTCCCATCACCTCCGGTTTCGGCTGGCGGGCAACCCCGCCGGGCACCATCGACTTCTACGGCCAGGGCGGGTACCTGCACACCGGCATCGACTTCGGCGCCGCCTGCGGCACGCCCGTCTATGCGGCAGCGGCGGGAGAGGTCTTCAGCTCGGGCTGGAGTTCTGCTGACGGCGGCGGCTGGCGGGTCAAGATCTCCCACGGCCTGATCGAGGGCAATA
Organism: Paenarthrobacter sp. NEAU-H11; assembly: GCF_050573415.1. Classification (NCBI taxonomy): domain Bacteria; kingdom Bacillati; phylum Actinomycetota; class Actinomycetes; order Micrococcales; family Micrococcaceae; genus Paenarthrobacter; species Paenarthrobacter sp. NEAU-H11. The sequence continues at coordinate 202,651 of NZ_JBNZGA010000001.1, read as the reverse complement.
CCCTGAACACCATCTACTACCACAACGCCAGCATCGTGGTGTCGAACGGGCAGCGGGTCTCGCAGGGACAGCTGATTGCCTACTCGGGCAACACAGGTAACTCCACGGGCTGCCACGCCCACTTCGAGACCTGGCTGAACGGCGCCGCCGTGGACCCGATGCGCCTGCTGTAGGGCGGCCGTCAGCCTGCCGTAGACTGGTATGACTCCGCGCCGGCCGGGCCGGAGGACATCCGATTCTCGAACTGAGGAGCTTTCCCTTGCCTAAAGAAAGTGGCCGTAAAGTGGTGGCCACCAACCGTAAGGCCCGGCATGACTACCACGTGCTGGACACCTACGAGGCTGGAATCGCGCTCATGGGCACCGAAGTAAAGTCGCTGCGGGAGGGCCACGCGTCCATGGTGGACGGGTTCTGCACCTTCTACAACGACGAGCTGTGGATGGAAGCCATCCACATCCCCGAGTACAACCAGGGGAGCTGGACCAACCACGCCGCCCGCCGCCGCCGCAAGCTGCTGCTGCACCGTGAGGAGCTCATCAAGATTTCCCACAAGGTGCGGGAATCGGGCTACACCATCGTGCCGCTGCAGCTGTACTTCGTTGACGGCAAGGCCAAGGTGGAGATCGGCGTGGCCCGCGGTAAGCGTGAATACGACAAGCGCCAGACCCTCCGCGAGCAGCAGGACAACCGTGAGGCGCAGCGTGAGATGCGGGAACGCAACCGCCGCCGCTAGTGGTCCGGCGGCCGGGAATGAATCCCCGGGAACATGCGTTACTATAAGTAGTCCGGAGGGGAAGCCCGCCGGTTTGATAACAAAATACGGGGATGATCGGTTTCGACGATGTTAGTCGCGACAGGTGAAGCGGGCCGAGGATGCAGAATTATCTCGTAAACGCTGTCTGCAAACCAATAAGTGCCAATTCTAAGCGCACTGACTTCGCTCTTGCTGCCTAAGCAGTAAGACAGTCCGTCAGCCCGAGGTTGCTATTGCCCCGGAACCTGGCGTCATTTAGATAGCCACTGCTGCTTACCCCCGTCATCGGGGTGAGCGGGACTCTTAGATGACTGGGCCCGGATCAGCCAGCTGTTTGCAGCATGGCTGGGGCCGAGAAAATCCGACGCAAACTGCGCCCGGAGAAGCCCTGACAACACGACATCGGACGGGGGTTCAATTCCCCCCATCTCCACATTTTGAAAAGCCGCAAGGCACACTGAAAGACCCGGACCCCTCGTCCGGGTCTTTCAGTGTTTAAGCGCACGGCCTCAAGAAACGGCTGTTCACCGACGGCGTAGCCGGTCCGGGACTAGCAGCCGCCGTCCATGGGTTGTCCTCTATAAGATCCGGCGTCGCGGCCCGGGCTGGGCCGGAGGCAGCCGGAGCAGCCAGGAGGTGCCCCATGAACCAGACGCGCAAGCCCAGCCCGGAAGAGTTCGACGACGGCCCGCTGGACTCATATTCGGAGACGGTCATGCGGGTGGCTGAGACGGTTACGCCGCACGTTGCGGCCATAGAAATGACCAGCACCCGCCGGACCGGCCGGTTCCGCGTGGGAGCAGGTTCTGCAGTCCTTTTTACCGAGGACGGCTATCTCCTGACGAATTCGCACGTGGTGGCGGGCACCACTAAGGGCCATGCCGCGTTTGCCGACGGCAGCCGGACCGATCTCGAACTGGTTGGCGTGGATCCTTTGTCGGATCTCGCCGTGGTCCGCGGCAAGGCACCGAGGGTGGCCCCTGCCCGGTTCGGCGACGCTGAGACTCTGCGGGTGGGCCAGCTGGTCATTGCGGTCGGGAATCCGCTCGGGCTGGCAGGATCGGTCACGGCCGGGGTGGTCAGCGGCCTGGGCCGTTCCATCCCGGTCTGGGCGGGCGGCAACCGGCGGGTGATCGAGGACGTCATCCAGACCGACGCGGCCCTCAACCCAGGCAGTTCCGGCGGCGCCCTGGCAGACGCGCACGGCAGGATCGTGGGCATCAACACCGCAGTGGCCGGCGCCGGGCTTGGCCTCGCCGTGCCCATCAACACGACGACACGGCGGATCATCGCAGCCCTGCTGAAAGATGGCCGGGTCAGGCGGGCCTACCTCGGAGTGGTCAGCACCCCCATTCGGCTAAACGCCAGTGCGGTGATCAGGACGGGCCAGCGGGAGGGGCTCAGGGTGGTGGAGGTGCTGGCCGGATCGCCTGCAGAACGCGCGGGACTACAGGCCGGCGACATCATCCTTACAGCCGGAAGCCGTGCCGTCAGTAACGCTGAAAGCCTGCAGAAACTGCTGTTCGCCGATGCAATCGGCAAGCCGCTGCAGATCAGGGTGCTGAGGCACGGCAGGGATGAGGACCTCGTTGCCGTACCCGATGAGATGCAGGCAAACGGCCAGTAGAGCTACCGGCGCTTCTTCAAGTGCGCCACCGGGTCCTGGGCGCCCTCAGGGTTCTTCGCCTTCTTCTCGGCGCGTTTTTCCTTGATGGTCTTGACCGGCTTCTTTGCCAGGTTCTGGTGGGGTGTTTTGTCCGGCATGGCGTGCTCCTTACAGCAGGGGACGGGCTGCGTCCCACTTCGTAAGTTACGCCTATTCAGCCCCGAATGTAATGGCCTGGATCGACACGAAATCAGTCGGGAACAGGTACGTCGGCGATGCCCACAAAACGTGTCCCGACGCCGTCGAACTCGCTGCGGACGTACCCCTCACGCGTGCGGGGCACCTCTTCGGGATCGTGGTGCCCGCACACCACGTAGGTGAAGTCCGGCCACCATTTCTTGGGGCGGGCGGCTTCCTCGTAACCGCAGACTGCGCATTCCAGATGGACCCACACAGGGCGTTTGCCGGTGCGGTTTGCGCGGGACTGGACCAGCCAAGGCGGCGGGTTGTCCAGGATTTCACCCAGCTCGGCCTCGGTCATCCACTTCGGAAGGCCATGGCGCTGTGCCATCTCCATGGGTACATCAAGGGCAATGGCCGCGTCGCGTCTGCTAATCATCACCATCCACGATACGGGAGCCCGCCAAATCAGCGCGCCGTCACCACAGCTGACAAGGCAGCAAACGCTAGGACACCAGGGCGATCCCGGCAGCTGCCGCGCCAAAACCCAGGACCAGGTTGGCCGCAAGATTCACTGCGGCAGCGCCGAATCGTTCTTCGCTGAGCAGCCGCACCGTTGCGGTGGTCCACGAACTGAAGGTGGTCAGCCCTCCGGCCAGGCCCGTGGCCAGGCCGGCCTGCCACTCGGCGCCAAGCCCCAGCGCCGCAGTGGAGCCGTGCGCTGCTCCGATGACGAAGCTGCCTGCCACGTTCACCAGCAGCGTGGCCCAGGGCCAGTGCAGCCTCTCTGCGCTGCCTGTGGCGCGTGTACTGCGGATGGAGCTGTGATGCGCAAACCAGCTGTCCACGCCGAAGCGGAGAAGGGCGCCTGCCACGCCGAATATTCCTACCATGACCGCCGCGATCACCGGCGGACCCCGGGGCGCCGGCCAACCAATTTCCCGGCCCGCCACCCCACGCCGGCGGCCGCAAGTCCAAGGAGCAGCGACAGTGCGAGGTAGGCGGACCACACACCATGCTGCCCGGCCCGGGCCAGTTGGTCCACGGAAAAGACCACGGCCGAGAATGTTGTGAAGGAGCCCAGCAGGCCAGGCCCCAGCCCGGCCCGCAGCCAGAAGGCAGTCTGCGGCCGGGCCATCCACATGGTGGTGAGGGCGGCCAGGACAAAGCTGCCGGCCACGTTGATGCCCAGGGTGGTCCAGGGAAAGGCGCCGGGCAGTTCAGGAAACGCAACAGCCAGGCCGTAGCGCAGCTCGGTGCCGATCAGGGCGCCGGCCGCCACCGCAAGCCAGGCGCGCAGCCCTACGCCGGAAGTCTTCAGCCGGCTCACACCCTGGGCAAGTCAGCGTCCCCGAGGAGGCAGCCGGGGTGGGGGTGGTCGCTGTGCACCCACAGCGCCGACGTAACCTCGTCAGCGAGGTCGTAGTTCCGTTCGCGGCCCGAATTGCTGATCCGCACCACCAGGGCGCCGCCGAAGGGCCGGCGGCCCACCACCTCAACTTCGGCGTCGAGGTCTATCTCCTCGGCGGCCAGGTAGCGGAGCAGTTCCGGGTTGTCGTCGCTGATCCGGGTAATCCGGCCGGTATGGCCCTCATCAAGTTCACCCATGAGGTGCGCGCGGGGCATGAACACTTTGCCATCGGCGGTGGGGATCGGATCGCCGTGCGGATCCCGCTGCGGGTTGCCCAGCTTGGCTGCCATCCGTTCTATGAAGGTGTCCGAGACGGCATGCTCCAGCAGTTCGGCTTCGTCGTGCACCTCGTCCCAGCTGTACCCCAGCTGCTGGACGAGGTACGTCTCGATCAGCCGGTGGCGCCGCACCATGGAAAGGGCAAGCCGGAGACCGGCGTCCGTGAGCCTGATGGCACTGTACGGTTTGTGGTCCACCAGGCCCTGGTCCTTCAGCTTGCGGACCATTTCCGATACGGAGGAATTGGCCACGCCAAGGCGCTGCGCCAGCTGGGAGGACGTGATGGGCTTGTCCTGCCATTCGGTGAATGAGTAGATGACCTTGACGTAGTCCTCGATGGAGGAGGAGGGCGCGCTGGTCTTCACGGGATCAAGCCTACCGGCTCGCCGCCGCCATGCGGGGACTGGCGGGGCCGGCGGTGGAGGGCACTCATGCCCTCACCGCCCGCCAGGCCAGGGTGAGGTATGGCAACTCCAGGTCTTCGTCCGGCGCATGTCCGAGGTGCTCATGCAGGTACCAGTCGAGGTTCGCCAGTACCTTCGCCCGGGTGGCCTCACCCGCACGGAGGTAGTAGCTGCGCGACTTTGTCAGCTCCATCAGGTCGGTGGTGGTGACGGAGTCCTGCCAGTGCGTCAGGTGGTCCTGCAAGCCCTCGAACTCAGGCCCCACCAGCGGCCGGAAACCGGGTTTGTAGACGTCCCCGGCATGCATGATCCTCGAGAGCCGGTGGACCCAGGGGACGGACGTGTCCAGCTGGTTCCACACCAGGCCAAGCGTTCCCCCGGGGCGGAGGACGCGGGCCAGTTCCGTGCTTGCCCGCAGCGCATCGCACCAGTGCCAGGCCTGCGCCACGGTGACGACGTCGAACGCTGAGTCAGGCAGGCCGGTGGCCTCCGCGGTGCCCAGGACAGCCGCGGCGCCGGGATAATGTTCCGCCAGCTGTCCGAGCATGTCGGCTGAGGGGTCCACCGCCGTGACGGACAGCCCCAGCCGCAGCAGCAGTTCAGTGAACTTGCCCGTGCCGGCACCAACGTCGAGCGCGTACCGGGCGCCCGGAGGTACCAGCCACTGTGCTGTCTCAGCGGGATACCCGGGCCGCACCTGCTGATAGTGCCTACCGCCATCCTGGAAGCTCTGGCCCAGCTCCCGCCGCCGGCCGTGATCCAGCCTGGGGCCACCCCGTGCCACGCGTGGCCTCCTTCGTTGGGTCTCGTTGCTACCTTCCGAATTTACCGTACCCGCCCGGGCGTGGCTGAGCGCACGCCGCAGGTCAGTCGTCGATGCAGGGGGCGGCGCCGGCCGTTCCCGGGGTGTTGGGCGCCCAGTGGGGGTAGGTGCGCTTGTCGTTGGCGGGAACCCAGCGGCCCGCGTCCACCACGTAGTCCCAGCCGAGCCCCTTGGTCCGCAGGTCCCGGATGCCTGCCAGCAGACGCTCGGCATCGTCAAGCCGGGATCCCACGCCGAAGCTGGCACGGAGGGATCCGGACGGCAGCCCCAGCCGCTTCAGCAGCGGGTGGGCGCAGAAGCGGCCGTCACGCAGGCCCACGCCATGCTCTGCCGACAGGTACGCCGCCACCAGTCCGGCGTCGTAGCCTTCGACCGAGAAGTTGACCACGCCGATGGTGTCCGTATCCGGGTTGGTGTCCTGAAAGATCTGGTGGACGGTCACGCCGTCGATTCCCTGCAGGCCCTCCACCAGGTAGGAGCGGATGGCCGATTCGTGCGCGTGCCAGCGGTCCTGGTCCAGCCCCGCGATGACCTGCGTTGCGCGGGCCAGGGTGGCCGCTCCCAGCACGTTCGGTGATCCGCCCTCGTGGCGGGCCGGGCCCGTTGCCCAGCTGACGCCGTCGAGCCTTGCCTCCTTGACGGCGCCGCCGCCGGCAAGGTGCGGTGTTCCGGCGTCGAGCCAGTCCGGCCGGCCCACCAGCACACCGGCGCCAAAAGGCGCGTAAAGCTTGTGCCCCGAGAAGGCGATGTAGTCGACGTCGTCAGCGGTGATGTCGATGCGGCGGTGCGGCGCCAGCTGGGCCGCGTCCACCACGATCCGTGCGCCGTGCTCGTGGGCGAGTGCGGCGAGGGCACGGACGGGAAGGATCTCGCCCGTGACGTTCGACGCGCCGGTGACGGCGAGCAGGCTTACCCCGCCGTGCTGCAGTTCGGCACGCACGGCCTCAATGGTTCCTGCGATGGTGTCGTCCGCCACGATGCTGCGGTGGGGGACACCCTGCCATGGCAGCAGGTTGGCGTGGTGCTCAATGTCGAGGTACAGGACGTCGCCGTCAGCCCGGCCGTTCGTGACGGGCAGGCAGCCGGCCAGCAGGTTGAGGGAGTCGGTGGTGTTCCGGGTGAAGATCACGGAATCGTCCGGGCGGCCGCCCACGAACTCCCGGACGATGGCACGGGCATTCTCGTAGACCGAGGTGCTGATCTGGGAGGCGTAGCCGGCTCCGCGGTGCACGCTCGCGTAGAACGGCAGGATTTCATTGAGGTAGGCGGACACCACGGAAAGCGCCGGCGCGGACGCGCCATAGTCCAGGTTCGCGTACCGGACGTGCCCGCCATGGATCAGGGGAGCCTGGATTTCGGCGCCCGTGACTGCCGCCAGGGGACGGCCGGCTGCGGCGTGGCGCTGGTCGAAGAGGGCGTCCTGTCCGGGCTGTGCTGCGGCGTCAGGCTGGATTGCGGCGTTGGGGGAGACGGTGGCTGTTGTCACAGAGACCTCACTTTGGAACAGGACTCCGCTGGGGGAATCCGCGCTTGCCGCATCCGTTCCGGACCGGCCTGGTCGTCACCCGGGGCACCCCACCGCGAATGGAGGGTTGCCGGCCAGCAAACCGGGGTTTAGCGCTGGCACTCGTGACCTGGTTAAGAGCGTAGGACATAGCCCGCGCAGGCTAAAAGCCGGCTGGAATGTTAAGGCCATTGTTACGCGCAGTTGAAAAGGTCCGCTTTTGCCGAAGATAACGACGGCGGGCGCCTCCTTTCGGAGGTGCCCGCCGTTGATTATTCGGAAGAGGAGGGTCAGAGGAGGTCGTCCAGGTCCGGGTTCAACCGGCGCAGCACCTCCGAGTGAAGGATGGAATTCGTGGCCAGTGCGTTGCCGCCGAACGGGCCGTCCTCACCTTCCAGCGATGTGAACCGGCCGCCCGCTTCAACCACGATGGGCACCAGGGCGGCCATGTCGTAGAGGTTGAGCTCGGGCTCGCAGGCGATATCCACCGAGCCTTCCGCCACCATGCAGTACGACCAGAAGTCCCCGAATGCCCTGGTACGCCACACGTCCTCCGTGAGGCCCAGGAATTCGTTGAGGTTACCGCGCTCCTTCCAGCCGCCAAGGCTCGAATAAGACAGGGAAGCGTCGGACAGTTTGGACACGTTGGACACGCGGAGGCGGGTTGCGGCTGCCAGGGAACGTCCCATATAGGCGCCCATGCCCTTGGCCGCCCACCAGCGCTTGCCCAGTGCAGGGGCGCTCACCACGCCCACCACCGGCTCGCCTTCGTCCACGAGGGCGATCAGGGTGGCCCACACCGGAACGCCGCGGACGAAATTCTTGGTGCCGTCGATGGGATCGATGATCCACCGCCGCGCACCATGGCCGGTGCTGCCAAACTCCTCGCCGAGTACGGCATCGCGCGGACGGGAACGGGAGAGCTGGCCGCGGATGGCCTCCTCGGCCGCCTTGTCGGCATCGGTGACGGGCGTCAGGTCCGGCTTGGTCTCGATGTGGAGGTCCAGCGCCTTGAAGCGGCTCATTGTCTGGTCGTCCACTGAGTCGGCCAGGACGTGGGCCAGGCGCAGGTCATCGTTGTAGCTCGAAGCGGGTTGGATCATGGTTCCAAACTACCGTCTGCGCGCCGTTCTGCCGGGAACCGGGCCCCGTCAGTTAACGCTGCCCAGCTCCTTGGCCTCCTGGGCTTCCATTCGGGGGTCCGTCCCCAGGAGCCGCCGCAGGGAGGCCAGCCTTGCTGAACCGGTGGGTCCGGCATGGCCTCCCGCTACCCACGCGTCCAGCCCACAGTCCACGGCGGTGGCTGTGTGCTTGCAGCCGCGCTCGCAGTCATCCGTGCCGGGGGAGAGGTCCGGGAAGGAGCGCAGGATCCGGTCCGGGTCCACGTGGGCCAGGCCGAAGGAGCGGATGCCGGGGGTGTCGATGATCCAGCTGCCGGACGGCGCGTCAGCGAGGCGCAGGGCGAGGGCGGACGACGACGTGTGCCTGCCCCGGCCGGTCACCGCGTTCACCCCTCCGGTGGCCCGTTCGGCCCCGGTCAGCGCATTCACCATGGTTGACTTGCCCACGCCGGAATGCCCCAGCATCACGGTCACTTTCCCGCCGAGGTGGGTCCGGAGCTCCGCGACGGCGGCCCTGTCCAGGCGGGCGGAGAGCCCGTCGTCGGAGCGGGCATCCACGCCCGAGGCCTGCGCATCCGCCGTCCGGCTGATGATCACGGGGAAGTCCAGGTGGGTGTAGTTGGCCAGCAGCTCCGCAGGATCCTTGATGTCCGCCTTGGTGACCAGCAGGATCGGCTCGATACCGGCGTCGTAGGCGGCCACCAGGGCGCGGTCGATGAAGCCAGTCCGTGGCTCGGGGTTGGCAGCGGCCACCACAATGACCAGTTGGTCCGCATTGGCCACCACGGCGCGTTCCACGGGATCAGTGTCATCGGCGCTGCGCCGCAGGAGCGTTTTGCGGTCCTGGATTTTCACCAGCCGCGCCAAAGTGTCCGGCTCGCCGGAGACGTCACCCACGAGTGAAACGAAATCCCCCGCCACCACCGGGTTCCTTCGCAGTTCCCTTGCCCTGGCGGCAATAACCACACGCTCGTTGCCCGAGTCCTCACCCACCACAGCCCTGTAACGGCCCCGGTCAACCGTGATGATCCGGCCGGTGACGGCGTCGTCGTGGCTGGGCCTGTCCTTTGTGCGGGGCCTGGAGCCCTTTTTGCTGGGCCGAATCCGGACGTCGGATTCGTCCCAGGAGTCAGTGCTCCGCGCCACCGCTGGAACCTTCCGCCCCCGCCTCGGGGGTGCCGTCCTGCGCAAGCATGTCCGCCCACAACCGGGGGAAGTCCGGCATGGTCTTGGCGGTGGTGGCGATGTCCTCCACCTCGACGCCCTCCACGGCCAGGCCGAGGATGGCTCCGGCGGTAGCCATGCGGTGGTCCGCGTAACTGTGGACGACACCGGCGTGCAGCCTGGCAGGACGGATCACCAGGCCATCGCTGGTTTCCTCAGCGTCACCGCCGAGCCGGTTGATTTCGGCCACCAGCGCGGCAAGCCGGTCCGTTTCGTGTCCCCGCAGGTGGGCAATGCCGCTCAGCCGCGACGGCCCGTCCGCCAGTGCACACAGGGCGGCTACGGTGGGGGCCAGCTCGCTGGTGTCGGCGAAGTCCGCGCCCTTGATGGCCGGTCCGCCCGTGACTGTCAGGACGCCGTCGTGCAGGGTGACGTCCGCGCCCATCCGGGCGAGGATGCTGCGCCAGAGGTCACCCACCTGCTGCGTTTCCTCGGGCCAGCCGGGGATCCGCACGGTGCCCCGCGAGGCCAGGGCCGCTGCGAGGAACGGCCCGGCGTTGGACAGGTCCTGCTCGATCCGCTGGTCAAACGCCCGGATGGGTCCCGGGCTGACAACCCAGTGGTTGGGAACGGAGTCGTCCACGGCAACACCGGCCCCACGCAGGACGGCCACGGTCATGTTGATGTGGTCGAGGCTGGGCACGGGTTTGCCCACGTGTTCCAGGTGCAGCCCCTCGGTGAACCGTGCCCCCACCAGGAGCAGCGCCGAAACGAACTGGGAGGAGGCGCTGGCGTCGATTACCAGGTGGCCGCCGCGGACCTCACCCGTGCCATCCACCACAAACGGCAATGACGACGGCGTGCCGCCCTCCGTGGAGGAAACGGCCACTCCCAGCGACTTGAGTGCTTCGATGATGGTTCCCATCGGCCGCTTGCGGGCGTGGGGGTCGCCGTCGAATTCGCCGGCGCCCCTGCGCAGTGCCGCGAGGGGCGGGACGAACCGCATGACCGTGCCGGCGAGGCCGCAGTCAATCCTGGCCAGGGACGGGGCGGCGTCCGGGTTCAGCGGAACAACTTCCAGGTCGGGTCCGAAGGCTCCGTCCCCGGGCACCTCCGTAATGGTGGCCCCCAGCTGGCGAAGTGCTTCGATCATCAGCGCGGAGTCCCTGGAGTGCAGCGGTGCGCGCAGGCGCGACGGTCCGTCAGCCAGGGCTGCAAGGACCAGGTACCTGTTGGTCAGCGACTTGGAACCGGGTACCGTGACGGTGGCATTGACGGGCCGGGACGCGAAGGGAGCGGCCCAGTGGGGGACAGGCGTGCCGGAATCATCCCGGACGGCGGCTGCTGCGGTCATACGTTGTTATGCCCCCGTGGCCTGCTCCACCGCGCGGCGCACGGCTTTGTCCGCTTTGTGGAGTTTCTTGTTGGTGGTCTTCCTGGCATCCGCCGCGAGGTGGGACGCGCCCTTGCGTGCATCCGCGGCCAGGTGCTCTGCCCGCCAGGCCAGGCCCGGCTTGCCGGCAGTATCCACTGACGCCAGCAGTGCGCCCCCGCTCAACGACAGGTTCTTGAGGAGCTGGTTACGCCGGGTGTCGCGGCCTTCCTTGCTGCTGATGTCTGCGCTGCGCCATTCGACGAACGTGTTGAGCAGGGAAACCACGGTGAGCACAGTGGCCGAAAGCCTGGAGAACTTGCCCAGCCCGAACAGCACGCCGGCACCAACCTGGGTTCCGCCGATGACGCGGGCCAGGGTCTTCTCGTCCGTTTTGAAGGGCAGCGAGGCGGCCGCCTTGCGGAGCAGCGGCGAGAGCTGCTGCGCGGTGTCGTCAGCGTTCTTGAGCTTATCCATTCCAGCAAGGACAAAGCTGGAGGCCAGCATGGGGCGGGCGAGCGTGCGGACAAAGGACATGGATTTCCTCCCGGGTGGACGAACCGCGTCGAATGCGGCGGAGTCCGTCCTAGTCTTGCACTTTTGGGGAATATTTGCCGAGCGCGGGAGGTTATGGATGTCGGATCCGGGAACACCGGTCCGCAGGGAAGTCATGGGTGAAACCATGGAACAGATGGCCGGGCACGGATCGCCAGACGCCGGTCCCCGGCCGGACAAGCAGAGCGGAGTTGGGCCCTTGGCGCGCGTGTTGGACGGAATTGAAGCAGCAGGCCCGGTGGCACTGGACACGTTTAAGTCGGAACCATCAGGGTACGGGCCGCCGCGTGCGCGGAGCCTGACAGTAGACTTGAGGGCAATGAGCACCTTGGATCCGGCCGTTTCGGCCATGTACGAAGCTTCCCATGACGAAGCGAAGAGCAGCCTTGCCGCCGGAACAGAGGCTGCCGATTCCGCAGTTGTCCCGGTGGCCGGGCCTGCCGCGGAAACGGGCGGGGACCTGGTGGATGTTTCCACTGAATCTGTGGAAGAACGCAGGCTGAGGTTCGAGCGCGATGCGATGCAGTATGTCGACCAGCTGTATTCGGCGGCGATGCGCATGGCCCGGAACCCGTCAGATGCCGAGGACCTCGTCCAGGAGGCCTACACCAAGGCTTTCTCCGCGTTCCACCAGTACAAGCCCGGAACCAACCTCAAGGCCTGGCTCTACCGCATCCTGACCAACACGTACATCAATCTGTACCGCAAACGGCAGCGGGAGCCGCTCCAGTCCAACTCGGACACCATCGAGGACTGGCAGTTGGCGAGGGCTGAGTCCCACACCTCCAGCGGTCTCCGGTCCGCCGAGGCCGAAGCGCTGGACCACCTCCCGGATTCCGACGTGAAAAGGGCGCTCCAGGACATTCCCGAGGAATTCCGCCTTGCGGTCTACTTCGCCGATGTCGAAGGGTTCGCCTACAAGGAAATTTCAGACATCATGAACACGCCCATCGGCACGGTGATGTCCCGGCTCCACCGCGGCCGGAGAATGTTGCGGGACATGCTGGGGGAGTACGCCGCAGAGCGCGGATTCAAGACAGCCGCCGAATCACCGGACGCGGCAGGAAGCACACAACAGGAGAGCAGGAAATGAGCGACTGCCAGGGATTGGGCGATTGCGATGACACCCGGATGCAACGGATCTACGAGTACCTCGACGGTGCTTTGACCCGCGAGGACATCACCGAAATCAAGAACCACCTTGATGATTGCCCGGAATGCACGGAGCAGTACGACCTCGAATGCGTGATCCGCAACATGGTTAAGCGCTCCTGCACCGAGGCTGCCCCGGAAAACCTGAAGAACGCCATTCTTGACCGGATCCACACGATCCGGCCGGTAGACGCGTAGGGCGGCCGCACAGCCGCCGCTGACAACAGCAAAGGACCCCGGAAGCCATGTGGCTTCCGGGGTCCTTCGCTTGAACCGTATTTCCTGGCATGTGCCTAGGTGTTGGGGCGCTTCCCGTGGTTCGCGCCGCCACGCTTACGGTCACGACGCTTGCGTGCACGCTTGCTCATAGCTGGCCTCCTTCTTACTGTTGGTACTCAAAAGAGCTGCCCTCAAGTCTCGCACATCAAGTAGCTGCCCGCGAACCAGGGACGGCCGCGTGACCTGCGCTTTGTCAGCTGTAAGGGCGTACAGGCCTAGGGTCTGAGCGAGTTGCGGATCGAGATGCCGGCCTGTTCGAGGACGGTCCTGACTGTTTCCAGTGCCAGGGGGCTGAGCGGCTGCCTGCCTGCGTGCAGCCGCAGTTCCGCCCTGAGATCGTCCCGGAACCGCTGGAGCATCATTTCCGCTTCCTTCAGGGAGCGCTGGCTTTCCGGGGGCAACCTGCCGGGGACCTTGAATTCCGTCGACAGCGCGGTGGCCCGCGCGGCCTCCGCCGTGGCGGCAAGATCCGCGCGCAGGCCCCGCATGTTGCTGCGGATGTCCTCGCGGAGGTTGTCGGCCAGGCGCCGGACGGAGGCGGAGATTTGGCTCTCCACCCCGGCCAGTTCGTCACGGCGCCGGTTCAGCTCAGCCAGTCCGGAAGCGGTGATGCGGTAGTTTGTCCGGCGCCCGGCGGATTCCGTGGCCACCAGACCCTCCTCCTCAAGTTTTCCCAGCCGCGGGTAAATGGTTCCGGCGCTGGGGGAGTAGGTGCCACCAAACCGTTCCTTGAGTTCCTTGATGAGCTCGTAGCCGTGTTTGGGACCTGACTCAAGCAGTGCCAGCAGGTAAAGGCGAAGCGCGCCGTGGGCGAATACCGGGGCCATTAGGAGCCGGCTTCTGCATTTTCAACCGCCGGGCCGTGGAAGATGGAGGTTTTGCCGGACACCGTGTTCGTCCGCACCAGCATGAGCTGTCCGTCCGGGCCCGCAATGGTTTCCACCTTGCCGCCGACCACCGTGTACCGCTGGTCTCCGATCACCACCGCACCGCTGGCAGACTTGGCCACGATGTCCACGCCGACGTCATGGGGCAGGCGGATGGTGAGGTCTCCGGACACCGAGTTGGCCCCGAAATCGTGCGTGAAGCCCAGGAGGTCAAAGCTCATGTCCCCGCTGACGGTGTTGGCGCGGATATTGCTCAGGTGCCCGGATGCGGTCACTTCGCCGGAGACGCTCTTGGCGGTGAGGACACCGGTGTGGTTCCGGGCGGAGACTTCTCCGCTGATGGTGCTGATATGCAGTTCACCCTCGGTACCGTCCGCCATGACCGAGCCGGAAACCGTGTTCAGGCGGGTCTGCCCTTTGATGCCGGACACCAGCCCGTCACCGCTGACTGTTCCCGCCTCCACGCGGACGTGGGCAGGAACGGCAATACTGATGACGGCTGAATTCTCGCTGTTGTGGCTGACGGTCCCCATCAGGTTCTTGAACCAGCCCTGGGGTCCGTGCAACTGGTGGCGGACCTCCAGCCGGCCATCGCTGAGGGATACCGCCACCGGGTCTCCCTGGACGTCCGCGATCTCGATCCGGGCTACGGGTTCCTCGTGCGTGACTACGTCGAAGCGGCCCTGGACCATGCCCAGCTTCAGGGACGCCACGCCGTCGACGTCGATGGTCTGCGGGCTGGTGACAGTCCATTCTTGATCAGTCACGGGGTCCTCCAAAAGGCGATATATCGTGTTGACCCTTCCAAGCTACCCGCCCATGGAAACAGCGTCAAGATATATCGCGAATCGGGCCTACTCCGGGACGTCCATGCCGAGCCACTGGAACCAGCCCCGGTGAAGAACCAGCCATGCCATCAGTCCGTAACCTGCCTGCCCCGGAGTTCCCCCGTTGGCTGCCAGGTCCTGGCGCCACTGTTCGTGGTTCAGGAGAGGGGAGAAGGTGTCAACGTACAGGTGCTTGCGCCGTGTTGTGACGTCGGCGAAGGCCGTGTTCAGCTCATCCAGGCGCCTGTTCCGGTTCGGGTCCAGTGTGGGGGGCGGCCCCACGACGAAGACCTCGATCCGGTTCTGCGACGCCGAATCCAGGATGTTGGCCAGGTTGAGCCTGCTGCGCGCCGTGGAGAGCCCAAACTCGATGTCACGCCCGGAAAGTCCGATGACCAGCCTGTTTTCGGCGTGGTCGCTGAACCGGCGGCCGGCTTCCTCGAGCCACCGCGCGGCCAGGCCTTCCGTGCCTTCCTGCGGGCATGGGAGGGCGTAGCTTTCCAGGAGCATGCTGTCCCGGGGCGTGCGGGCGAGGACGCGTCCCAGCCAGCCGAGCGCCCGGGGATCACCCAGTCCGGCCAGCAGTTCATCTCCTACAGCTGCAATGCGCAGCTTCCTGTCTTCCACACGTTCCTCTTTACGTCAGTGCCTTGCCGCTGCAACCGTGGATTCAACTGCCGGCCACGGAGCGGCGCCTGTGCATTCGTTGGGGCTGTCCATCTCGCGCCGTGCGTTTCATCGGCGCTGTGCACTCCATTAAACAGAACTGCCCGGCCGGAGTCTGGGATTTCGACGTCCGGCCGGGCAGCCTTACTGCTTTACTTCCGTGCAAATGCCTGCTTCAGGAGGACGTCCTGCTCAGCGGCGTGCCGCTTCATGGACCCTGCAGCGGTGGATGCCGAGGCCGGGCGGGAGACCAGCCGGATGCGGCGATCGAGGGCGTCCGGCAGGTTCAGGCCGATGAATGGCCACGGCCCCTGGTTGGCGGGCTCATCCTGGGCCCAGACCACCTCGGCGTTCGGGTACTTGGCCAGCTCCTTTGCGATCTCCTCGTGCGGCAGCGGGTAGAGCTGCTCCACGCGGACAATCGCGGTGGTCTTGTCACCGGTCTTTTGCCGCGTGGACAGGAGGTCGTAGTACAGGCGGCCGGAGACCAGGAGCACGCGTTCGACGGCGCCTCCCGCCAGCTGCTCGTGCTCGCCGATCACAGGGCGGAAGCTGCCGGTGGTGAAGTCCTCCACCGAGGATGCGGCCGCCTTGAGGCGCAGCAGCTGCTTGGGCGTGAAGATGATGAGCGGCTTCCGCGGACGGCTGTAGGCCTGGCGGCGCAGCAGGTGAAAGTGCGAGGCGGCCGTGGTGGGGTTGGCCACGATCATGTTCTCTTCGGCGCACAGCTGCAGGAACCGCTCGATCCTTGCGGAGGAATGGTCCGGTCCCTGGCCTTCGTAGCCGTGGGGCAGCATCAGTACCAGCGAGGAGCGCTGGCCCCACTTCTGCTCAGCGGAGGAGATGAACTCGTCGATGATGGTCTGCGCGCCGTTGACGAAGTCGCCGAACTGCGCTTCCCAAAGGACCAGCGCGTCAGGCCGTTCAACGGAGTAGCCGTATTCGAAGCCCATGGCCGCGTATTCGGAGAGCAGGGAGTCGTAGATCCACAGCTTCGCCTGGTCGTCGGAGAGATGGCCCAGTGGCAGCCATTCCTTGCCGTTGGCGCGGTCGTGGAAGACGGCGTGGCGCTGCACGAACGTGCCGCGGCGGGAGTCCTGGCCGGCAAGGCGTACGGGGACGCCTTCCATGATCAGCGAGCCGAAGGCCGCGATTTCACCGAAGCCCCAGTCGATGCCGCCTTCACGGGACATCTGTTCACGCTTCTCGAGCAGCTGCTTGAGCTTGGCGTGGACGGTAAAGCCCTCGGGGACCTCCACATGGGCCTTGCCGATCCGGGCCAGGGTCTCGGCGGAGATTGCCGTGGAGGCAGGGGCATTGACGCCGGAGTCCGACTGCTGGGAGATGGGACGCTCGATGTCCGAGACGGCGGCAGTATCCGCCGTCACGATCGGGATGGGGGAGGTCTGCGCCGCGTGGGTTTCGGCAAAGACGCGTTCCAGGCGCTCCTGGTAGTCGCGGAGCAGCTGTTCGGCCTCTTCCTCGGTGATGTCGCCACGGCCGATGAGGGACTCGGTGTACAGCTTGCGGACTGAGCGCTTGGCTTCGATCAGGTTGTACATCAGCGGCTGCGTCATCGAGGGGTCATCGCCCTCATTGTGCCCGCGGCGGCGGTAGCAGACCATGTCGATGACAACGTCCTTGTGGAACCGCTGGCGGAACTCGTAGGCGAGCTGTCCGATGCGGACCACGGCTTCGGGGTCGTCGCCGTTCACGTGGAACACCGGTGCCTGGATCATCTTGGCAACGTCCGTGGAGTACGTGGACGAGCGGGATGACGAGGGGGCCGTGGTGAAGCCCACCTGGTTGTTGACCACAACGTGGATGGTGCCGCCGGTGCGGTAGCCACGGAGCTGGGACAGGTTGAGTGTTTCGGCAACCACGCCCTGGCCGGCGAAGGCGGCGTCGCCGTGGACCATGATGGGCAGGACCGGGAAGGACTCGCCCTGGTCCAGCCGGTCCTGCTTGGCGCGGACGATGCCTTCGAGGACGGGGTCCACGGCTTCCAGGTGGGAGGGGTTGGCGGCCAGGTAGACCTTGGTTTCCTTGCCGTTGTCCGAGGTGAACGTCCCTTCGGTGCCAAGGTGGTACTTTACGTCGCCGGATCCCTGCACGGAGCGCGGGTCCTGGGTGCCTTCGAACTCCCGGAAGACCTGCGCGTAGGTCTTGCCGGCGATGTTGGTGAGCACGTTGAGGCGGCCGCGGTGGGCCATGCCGATGGCAACCTCGTCCAGGCCGTCGTCGGCCGCGTTGGACATGATGGCGTCCAGCAGCGGGATCAGCGATTCACCGCCCTCGAGGGAGAATCGCTTCTGGCCAACGAACTTGGTCTGGAGGAAGGTTTCGAAGGCCTCGGCTGCGTTCAGCTTGGAAACGATGCGCAGCTGCTCTTCGCGGCTGGGCTTCGAGTAGGGGTGCTCCAGCTGGTCCTGGAACCACTTGCGCTCGGCAGGCTCCTGGATGTGCATGTACTCGATGCCCGTGGTGCGGCAGTATGCATCGCGCAGGACACCCAGGATGTCGCGGAACTTGAGCATGGGCTTGCCGCCGAAGCCGCCCGTGGGCCATTCGCGGTCCAGGTCCCAAAGTGTCAGGCCATAGGTGAGGACGTCGAGGTCGGGGTGCTTGCGCTGGACGTACTCCAGCGGATCGGTGTCCGCCATCAGGTGTCCGCGGACGCGGTAGGAGTGGATCAGCTGCTGGATCCGGGCCACCTTGTTGATTTCGTCGGCCGGGTCCACCTGCTTGTCGGCGCTCCAGCGCACGGGCTCGTAGGGGATGCGGAGGGACTCGAAGATTTCGTCGTAGAAGTCCTGCGCACCCAGCAGCAGCTGGTGGACCAGCTTCAGGAACTCGCCGCTGCCGGCACCCTGGATTACCCGGTGGTCGTAAGTGGACGTCAGCGTGAGGACCTTGCTGATCGCGTTATGGGCGATGATCTTTTCGCTGGCACCCTGGAATTCCGCAGGGTAGTCGAGGGCGCCGACGCCGATGATGGCGGCCTGGCCCTTTGACAGGCGGGGCACCGAGTGGACCGTGCCAATGCCGCCGGGGTTGGTCAGCGACACCGTAGTGCCCTGGTGGTCCTCCGCGGTCAGCTTGCCGTTGCGGGCACGCTTGATGAGGTCCTCGTAGGTGTGCCAGAACTCGGAGAAGTTGAGGGTCTCGGCCTTCTTGATGTTTGGCACCATGAGCAGGCGGGTGCCGTCAGGCTTGGGCATGTCGATGGCGATGCCGAAGTTGACGTGGGCCGGCTGGACCGCAACCGGCTTGCCGTCCACTTCGTCGTAGTACACGTTCATCGACGGGAACTGGGAAAGGGCGCGGATCACGGCATAGCCGATGAGGTGCGTGAAGGAAACCTTGCCGCCGCGGGCGCGGGCGAGGTTCGAGTTGATGACCACGCGGTTGTCGATCAGCAGTTTGGCCGGGATGGCGCGGACGCTGGTGGCGGTGGGCACCTGGAGGCTGGTGACCATGTTGGTGGCGATCGCCTTTGCCGGTCCGCGAAGGACGGAGACGACGTCCTCTTCGGGGGCGGTGGGGGCCTTGACGTTCTTGGGCAGCTGCGCGGGGATGGGCTGCGAGCCGGTTCCGGTCCCGGTCTTCTTGCCGCCGTCGCGGGCTTCGGTGGCGGGAGCCTTCTTTGCCGGGGCTGCAGCGGACGCCGGCGGCCCGGCAGGAGGTGCCGGAGGCGCGGCGGGGGCAGCGGCCGGCGACGGTGCCGGGGCTGCGGGGGCGGGGTTTACGGCAGGCATTTCCCGGGTGGCAGGGTGGGCTGCGGCATGCGCCGGATGTCCGTTGGAAGAAGAACTGTTGCCCGACTCGAACGATTCAAACAGCGGCCACCACTTGGCATCCACAGCATTCTTGTCCTGCTGGTACTGCTCGTACAGTTCGTCAACGAGCCACTCGTTTCCGCCAAATTCCTCTGGTAGACGGTGGCTAGGCTGCTCTGGCACTTGAAATACGCCTCTTCCATGAGTTTGATTTCTCTCCGGCCCCACGGTGCCTCAGCAACACGTTCGAACCGATCTCTGCGTCCTCTGAACCCAGACCTTTGCAAGTCTAGTGAGCATCTTGTCTTAACTGCCAATAAGGGTGATTCAAATCATGAAGTGACGCCGGGATCGCTGAATGTGGCGTTATGCACCACGGTCGAGCAGCGCCCTGCCGTGGCAAGAACCAGGCTGGGGGAGCTGCCGGCGGGCCGGCGGCGGCGGGGCGGGGGGTGCTGCTCCTGTAGACTAAAAACCTTATGGACAGTAAATCTAGGTGCCGGCCTGGGGGCTGTCAGCGGAGCATGAAGACCAGCTCCGCGCAGTCCACCCGCAGAGCCGGCAAACCCCGAACACGAGCCCATCATCCGCCGGCAGCCCGGCCGGCCGTAGCCCCCGCGGAAAGAGCGTCGGTCTCTGCCGACCATCCTCCGCCGGGAAGATCGTCCAGTCCCCGGCTTTCCCTTTTAAATGCCACGCCGTCGGCAACCGCCTCCCGGGCGGGATGCTGAATGGAGTGGCTACTCCTCGCAGCAGGACTGCTGCTCATCGCCGGTACGGGTTTCTTCGTCGCCGTCGAGTTCTCCCTCATCGCCCTGGACCAGGCAACGGTCCAGCGCGCCATTGACGACGGCGACACGGCCGCCGCGCCATTGCTCACCTGCCTGAAGTCGCTGTCTACGCAGCTGTCCAGCTGCCAGCTGGGCATTACCCTGACCACCCTCCTCACCGGCTACGTGATGGAGCCCTCCTTGGGCCGCCTCCTGGAGGCCCCCCTGGCCGCCGTCGGACTTGCCGGCGTCGCGGCCTCCTCCATTTCCCTGGTCCTGGCCATGGTGATCGCCACCCTGCTCTCCATGCTCCTGGGCGAACTGGTGCCCAAGAACATGGCCATTGCGCTGTCCTTCCCCGTAGGGCGGGCCCTGGCGCGGCCGCAGCTGATGTTCACCGCCGTCTTCAGGCCCGCCATCGTGGTGCTCAACGGATTCTCCAACAAGGTGCTGAACGTTTTTGGACTGGAAGCAAAGGAGGAAATCTCCGGCGCCCGGACGCCCGCGGAACTTGCATCCCTGGTGCGCCGTTCGGCGGCGATGGGAACGCTCGACGCCGGCACCGCCAACTTCGTGGCGCGCACCTTGAACTTCTCCACGAGGACAGCGGCGGACGTGATGACGCCGCGCATCCGGGTGGAGACGATCGACGCCGACCAGCCGGTCTCGGATGTGGTGGATGCCGCGCGCCGGACCGGATACTCCCGTTTCCCGGTCATCGGTGACTCCGCGGACGACATCCGGGGGCTGGTGCACGTGAAGAAGGCGGTGGCTGTTCCCTGGGACCGCCGCCCGAACCTGGAAGCCGGGGCCATCATGACGGAGGTCCTGAGGGTTCCCGAGACCATCCACCTTGACGCGCTGCTGGCAGAACTCAGGGACGGCAACCTGCAACTCGCAGTGGTCCTGGATGAGTACGGCGGAACTGCCGGCATCGCCACCCTTGAGGACCTGGTCGAGGAAATCGTGGGGGAGGTGGCGGATGAGCACGATAAGGTCCGCCCGGGACTGCTGCAGAGTGCCTCCGGCGACTGGTACTTCCCGGGCCTGCTTCGCCCGGACGAGTTGTCCGAGCAGATTCCGCGGCTGACCGTCCCCGACGAAGCGGCCTATGAGACCGTGGGCGGGTACGTCATGAGCAAGCTGGGCAGGATTGCCGCCGTGGGGGACACGGTTCCCGTTGGCGGGGGGACACTGAGTGTCACCAGGATGGACGGCCGCCGGATTGACCGGATCTGCTTCCACCCGGCCGTTGAGCCCGAGCCCGCGGCCACCGATGACAAGACGAAGCGCAACGGCAGGTCCAAGCGCAACGACAGGACAGAACAATGAGCGACTGGGCCGGAATCGTCTGGCTGGGGATCCTGCTGCTTGGTAATGCGTTCTTCGTTGCCGCTGAGTTCGCGGTCATGTCCGCGCGGCGAAGCCAGATCGAGCCGCTGGCCGAGGCCGGGTCCAAGCGTGCGCAGACCACCCTCCGCGCCATGGAAAACGTGTCGCTGATGCTGGCATGTGCCCAGCTTGGCATCACCGTGTGTTCGCTGCTGATCCTGCTGGTGGCTGAACCTGCTATCCACCACCTGCTGGCCGTCCCCCTGGAGACGCTTGGCCTGCCGATGGAGATCGCCGACGTGGCGGCCTTCGCCGTTGCCCTGATGCTGGTGACGTTCCTGCACGTCACCTTCGGCGAGATGGTGCCGAAGAACATTTCGGTAAGCGTGGCGGACAAGGCGGCGCTGCTGCTTGCCCCGCCGCTGATGTTTGTTGCCCGGCTGGTTCACCCCGTGATCTCGGTCCTGAACTGGTCCGCGAACCACATCCTCAAGCTCCTCCGCATTGAGCCCAAGGATGAGGTGAATTCCTCCTTCACCCTTGAGGAGGTGCAGTCGATCGTGCAGGAGTCCACCCGCCACGGCCTGGTGGACGACGACGCCGGGCTGATCACCGGCGCGCTGGAGTTCTCCGAATACACGGCCGCGGACATCATGGTGCCGCTGGACAAGCTGGTCATGCTGAAGGCGTCCACCACACCGGTGGAGTTCGAAAAAGCAGTCAGCCGCACCGGGTTTTCCCGGTTCCCCATGCTTGACGAGGACGACATGCTGTACGGCTACCTCCACGTCAAGGACGTGCTCTCCATCCCCGAGGAGGCGTATGGGCTGCCGATAGCCGAAAGCCGCATCCGGTCGTTGGCCAACCTGGCACTGGACGACGAGATTGAAAAGGCGATGTCCGTCATGCAGCGCACTGGCTCGCACCTGGCCCGGGTGATCGGCCCGGACGGCAACACCCGGGGCGTCCTGTTCCTCGAGGACGTGATCGAGCAGCTGGTGGGCGAGATCAGGGACGCCACGCAGGCCACCGGCATCCGCAGGCTGGGACAGCCGAACGGCAGTTGACCCGACGGCGCCCTTCCCGGCCAGTTCGGGGAAGGCGCCTTTTCTGCCGGCCTTCCGTCCTAAATAGGAATGATTCCCATTTAGGTATAAGCTGGACTGGTTGTTTTCACCTTCCCCTTTGAATGAGGTTCCCGTGCGCCGTACCGCCGCTGCCCGATCGTCCCTGGCCGCCCTTGCCGGGCTAGGCCTCCTGCTCACCGCGTGCAGCCCGCAGGCGGAACCGTCAACGCAGGCTGCCGACGGGATCAACGTGGTGGCGTCAACCAACGTCTATGGGGACATCGCCAAGACAATCGGCGGTGACAAGGTCAGCGTTACGGCCCTCATCACCAAGACCAGCCAGGATCCGCATTCCTACGAAGCCACTGCCCAGGACCGTCTGGCAGTGTCCAAGGCGGACCTTGTCCTGGAAAACGGCGGCGGTTACGACGGCTTCATCCACACCCTGGCACAGGACAGCGGCCTCGACGACGCGAAGGTGCTGAACGCCGTCGAACTTTCCGGCCTTGCCCACCCGGAGGAGGAAAAGCCCTCCGCTGGGGCGACCACGACGGAACCGGCAGCGGGGGATGACTCCGCGCACGGCCACGGCGAAATGAACGAGCACGTCTGGTACAGCCTGCACGCCATGGAGCAGCTGGCCGACGGCATCGCCGCCAAGCTCGGCGAGCTGGACCCCGCCTCTGCTTCGACCTTCCAGTCGAACGCTTCCGCCTTCAAATCCAGCGTTGAAGAGCTGCACACAAAGCTCGATGCCCTCAAGCCTGCGTCAGCCGGGGCCCAGGTTGCCGTCACCGAACCCGTGCCCCTCTACCTCCTTGAGGATGCCGGGCTGGTGAACGCCACCCCGGCGGACTACACTGCTGCGATTGAAGAAGGCTCCGACGTGCCGCCTGCAGTCCTCAAGGCGGCAACCGACCTGGTAACCACGAAGTCGGTGCGGCTCCTCGCCTACAACAGCCAGACCGAAGGCCCGCAGACGGAGTCGCTGAAGAAGGCCGCGGAAACTGCCGGGGTTCCGGTGGTGGATTTCAACGAAACACTGCCTGAGGGCAAGACGTACCTGCAGTGGATGACGGACAATGTGGACAACATCAGCAAAGTTCTGGAGACAAATAGTTGAAACCCCTGGTCAGCCTTACCGGTGCGTCCCTGAAGTTCGGTAAGCGGGCGCTCTGGGAGGACCTGGACCTGGACATTAAGCCCGGCGAGTTCTTCGCCGTGCTTGGTCCCAACGGAAGCGGCAAGACCACATTCCTGAAGGTCCTCCTGGGGCTCCAGGACCTGCACCGCGGCCAGGCCGTCCTGGGCGGCCGCCCCGTGGAGCGCGGGAGCAGCCTGATCGGCTACATCCCGCAGCAGAAATCGTTCGCTCCGGACACTCCCATGCGTGCCAGGGACCTCGTGGGCCTGGGCGTTGACGGCCACCGCTGGGGCCTGCGGCTGAACACCGCCAAGGCCAACCGCAGGATTGACGAACTCCTTGAACTGGTTGGTGCCACGGAATACGCAAAAGTCCCGGTGGGCCAGCTGTCCGGCGGCGAGCAGCAGCGGCTCCGCGTGGCGCAGGCGCTTGCCACGGATCCGCAGGTCCTGCTTTGCGACGAACCCCTGCTCTCCCTGGACCTGCACCACCAGCAGGCGGTCAGCGCCCTGATCAACAAGCAGTGCCGCGACCAGAACAGCGCCGTTGTGTTCGTGACGCACGAAATCAACCCCATCATCGACTACGTGGACCGTGTCCTGTACTTGGCCGGCGGACGCTTCAGGGTGGGAACCCCGGAGGAAGTCATGACCACGGAAGTCCTCTCCTGCCTCTACGGCAGCCACGTTGAGGTTATCCACGCGAACGGCCGCATCGTGGTGGTGGGCCTCCCTGACGCCACTACCCACCACCATGCGGAGACGCACGCAGCGGGAGAGGCTGCCTGATGGACGCGGACAGCATCCTTGGCGCTATCTTCAGCTTCGAGAACTACGGCGAGCTGCTGGTCCTGGTCCAGAACTCGATTTGGGCAGGTGCCGTCCTGGGCCTGCTGGGCGGGCTGGTTGGCACCTTTGTCATGAAGCGCGACCTGGCCTTCGCGGTCCACGGCATATCCGAACTCTCCTTCGCCGGTGCCGCTTTTGCCCTGCTGGTCGGCGCGAACATCGTCTTTGGATCGCTCATCGGATCGGTTGCCGCCGCCCTGCTTTTGGGCCTGATGGGCGTCCGGGCCAGGGATAAGAATTCAATCATCGGCGTGATCATGCCGTTCGGGCTGGGACTTGGGATCCTGTTCCTGTCCCTTTACGAAGGACGGGCTGCCAATAAGTTCGGCCTGCTGACCGGGCAGATCGTGTCCGTGGACACGGTGCAGCTCCAGGCGCTTGCCGGTACCGCCGTGGTGGTGATGCTGGCCCTGGTGGCCATTTGGCGGCCGCTCAATTTCGCCAGCCTGGATCCGGAACTGGCGGAGGCCCGGGGTGTTCCCGTCCGGACGCTTGCCATCGTATTCATGGTCCTCCTGGGCGTCTCCGTAGCGCTGTCCATCCAGGTGGTGGGCGCGCTCCTGGTCCTCGCCCTGCTGATTACCCCGGCCGCGGCGGCGCTGCGGGTGACGTCGTCACCGGTGGCGGTGGTGGTGCTTAGCGTGGTCTTTGCCATGACGGCCACGGTGGGCGGGATCCTGCTGGCCCTGGGCGGGCGCATCCCCATCAGCCCCTACGTCACTACCCTGTCGTTCCTGATCTACGTGGTGTGCCGGGTGGTCGGGTCGGTGCGGGCCGCAAGGGGCATCAACGGGCGGGTCCTGGCCGCATCCTGAAAGGCGGCCTGCCTACAGGCCTGCCGCCTGCATGGTCGCCGACCTGGCTGCGTGCCTAAAGGATGCCGGCGGCCTGGCGCACTGTGCAGTCAGGGCAGAGCCCGAAAATCTCCACCGTGTGGGCCACGTCGGTGTATCCGTGTTCTGCCGCGATGCGCGCCGCCCACGTCTCGACGGCGGGGGCCTCCACTTCCACGGCCTTTCCACAGTTGCGGCACAGCAAGTGGTGATGGTGCCCGGTGACGGCGCAGCGCCTGTACACCGCTTCACCGTCGCCGTTCCGCAGAACGTCCACCAGCCCCTCGTCCGCGAGAGACTGCAGGATCCGGTAGGCGGTTGCCAGCGAGACCGGGGCGCCCTGGTTTTGCAGGATCCGGTACAGCTCCTGCGTGCTGACGAAATCGTCGAGTTCATCCAGGGCGGCGCTTACGGCCCGGCGCTGCTTCGTGACGCGCTGTTCCTTGCCGCTGCCCGGCACGGGGGACGGGGTGGTGGAATCAGCCTTGGCGCCGAAGGGCATGGGTGGACTCGCTTCCTCAGGATGGTGGCAAAGATACAGATTACCAGCCGGAGCGTCGTGGACACGGTCCCGCGGCGGACCCTAGGCTGGCGCTATGAAGCTGACCAAATACACCCACTCCTGCGTCCGCCTTGAAAAGGACGCCCGGGTCCTGGTCCTGGATCCGGGCAACTTTTCCGAGTCGGCGGAGGCCCTGGAAGATGCGGAGGCGGTCCTGGTCACGCATGAGCATGCCGACCACATCGACGTTCCGGTTGTGGTGGAGGCGTTGCGCGCAAACGGGGCGCTGGCGGTTTTCGCTCCGGCGCGGGTTGCCGGCCAGCTGCAGGACAAGGCCACGGGCGAAGCCGCGCGCATCCATGCCGTGAACCCTGGCTCAACATTCCAGGCTGCCGGCTTCACCGTCCGCAGCTTTGGAGGCCAGCATGCCCTGATCCACCCGCAGATCCCCGTTGTCGCCAATATCGGATACCTCATCGACGACAACGTCTACCACCCGGGGGACTCCTTCGTCATTCCGGACGGGACCAGCGTCCGGACCCTGTTGGTTCCCCTCCACGCGCCGTGGAGCAAATCCGCCGAGGTGCTGGACTTTGTGATCGGCGTCCGGGCGCCGAAGGCGTTCCAGATCCATGACGGACTGCTCAACGAGAACGGCCTGAAGATCGTGGAAGGCCATGTCCAGAGGATCGGCGCCAAATACGGCACCGAATACACCCATCTGGCTGCCCGGGAGTCGGTGGAAGTTTGAACCCCTTGATCGACGTGGCCGGCCTGCAGGCCCGCCTTGCCGAACACCGGCGCACGGTGCTCCTTGACGTCCGCTGGGTCCTGGGCGATCCGCACGGTTACCGCCACTACCTGCAGGGGCACCTGCCGGGTGCCGTGTTCGTGGACCTCGCCACCGAACTTGCCGCCCCGGCAGTTCCGGAGCGCGGGAGGCACCCGCTGCCGGCCGCCCGGGACTTCCAGGAAAGCGCCAGGCGCTGGGGCATCCGCGACGGCGACGTCGTGGTTGCCTACGATGACAGCGGCAGCATGGCCGCGGCACGCGTGTGGTGGATGCTTCGGAACGCCGGCTTCGCGGACGTTTACCTGCTCGACGGCGGCCTGGCCGCCTGGCGTGCCGCGGGCCTTCCGGTGGAAGCAGGACCGGTTGTCCCGGAGGCGGGAGACGTGACGCTCGCGGACGGAAACATGCCGGTGCTCGACGCCGCTGCCGCGGCCGGCTGGCCGCACGCCGGCCTCTTGCTGGATGCCCGTGCCGGGGAGCGGTACCGCGGGGAGTTTGAGCCTGTTGACCCCCGGGCCGGACATATCCCGGGTGCGGTCAGCGCGCCGACGTCGGAAAACGTGGACAGCAGCGGGCGGTTCCTGCAGTCTGACGCCCTCCGCCGCCGTTTTGAGTCGCTGGGCGTCCGGGACGGAGTGCGCGTCGCGGTGTACTGCGGCTCCGGGGTCACTGCGGCCCATGAGGTGGCAGCCCTGGAACTCGCCGGCTTTCGGGCTGCACTGTATCCGGGCTCGTTCTCGGAGTGGTCCAACAACCCGGACCTGCCGGTGGCAACCGGCGCAGAGCCCGGCCGCCCAAGCGGACCGCCGAGTGGAAACACGGTTGCGGTCAAGGGTAGCGTCCCACTATGACTCCAGGACGCCCCGTACCGCCGCCCCTTGCCAAACCAGTCGCCCCGGAACCTGCCGCTCCTGAAGCAATTGCTGTCGACGGCGGCCGCCTCGCTGCCGCGTACGGCGCGACGTCACCGGACAGCGGGCTCGTGCCGCTGACCCTTGCCCGGCGCGCTCCCGGGGCGGACGACGTCGAAATCGCCATCGAGTTCTGCGGGCTGTGCCACTCGGATGTGCATGCAACCCGCGGCGAGTGGGGCGGCAAGGTCTGGCCGCTGGTCCCGGGACACGAAATTGTGGGCACCGTCAGCCGGGTGGGCTCCGCGGTGACGGATTTCGCCGCTGGCGACCGCGTGGGTGTGGGCTGCATGGTGGACTCGTGCCGCGAATGCGAAAGCTGCCTGGACGGCCTGGAGCAGTACTGCGAAAGCGGCATGACCGGCACGTACGGGGCCGTTGACCGGCGGAACGGCGGCGCCCTGACGCAGGGCGGCTACTCCTCCTCCGTGGTGGTGGACCGCCGCTACGTCCTGCGGGTGCCGGCAGCCCTCGATCCCGCCGCCGCTGCCCCACTGCTGTGCGCCGGCGTCACCACGTTCTCGCCGCTTCGGCACTTCGACGTCGAAGAAGGCGACGTTGTGGGCGTGGTGGGGCTGGGCGGACTCGGCCACATGGCCGTCAAGTTCGCCAAGGCAATGGGAGCGAAGGTGGTGGTGTTCACCACGTCGGAGGCAAAAGTGGCGGCTGCCGTGGAGCTGGGCGCGGATGAGGTTGTCCTGTCCCGCGACGAAGCGGCGATGGCAGCGGCCAACCGCAGCATCGACCTCATCATCGACACCGTGGCGGCCCCGCACGACCTGAAACCGTTCTTCCGGACCCTGCGGGTGGACGGTGCGCTCTTCCAGCTGGGCCTGCCGTCGGAGGCGATGCCGCCGGTGAACCCGGGCGCGCTCATCGGGCGTCGGCTTTCCTACACCGGCTCGCTGATTGGCGGCATCGCCGAAACCCAGGAGATGCTGGACTTCTGCGCCGGGCACGGTGTTGCTGCGGACATCGAGGTGGTGCGGGCAGACCAGCTGAATGAGGCCTACGACCGGATGGTGGCAGGCGATGTGAAATACCGTTTTGTGCTGGACACCAGCACCTTGCAGGGACCCGCCAAGGAGGCAGACGCATGAGCACGCTTTTCACCAGGATCCTGAACGGCGAAATCCCGGGCCGCTTCGTCTGGCGGGAACCGGATGTTTCCGCTTTCCTCACCACCGGTCCGCTGGCTGACGGCCACACCCTGGTGGTACCCACTGAGGAAGTGGACCGGTGGACGGACGCGTCGCCGGAAACGCTGGCGAAGGTCATGGAGGTGGCCCGGCGGATCGGTGCTGTGCAGGTGGAGACCTTCAAGGCCGCGCGGGCCGGGCTGATCGTGGCGGGTTATGAGATCAACCACCTCCACGTGCACGTCTGGCCCTCAAGGAGCATGGCCGAGTTCAATTTCGCGACGGCGGACCAGAACCCCGATCCGGACATCCTCGACGCCAACGCCGAGAAGCTCCGCCAAGGGTTGCGGGCCGCCGGGTACGGCGAGTTCGTCCCGTCCTAGGCAGCCCGTCCCGGTCCCGCTCCCGGTTTCCGCCTAGGCCGGGGCAAGTGCCTTGTTGAGCACGGCGCGGATCCTCTTCTCCGACACCGAATACGCTGTTCCGAGTTCAACGGCGAAGAGGCTCACCCGGAGCTCCTCGAGCATCCAGCGCACCTGGGTTAACTCAGGGCCGGCCTTCCGTCCGGGGAGCAGGGCCGATACGGCGTCGTCGTAGTCGTCCTCGAGCCGCTGCACCGCGGCCATGTTCAGGGCGTCGCGCTGGACGTTGCCCGGCAGGCGTTCCAGCCTCTTCTCAATGGCCGTAAGGTACCGGGGGAGCTGGCTCAGCTGGGCGTAGCCCGTCCGTGCCACAAAGCCGGGGTAGACCAGCTGTTCCAGTTGGCTTTTGATGTCGTTGAGGGCACTGATCAGCGCCAGGCTGGTGGTGCCCTTCAGCTGTTTTTCGATCCGCCGGGTGCTGGCCAGGATGCGTTCCACCACGGCGGTGACGCTGAACACGGTGTCGATCAGTTCGGCCCGGACCACCTCGTACAGCCGGTCAAAGGACTCCCGGTCCCAGGGCAGTTCCGCGGGCGTGAGCTTGTCGATGGCGGCCAGCGCGCAGTCCGCGATCAGGCTTGAGACCGAGCCGTGCGGGTTTTGGCTGAAAGTGAGTTTCTCCGTGTTGCTCAGGTGCTCCAGCACGTACCGGTCAGGAGCCGGAACGCGCAGGGCCAGCAGCCTGACCACCCCGCCGCGCATTGCCTCCTGCTGTTCCTCGGCGGTCTGGAAGACACGCAGTGACACCGACGTGCCCTGGTCCACCAGTGCCGGGTAACCCGTCACTGTATGGCCGTTGACCGTGCTGCTGACCTGGCGCCGGACCGTTCCGACCGTCCATTCGGTGAGCCCGTCCTGTTCCCGGAAGCCGGGTGGGGCTCCGGCCCCCGGCACTTCGGCAGGCTGCCGCGCCGCGGATGATCCGGCGTCGCGCGTTTTCCCTGCTTTTTTGCCGTTGCCGGCGCCGGGCGCGGTGGAGGCAGGCGTGGCCCCCAGCGACTCGGCGATGGCCCGCCGCGTTGCCGGGGCCAGCTTCTCCTGGAGCGCGGCGAGGTCCTTGCCCTCGTCCAGGACTTTGCCCTTGCTGTCCACCACCTTGAAGCTCACCCGCAGGTGCGGGGGCACCGCGTCCCAGTTCCACGAACCCGGCGGGATGACGTGTCCCCGGATCCGGCGCAGGGCAAGCTCAAGGGAAGGTTCGAGTTCATCCACGGCTGGATCGAAATCGGCCTCCAGGAGTGCCACCGCCTGCCGGGCAACGTCCGGGGCGGGAACGAAGTTCTTCCGGACCTGCTTGGGCAGGGATTTGATCAGGGCCGTCACCAGCTCAACACGCTGCCCGGGTATGAGCCAGCGGAAGGCCTTGTCATCCAGCTGATTAAGGAACAGCACCGGCACCTCGGCCGTGACGCCGTCGGACGGGTTGGGCGGCGAACCCGGAGCCACCGGGTGGAACTCGTAGCTCAGCGGAAGCTCGAAGCCCTTGTGCAGCCACGTTTTGGGGTAGGCGGAGTCGTCAAGGTCGTCCGCGTCGTCGCTGAGGAGGAGGGATTTGTCGTAGTCCAGGAGGTCCGGGTTCTTCTGCCGCGCTTCCTTCCACCACTTGTCGAAGTGCCTCTCGGACACCACGTCAGGTCCGATCCGCGCATCGTAGAACTCGAACAGCGTCTCGTCATCCACCAGGAGGTCCCGGCGGCGCATCCTGGCCTCCAGTTCCTCCACCTCATTGAGGAGGGCCCGGTTGCGGTGGAAGAACTTGTGGTGGGTTTTCCAGTCGCCTTCCACCAGGGCATGGCGGATGAAGAGTTCCCGGGCGACGACGGGGTCAACCCTGCCGTAGTTGATCCTGCGCTGGGCGATGATGGGCACGCCGTAGAGGGTGACCTTTTCGTAGGCCATCACTGAACCTTGCCGGGTGGACCAGTGCGGTTCGCTGTAGCTGCGCTTCACCAGGTCCGGGGCCACCTGCTCGGCCCATACAGGATCGAACTTCGCAGCCACCCTCGCCCAGAGGCGGCTGGTCTCCACGAGTTCCGCCGCCATCACGAATGTGGGCGACTTCTTGAAGAGGGCAGAGCCGGGGAAGATGGCGAACCGGCTGCCGCGGGCTCCGGCATACTCCCGCTTGCGCTCATCCAGGATGCCGATGTGGCTCAGGAGGCCGGAAAGAAGGCTGATGTGGATGCCCTCGTGGTTGCCCACCGGATCGGCAAGCCGCTTGTTGTCGAGGCTGATGCCCAGGGGCCGGGCCAGCTGGCGCAGCTGGGCAAACAGGTCCTGCCACTCCCGGACCCGGAGGTAATTGATGAACTCGGCCCGGCACATCCGGCGGAAGGCGGACGACGAGAGCTCCTGCTGCTTCTCCTGCAGGTAGTTCCAGAGGTTAAGGAAGCCGGTGAAGTCCGAGTTCTCGTCCTTGAACCGGTTGTGCTTTTCCGCCGCGAGTTGCTGCTTGTCTGTTGGACGCTCGCGCGGGTCCTGGATGGTGAGGGCCGCGGCCAGGACCATCACCTCGCGGACGCAGCCGCGTTTGCCCGCCTCCACGATCATCCGGCCCAGCCGGGGGTCCACCGGCAGCTGGGCGAGCTTCTGCCCGACGGCGGTGAGCCCGCCGCCGCTTTTAGCCCCGTCCGTGCCGTTCTGCGGCCGGGCGGCAGCGAGGGCGCCGAGTTCGCGGAGCAGCGTGACGCCGTCGTTGATGGCCCGTGTTTCGGGCGGCTCCACGAAGGGGAAGTTTTCGACGTCCTTGGGGCCGCGCGCCACTCCCATGGCGGTCATCTGCAGGATGACGGCGGCGAGGTTGGTCCGCAGGATTTCCGGGTCGGTGTACAGCGGCCGCGAATCGAAGTCTTCCTCGGAGTACAGGCGGATGGCGATGCCGTCCGAGACGCGGCCGCACCGCCCCGAACGCTGGTTGGCGGACGCCTGCGAGACCCGTTCGATGGGCAGCCGCTGGACCTTGGTGCGGTGCGAGTACCGGGAGATGCGGGCGGTGCCGGTGTCGATGACGTACTTGATGCCTGGAACCGTGAGCGAGGTTTCGGCGACGTTGGTGGCCAGCACGATCCGCCGCTTGTTGCCCGGGTGGAACACCTTGTGCTGTTCCTGCAGGCTCAGCCGGGCGAAGAGCGGAAGGACTTCCGTTCCGGCCAGCCGGCGGTTGGACTGGATGCGGGCCTGCAGCGCTTCGGCAGCGTCGCGGATTTCGCGCTCGCCGGAGAAGAACACCAGGATGTCGCCCGGCGCTTCCAGGGCAAGTTCGTCGACGGCGTCACACACGGCGTCAAGCGGATCGCGGTCTTCCTCGAGTTCGTCATCGGAACCGTTCTCGTCGTCAGGGCCGGCTCCGCCCGGCGGCTGGGAGAGCGGGCGGTACCGGATTTCCACCGGGTAGGTCCGCCCGGAGACCTCGACAATGGGTGCGGGTTCTTCCGGTGTGCCGAAATGGTTGGCAAAGCGCTGGGGGTCGATGGTGGCGGAGGTGATGATCACCTTGAGGTCCGGCCGCTGCGGCAGGATCCGCTTGAGGTAGCCCAGGATGAAGTCGATATTGAGGCTTCGCTCGTGGGCCTCGTCGATGATGATCGCGTTGTACTTGCGCAGCAGTTTGTCCCGCTGGATTTCTGCAAGCAGGATGCCGTCGGTCATCAGCTTGACCTTCGTGGCGCGGCTGACCTCACCGGTGAAGCGGACCTGGAAGCCCACCTCCTGGCCGATGTCCACGCCAAGTTCCTCGGCGATGCGCTCGGCCACCGTGCGGGCGGCCAGCCTGCGCGGCTGGGTGTGGCCGATCAGCCCGTTTTCGCCCAGGCCAAGTTCGAGGCACATCTTTGGTATCTGGGTGGTCTTACCGGAACCGGTCTCGCCGGCGATGATGGTGACCTGGTTCGCCGCTATGGCTGCCATCAGGTCTTCGCGCCGCTCGGAGACCGGCAGCTCGGCGGGATAGGAGATGTGAAGTGTCATGTCTGCTGACAGTCTACTGCGGGAGCCCGGGCTTCCCGTCTGTACTGCCGGCAGTTGTCCGGCGCCTTTTGGTCCTGCCGGCTAGAAGACGCGGAGCGTGTAGTTGATGCTGGGGAGGTCCAGGGCGGACCAGGCTTCGTGGGATTCGACAGGAGGCGTATGCCCCCGGCCGTCACGCAAAAGCGCTGAAACGGTGGCGGCGGCCACGAGGAGGATCAGGAGGACGAGGAGGGTTATGAGGATTTCCATGACTCCATGCTTCTCCTCCCCGCAGCCAAGAAAAAGTGGCAGAAATGCCCAAAAAGCTATAATTCCTGCCACAATGGAAGCATGCTCAAATCAGTGGCTCTCATCGTGGTTCCCAACTTCTCGATATTCGAGTTCGGTACTGCCTGCGAGGTCTTCGGTATCGACAGATCCGGCCGGGGGAGCGGCGTCCCGGCCTTCGACTTCCGCGTCTGCACGCCGCAGCCTGGTAACGTCCGGCTCAAGTCCGGCCTGTCCCTGAACGTCGGCCTGGGACTTGAGGCAACCGACGATGCGGACCTGGTCATCATGGCGCCCTACGGCAGGGACGACGAGTTGCCCGAATCCGTCCTCGAGGCGCTCCGGGCTGCCGATGCGAGGGGAGCCTGGGTAATGTCCATCTGCTCGGGCGCTTTTGCCTTGGCCCGCGCCGGCTTGCTCGACGGGCGCCGCTGCACCACCCACTGGCACTACTCAGGCCAACTGGCTGCAGAGTATCCGCGCGTGCAGGTGGACGAAAACGTCCTCTACGTGCAGGACGGCAACATCATCACTTCCGCAGGCACCGCCGCCGGGATCGATGCGTGCCTGCACCTTGTGCGCGTCGAACTGGGGGCGCAGGTGGCGGCCGCGATCGCCAGGGACATGGTGGTTCCCCCGCACCGTGACGGCGGCCAGGCGCAGTTCATCGACCGGCCAATGCCAGCCTGCGGTTCCGCTCCCATGGAGGAACTGCTGCGCTGGATGGTGGAGAACCTGGACCGCGAGCACACAGTGAACGAACTGGCGTCACGCGTCCACATGTCGCCGAGGACCTTTGCACGGCGGTTCAGGTCGGAGACCGGAGCGACGCCTGCCGCCTGGCTCAATTCACAGCGTGTTCTCCGCGCCCAGGAACTCCTTGAGTCCACCGACCTGAACATCGAAGAAATCGCCAGGGAGTCCGGCTTCGGGCACCCTGTCCTGCTGCGGCACCACTTCGCCAAGGTCCTGGACACCAGCCCGCAGTCATACCGCCGCGCTTTCCGCGGCCAACTGGCTGTGGCGGGATAGCGCCCCTTGCACGCTAGCCGGGCGCCGGTCCGTTGCGGCGTTGTTTGGCGCGGATTTCCTCGGCCGCTTCCCGCGTACTGTCCACGAGAATCCGCCAAGGTCCGGTGACGGCCTGCTCAGGCAGGGCTGCCCGGCGCTGCCCTGCCCGGATCGAATAGATGAACCTGTCCGGTTGGGCTTCCGCAAACTGCTCGGCAGCTGCCTTCGGGGTCCTGGGTACTGAATCCCACGGGCATGCCTCCACGATGGGCTGCCACTGGCTGATGGCGCTCTTGGATTGGGCTTCCACAGTCCACACCCGTGGTATCGCGGCGATTCCTCCGGTGCGCTCAACACTGATCTTCATGGCCTGGTCCTTGGGCTTGCCCTACAGCCCGGCTGCCGCCCCGAAGTACGGCAGCCAGGCGTCCGTTAAAGCTTGACCTTCACAGTTTCCCACGCCTTCCGGACGGCGTCATGCTCGGTGGATCCGGAACCGAAAAGCTCCACGGCGGATGCGGCCGTGGCACGCGCAAAGACCCTGAAGGTCGCCGTGGGAGGCAGTGTTCCGCCCGTGAGTGTCTCGTACCAGATGCGCCCGGGCGAGTCCCAGGCGTTTCCCCCGAGCGTCTCCGCCACGAGGTAGAAGGCGCGGTTGGGGATGCCGGAGTTGATATGGACCCCGCCGTTGTCTGCGCTCGTCTTGACGTACGCGTCCATGGAGTCCGGCTGGGGGTCCTTGCCCAGCACGTCGTCGTCGTACGCCGTGCCGGGGGCCTTCATGGAACGCAAGGCGCTGCCCTGCACTTCGGCTGTGAAGAGGCCCTCGCCGATCAGCCAGCTGGCCTCGGCAGTGGACTGGTTTTTGACATACTGCTCGACCAGTGCGCCAAAGACGTCGGACATGGATTCGTTAAGGGCGCCCGCCTGGTTGCGGTAGGCGAGCGCGGCGGAATACTGGGTGACGCCGTGGGCCAGTTCGTGGCCGATGACGCTCAGGGACCGGGTGAACCGTTCGAAGACCTCGCCGTCGCCGTCGCCGAAGACCATCTGTTTGCCGTCCCAAAAGGCGTTGTCGTACAGCTTGCCGAAGTGGACCGTTGCGTCCAGCGGCAGCCCGCGTCCGTCGATGGAGTTGCGTCCGAACACGTCCGCGTACAGGCGGTGCGTGTGGCCCAGCCCGTCGTAGGCCTCATCGACGGCAGGGTCATCCGTGGCGGCTTCACCCTCCTTGCGGACCAGCCTGCCGGGGAGGGTCTCTGAGCCGCCGGCGTCGTAGATGGCCCGGGTTGACGGTCCCGGCTTCGCCTGGCGGACGCCTGCCGGAATGCCCGGCACAGGCTGGGACCGTGCTGAATGGAACGACTCCACATGGCCCAAAGCTTCCTTGGCTGCCCTGGCCGCGGAGGAAAACTCCGGCGCACCCTGTTTGGCCAACCGCCTCAACAGGTATGGCGGAACGATGGAACAGAACGGAACGTGCATGGCGTACCCCCTCGACTTGGTGATTTCAGCCTACGAGGGCGCACCGACAATCCTTCGCAGGCTCACGTACGGAAGCAGGCAGCGTGCACGGGCGTATGGGAGCAGAAAACCCCGCCACTTCATTGAAGTGGCGGGGTTCTTCTGGTGCCCTCGATAGGATTCGAACCTACGACCTTCTGCTCCGGAGGCAGACGCTCTATCCCCTGAGCTACGAGGGCAATCCGGGGTTTCCTGCCGTTGCTGGCGGGACGTCCTAGAGCTTAGCAGGAAGGTGGCCCGCAAGGGAAAATCGCTACCGCCCCGCCGCCCCGTGCGCGGTCCCGGGCCGGAATCAGTAGCCGGAGAATGAGTCCACGTGGAGCCGGCGGGCCCCTGCCTGCTTAGCCGCCCGCCGCAGCGAGGCGACGCTGGCCGGTGATCCCGAGACGTAGACGTCCCGCTCCGCGATGTCCGGGACCAGTGCCCGGAGGGCTTCGCCATCCAGCCGCGTGCCGTCCCAGGAGGCGGCGGCCAGGTCCGGCGGCGGCGCGGAACCATCCGCAGTGCGCACCAGGACGCGGATGCCCGCCGCCCGCAGTTCCTGCGCATAGGCAATCTCGTCGGCGCTCCTGGCAAGGAGGAGGAGGACAGCGTCCCGTTCCCGCAGTCCTCCCGAAGACAAGTGTGAAAGGTAGGGCGTGATGCCGATTCCGGCGGCAATCAGCAGTACCGGCTTCCGGGGATCCCGGGGAAGGACAAAGTCTCCCCCCACGGAGGTGGCGGTCACTTTGTCCCCGGGCTTCAGCGCAAGGAGGACCCGCTTCGCCGGGGACACCGGCTCAGCTGTCCGCACGCCAAACTTCACCAGGCGGTCGTCCGGCGAACCTGTCAGGCTGAACACACGACGCCGTCCCTTCCTGTCCGACTTGACCTGCGGCAGGTCCAGCTCCATGTACTGCCCCGGCACAAAGCGGACCGGCCGGGACGGCTCGAAGGAGAACTCGGTAGTGCTGGGTGTCAACGCCCTGGTTCCGGCAAAACGAAGGGACACGCTCCCATGCTGGCCCGCCAGGAAAGCCAGCAGATTGCCCAGCAGGAGCGCCGCCTCCGGAGAGTTGGCCAGGAAACCGACGTTGTAGGGGACCGCGAAAACAACACCTACCACTGCAGCCAACGCCAGCTGCTGCCAGCGCCGCGGCGGCAGCGTCAGCGGCTCGGTAAGCATGAACCCCGCAAAGAACAGCAGCGGCCGCTGGGCAAAGGACTGCCACAAGGCCATGCCCGCTGACAGCCCGGCCTGGATCAGTTCGGAAGTGATGATCGCGGCGGCAACAACGGTGAACACCGAAGCCATGAGGAACTTCCGGGTGCGGTACAGGACCAGCAGGATCCCGGGGACCAGCAGCCACAGCATGGCCGGCGTGGCGGCCCACCAGGTTGCGATATTCAGGCCGGTGAGGCCCGTGACGAACGCGCCGGCGGCGGCGGGGTTGAACACATGCCGGCCGCGCCAGGCGAGGGCGTATTTCGACGCCGATGCCAGCACGCACGCCAAAGCCACTCCCGCCACATCCATGGGGGCGAAAGAGGGCCAGAACAGGAAATAGAGCAGCAGCCCGGTGATCAGCGACGACTCGGAGTGCGGCCGTACCCGGAACAGCACTGCCAGCGCCCTGTTCGACGCGTACGTCAGCCCAAGGCAGAGGACCAGGTGCGCCAGCATCTCCGGAATGCCGAAAGTCAGCCAGCCCAGGGCATCCAGCAGAAGGCTGTATCCGGCGAGGGCCGCCAGGACCAGGAGGATCAGCCGGTACATGGTGAACCGGCCCAGCACGGTATCCAGCAGGCCGGCCGCGGACAGGGCCGGTCCGGCCCCCGGCGCTTCAACGGGGCTCATGAAAACAGTGTCCCTTCAAATCCTGCGGAATGGGTGGCGCTTCCGTCCGAGAAGACCGTCAACCAGGAAAAATCGAAAGACCGCTGGAGT
Source organism: Paenarthrobacter sp. NEAU-H11 (assembly GCF_050573415.1). Lineage (NCBI taxonomy): Bacteria > Bacillati > Actinomycetota > Actinomycetes > Micrococcales > Micrococcaceae > Paenarthrobacter > Paenarthrobacter sp. NEAU-H11. The sequence continues at coordinate 165,432 of NZ_JBNZGA010000001.1, read as the reverse complement.
TCGTCACCAGGGAGGAAAAAGAGCGCCGTTGCCAGGGCATCGGCCAGCATGGTGGTTTCCGCCAGTGTCCACGTGGCCACGGCGGTCCTGACAGGGCGTCCGGTCCTGCCATCCAGGACGTGGTGCAGGCCGTCGCCCCAGGCGCGCCGGTTTGCGGCAGATGCACAGAGTGCCCGGCCGGCCAGCTGCACCACCCCGATGGCCTGGGCTTCGTTGTAGGGGTGTTCCAATGCCACCGGAACGGGATCCGGGCCACGCGCCAGGAGGTCCCCGCCGGCATCGATGATGAAGGCCTCCACGCCTCCCGCTTCAAGCTCCGCCGCCAGCAGATCCACGAGCAGGCCCTTGCCGGCGGCCCCGATGTCCAGGACGGCAGGAGCCTTCGTGGTGAGGGTGGTGCCGGCCCAGTTCAGTACGTCGTCCCAGGCCGGAGCAGGCAGCGGGGAGCCGGACGGCCGAAGCGAGTAGCCGGCGTCGTAGCCCAGGCGCTCCAGGCTGGTGCCGATGAGCGGGGTCATGGCCCCGCCGGTGAGCTGGTAGAGGGTGCGGTAGACCAGCCCGAGCGGTCCGGCCTCGGCGGGAAACTCGTACCGGCCGGGTTCCCTGGCCATCGCGGTGACGCGGGAATCGTCCCGGAAGCGGGACCAGTCGGCGTCGAACCGTTCCACCACGTCCAGGAGGCGGGTCCGCAGGGCCGGACCGAGCAGCCCGGGCGCAGAGACCTGCCAGTGCGTCCCGATCCCCTCAAACGCAAAGTCCTCCCGGTCCCCGTCCGGCACGGCCTACCGGGCCTCCGACTTGATCTGCTCCAGGGCCTTGTTGAAACCGCCGCTGGTGAGGGAAGAGCCCGCAACCTTGGACACATTGAGCTCGTCGATGTTCCTGCCAACCACCTGGGCCGCGATTCCGCCGGCAAACTCGCCCTGGAACTTGCGGGTATTCGGGTTGGACGGATGCTGGGTGATCTGCACGTCCGTGACGGTCCCGGCGGCGAGCGTGAGCTGGACGCCCACTGTCTCCGTACCGTTGGGCGACACATAGGTGCCGTCGGCGCTGTACATGCCGTCCTTGTATTCCGCCCCGCCGGCCGCCGTTGTCGACGCTCCGGTGGCGGGGGTGGTTGCCGCGGTGCTGCTCCCGGCTGACGGCGCGCAGCCTGCCACCGCTCCCGCCAGGGACAGGCCGGCGACTCCGGCGTAGACACTTTTACGGACTGAGGGTCTCATCAGGGTTCTCGTTTCATCAGGGGACGCAGGAAGGGATCTGCTCAGTGCTTACTGTGTTGTCAACGCAAAAGCCAGCGTATTGGTTCAACCTGTGCGGAGATTTCCGGTTTCCTGTGGATCGACAGGGTGCAGGAAGCGCCCTGGATTCCTTTGCTGTGACCGGCCCCCGGTAGTCTAGAAGGGTGACTCCCGAAGAACTCTCCCTCGCCATATCCGCCTGCCTGAAGGATGCTGTCGCCGCCGGTGACATCGCCCTTGCAGCATCAGCTGTCCCTGATGAGGTGCGCGTGGAGCGACCCAAGAACCGGGACCACGGCGACTGGGCTACCAACATTGCCCTGCAGCTTGCCAAGCAGGCCGGCACCAGCCCGCGTGAATTCGCCACCATCCTCAGTGCCCGGCTGAAGTCCATCGACGGCGTTGCCGCCGTGGACATCGCGGGGCCGGGGTTCCTGAACATTACCGTGGATGCGGCTGCCGCCGGCGCCCTGGCCAAGGTGATTGTCGAAGCCGGAAAGCAGTACGGCACCAACTCCGCGCTCGCCGGCCACACGGTGAACATGGAGTTTGTCTCGGCCAATCCCACCGGTCCGCTGCATATCGGGCACACCCGTTGGGCGGCGTTGGGGGATTCGATCGCGCGCGTGCTGCGTGCGTCCGGGGCGGATGTGACCGCTGAGTATTACATCAATGACGCCGGCACGCAGATGAACGTCTTCGCACACTCCGTCTACAACCGGCTGCACGGCCTCCCCGTGCCCGACGGCGGCTACCCCGGACAGTACATTGCGGACCTTGGGCATGAGGTGCTGACGGAGCACCCGGACATCCGCGAACTGACTGAAGTTGCGGCCCTTCCGGTGATCCGCGCCGCTGCCTACGAGGCGCAGATGAAGGACATCAAGGCCACCCTTGCGGACTTCGGCGTGGAGTTCGACGTGTTCTTCTCCGAGCAGGAGCTGCACGACGCCGGCGCGATCGAGAGTGCAGTGGCGCGCCTGCGCGAGCAGGGCCACGTGTTCGACGACGGCGGCGCGGTCTGGCTGCGGACCACGGACTTTGGCGACGACAAGGACCGGGTGATGATCCGGGCCAACGGCGAGCCGACGTACTTCGCAGCCGACGCCGCCTACTACCTGTCCAAGAAGGACCGCGGCTATACCGAGAAGATCTACCTCCTCGGCGCGGACCACCACGGCTACATCAACCGGCTCAAGGCGATTGCCGCGTGCGCCGGCGACGACCCCGAGGTTCACATCGAGGTGCTGATCGGGCAGCTGGTGTCCGTTAACGGAGCGAAGCTGTCCAAGCGCGCCGGAAACATCATTGAGCTCAAGGACCTGATCGACTGGCTTGGGAAGGACGCCGTCCGCTATTCGCTGGCACGCTTCCCCGCAGATTCGCCCCTGACCCTGGACCCGGAGCTGCTGAAGAAGCACAGCAACGAAAACCCGGTGTTCTACGTCCAGTACGCCCACGCCCGCTCCCGCGGTGCTGCCCGGAACGCCGTGGCGGCCGGAGTGGAGCGCCAGGTGGACGGCAAGGACAGCTTTGACGCCTCGCTGCTGGACCACGCCACCGAGAACGAGCTGCTTTCCTACCTGGGCAGTTACCCCTCGATCGTGGCCAAGGCCGCCGAGCTGCGCGAGCCGCACCGTGTGGCCCGCCACCTCGAGGTCATCGCCGGCGCCTACCACCGCTGGTATGACGCCTGCCGCATTGCGCCCATGGGCGACGAAGCGGTGACGGATGTCAACCGCACCCGGCTGTGGCTCAACGACGCCACGAGCCAGGTGCTGGCCAACGGCCTTGACCTGCTTGGCGTTTCCGCGCCGGAACGGATGTGATCCAATGACTGCACAGGACCCCATTGCCGGTTCTCCGCTAGCCCCGGGCTGGCTGTCTGTCCCTGCGGACCTGAATGCCCTTGAGCCAAAGATGTGGGCACAGGATGCAGCCAGGAACGAGTCCGGTGAACTCACCATCGACGGCATTCCCGTCAGCGAGCTCCAGCGGCAATATGGAACCCCGCTCTTCGTCATGAGCGAGACCGACTTCCGTGCCAGGGCACGCGCCTTCAGCGACGCCTTCAACAATGCGTTCGCCGATATCTGCGGGGGAGTGGACGTCTACTACGCCGGCAAATCATTCCTGTGCACCGCCGTGGTGCGGTGGGTCGAGGAGGAGGGGCTGCGGCTGGACACTGCGTCCGGCGGCGAGCTGGCCGTCGCGGCAAAGGCCGGGATTCCCGGCGCCGACGTGGCCCTGCACGGCAACAACAAGTCCGACGGCGAGATCCACCGTGCGCTGGACATGAAGCTGGGCCGGATTGTGGTGGACAGCCTCAGCGAACTGGTCCGGGTGGGCGCCATCGCTGAACTGCGCGGGGAAAAAGCCAAGGTCATGCTCCGGCTCACGCCCGGGGTCCACGCGCATACCCACGAATTCATTGCCACGGCCCACGAGGACCAGAAGTTCGGCCTCTCCATGGCGGCGGACACCACCGAACAGGCCGGGCTGTCCGCTGCCGAAGAAGCAGTGGCAGCCGCTGCCGCGCACCCGGGCATTGAACTGCTGGGACTGCACTGCCACATCGGATCCCAGATCTTCGAGCCGGACGGCTTCGCGATGGCTGCCGAGAAGCTCCTTCGCTTCCTCGCCGCCATGCAGGAAAAGTACTCCATTGTCCTTCCGGAGCTGGACCTCGGCGGCGGCTACGGCATCGCCTACACCCCGGTGGACACCCCCCGCCCCGCAGCCGAGATCGCGGAGGCGATGGCCGCCGTCGTCCGTTCCACCTGCGCAGAACTGGGCATTGACTCGCCCCGCATCTCCATCGAACCCGGACGCGCCATCGTGGGCAGCACCACCTTCACCCTTTACGAAGCGGGGACGATCAAAACCGTGCGCGTGGACGCGCCGGCCCCCTCCGGAGCCAGTGACGGAGGCAACAACGTTACGTATCCGCGCCGGTATGTTTCGGTGGACGGCGGCATGAGCGACAACGCCCGGCCCGTGCTCTACGACGCCGATTACTCCGCAATTCTGGCCTCCCGCGCGTCCGCGGCGGCTCCGCAGCTGTCCCGCGTGGTGGGCAAACATTGCGAGAGCGGCGACATAGTTGTTAGAGATGTATATCTGCCCGAGGACGTGGCAGCCGGTGATCTGCTTGCTGTACCGGGGACCGGCGCCTACTGCTGGGCCCTGTCAAGCAACTACAACTATCTGGCCCGGCCGGGCGTTGTCGCGGTGCGCGACGGATCTGCCCGGCTGATTGTCCGCGGGGAAACCGAAGAAGATCTGCTGAACCGCGACATGGGAGCCTGAATGACGGAATTGCGAACCCTGAAAGTAGCCCTGCTGGGCTGCGGCAACGTTGGGGCCCAGGTTGCGCGGATCCTCATTGAGGACGCCGACACCCTTGCCGCCCGCACGGGCGCGAAGCTGCAGTTGAGCGGCATCGCCGTGCGCAACGTCAATGCCCCCCGCGACGTGGACCTGCCGCAGGAGCTCTTCACCACCGACGCCGAGACGCTGGTCAAGGACGCGGACCTGGTGATCGAGCTGATGGGCGGCATAGAGCCGGCCCGCACGCTGATCCTTTCTGCCCTTCGCAACGGTGCCTGCGTTGTCACGGGCAACAAGGCGCTCGTGGCGCAGGACGGCCCCACCCTGCACGAGGAGGCTGACAAGGCGGGCGTCCAGCTCTCCTATGAGGCCGCCGTCGCCGGTGCCATCCCCATCCTGCGTCCCATCCGCGACAGTCTCGCCGGCGACCGGATCACGCGCGTCCTGGGCATCGTCAACGGAACCACCAATTTCATCCTTGACCAGATGGACAGCACCGGAGCCCAGTTCGCCGATGCCCTCGCCGAAGCGCAGCGCCTTGGCTACGCCGAGGCGGACCCCACTGCCGACGTCGAAGGCCACGATGCCGCCGCCAAGGCCGCCATCCTTGCCTCGCTCTCCTTCCACACCCGGTTTGCCCTGGAAAACGTCCACTGCGAAGGGATCAGCTCGGTCACTGCGGCGGATATTGCCGCGGCCAAGGACGCCGGCTTTGTCATCAAGCTGCTGGCGATTGCGGAGAAGCTTCCCGCAGCAGGCACGGATGCCGACGGCGGCGAGGGCGTCTCCGTGCGCGTGCACCCCACGCTGCTTCCCCGGGAGCACCCGCTGGCCGCCGTCCGCGGCGCCTTCAACGCGGTGTTCATCGAAGCCGAGAATGCCGGCGAACTGATGTTCTACGGACAGGGAGCCGGCGGTACCCCCACTGCGTCCGCTGTCCTGGGCGACCTGGTCTCGGCCGCGCGCAGCCTGGTCCTCGGCGGACCCGGCCGGACGGAAACCACCACCGGCCAGGTTTCGGCGCTGCCGATCGACGCGGCCGTTACCAGCTACTACATCGGGCTCGACGTCGCCGACCAGCCGGGCGTGCTGGCCAGGATTGCCCAGCTCTTCGCCGAGCACGGCGTATCCATCGAGATCATGCGGCAGACCATCCACCGTGACGCGGAGTCCAACGTGGAATCCGCCGAGCTGCGGATCGTCACCCACCGCGCGTCAGAGGCTGCCCTAGCGGCCACCGTCGAGGCCGTGAAAGGCCTGGACGTCATCAATTCAGTTACATCCGTTCTGCGGGTAGAAGGAGTCTAAGTGGCTCACCAATGGCGCGGCGTCATCCGCGAATACGCTGACCGTCTGCCCGTGACGGAATCCACCAGGGTCATCACCCTTGGCGAAGGCGGCACACCGCTGGTGCGCGCGCAGAAGCTTTCCGAGCTCACCGGTTCCGAGGTGTACCTGAAGGTTGAGGGCATGAACCCCACGGGTTCCTTCAAGGACCGCGGCATGACCATGGCCATGACCGCCGCCGTCGCCTCCGGGGCAAAGGCTGTAGTCTGCGCCTCCACCGGTAACACCTCCGCCTCTGCTGCCGCCTACGCCACCGCTGCCGGCCTGAAGTGCGCTGTCCTGGTGCCGGAAGGCAAGATTTCCATGGGCAAGCTCAGCCAGGCCATCGCCCACGGCGCCACGCTGCTGCAGGTGGACGGCAACTTCGACAACTGCCTGGACATCGCCCGGAAGCTGGGGGAGTCCTACCCTGTGTTCCTGGTGAACTCAGTCAACCCGGCCCGCATCCAGGGCCAAAAGACCGGTGCCTTCGAAATCGTCGACGCGCTGGGCGACGCTCCGGACATCCACGTCCTGCCGGTCGGCAACGCCGGAAACATCACCGCTTACTGGAAGGGCTACAAGGAGTACTCCGCTCCCTTCGAGTCCGAAACGGCCGGCACCCTTCCCGCCGTCTCCACCAAGACCCCGGCCATGTGGGGTTTCCAGGCGGCTGGCGCGGCCCCCTTCGTCGCCGGCCACCCCATCACCGAACCGGACACCATTGCCACAGCCATCCGGATCGGCAACCCCGCCTCCTGGGACGGCGCCATTGGCGCCCGTGACGAGTCCGGCGGACTGATTGACGCAGTCACGGATGAGGAAATCCTGAATGCGCACCGCTGGCTGTCCGCACGCGAGGGCGTTTTCGTGGAGCCCGGATCCGCCGCAGGCGTGGCCGGGCTGCTGAAAAAGCACGCCGCCGGTGAAGTCCCGTCGGGCAAGACGATCGTCATCACCGTTACGGGCCACGGCCTCAAGGACCCCCAGTGGGCCCTGCGCACCGAGGACGGGAGCGATGTGCAGCCGGTCAAGGTACCCAACGACGTCGTCACGGTTGCAGCCGAACTGGGACTGGAAGACAAATAACCGTGGAAACCACCCTCACTGTGCCTGCCGAGTCCGCAGCAGCTGCGCCGGCAGTCCCGGCCGGCCAGCTGGTGACCGTTCGCGTGCCCGCCACCAGCGCGAACCTGGGCCCCGGGTACGACAGCCTGGGGCTCGCCCTGTCGCTGCACGACACCCTGACGGTGGAAACCCTGGGCAGTGGCGAGCTGCACTTCGACCTCAGCGGCGAGGGGGCTGAAACACTTCCCCGCGATGCCAGCCACCTGGTGGTCAGGGCCCTCACGGAGGCCCTGCACCGCCTGGGCTTCCGGCACGAGGGGCTTCGGATCACGGCGGACAACGTCAACCCGCACGGGCGGGGGCTCGGATCCTCGGCGTCGGCAGTGGTAGCTGCCGTGACCGCAGCCAATGCCTTGGTTCCTGAGGCTGCCCGCCGCGGGAAGGACTGGATCCTCCAGCTCACGTCCGAGATGGAGGGGCACCCGGACAACGTCGCACCCGCCATTTTCGGCGGACTGGCACTGTCCTGGCAGAACAATGACCAGTACAGCAGCACGCGGGCAACGGTGTCGGAATCGGTCATCCCCGTTGTGGCGGTGCCTGACTTCGAACTTTCCACGGAGGCGGCGCGGGCCCTCTTGCCGGCCTCGGTGGGCCACCACGCGGCCGCAATGAACGCCGGCCGCGCCGCGCTGCTGATCCACGCACTGACGGCCAAACCAGAATTCCTGCTGGCCGGCACCGAGGACTACCTGCACCAGAGCTACCGGGCGGAGGCAATGCGCCCGTCCGCAGCGCTGATCGGGGCGCTGCGCACGGCGGGATATGCCGCCGTCGTTTCGGGCGCCGGGCCCACCGTGCTGGTCCTGGCTGACGGCGAGGCTGAGGCTGCCGCCGTTGTGGCTTTCATCGAGGACTTCATCGCAGCCAACACGCCGGATATGGCATGGCGGGTGCTGAAGCTGGCAGTGGACGTTGAAGGTGCTAAGGTGGAGATGCACCGGCGGTAATTCCGCCTATCTGATCTCCTCCAGCATTCATTTGCGATTTGATCTCCTACTGCGCAATCTATTCCGGTGCCGCCTGCTTGGTCTGTCGCAGGAATCTGTAGCTATAAAGCTGCCCCTGATGCGTCAGCCCATCCCTCCGCCACGGGCGGAGTGGAAGGTGAATCAGTATCCGGCCCTGCTGGCCGATCTCCAACCGGCAAGGCCGAACAATCCGGCTGCAGATCTGAACTGCAGCCCAGATCAAATCATCGCGTCCAGCTCCTCGTCTGGACGCCGTCGAGGGGGAAGGATCCTTCGTGACCGAAACCACTGAGCTGTCGCCAGCTGTGGAACTATCATCTTCTGCTGCCGAATCGCCGGCCGCACCCGCCAAGAGCAGTGGCCTCGCAGGCCTTAAGCTCGCCCAGCTGCAGGCACTTGCCAGCCAGCTCGGTATTTCCGGCGGTTCCCGGATGCGCAAGGGGGACCTGGTCTCAGCCATTTCCGCCCATCGCGCCGGCACCCCGTTGACCAAGGCTCCTGCCAAGGCAACCGAGAAGCGGGCCGAGAGCATTGCCGCCCCGGCCGTCTCCGCCCCGGCTGCCGCCGCTCCGGCTGAGACTCCGGAAGCGCCCGCCGAAGGCACCCGCGCCCGCCGTGGCCGCAGCCGCCGCGCAGTGAGCGACGGAGTGGTGGCACCGGCCGCCGCTGAGCCCGCTGCTGCCGAAACGGGCCCCGCCGCGCCGGTGGAAGCGCCTGCGGAGGCTCCCGAAGCAACTGAAGGCGCCACCGAGCGCCGCCAGCCGCGCACCCGTAACCGCCGCCGCGGCGAAGCTGCCGCCGCAGCACCCCAGGGTGCGGAGGCCGCCGAGGCTCCTGCCGTGCAGGCCGACGTCGAACAGCGCCCCGCAGCACAGGCCGCGGAACAGCGCACCTCAGAACTGCGGACGTCAGAACAGCGCACTGAAGCTCCGGCTGAGGGCGATGCAGGCCAGCGCACCGACCGCCGTGAAGGCGGCCGCACCCGCGGCCGCGACGGCGGCCCGCGTGAAGGCACCGAGGGCGGCCGTGACAACGCAGGCAGCCGCGAGGCCGGCCAGCGCGAAGGGTCCCGCCGCGAGGACAGCCGCGACAGTGACGACTCCGACGGCGGCAGCCGCCGCAACCGCCGTAATCGGCGCGACCGGAACGATCGCAATGACCGCTCGGGCGGCCAGGACCGGGACAACTCCCGCAATGACCGCTTCCGCGACCGCAATGACCGCCGCCGCGGCCGCGCCCAGGGTCCGGATGTCGACGACGTTGAGGTCACCGAGGACGATGTCCTCCTGCCGGTAGCCGGCATTTTGGACGTCCTGGAGAACTACGCGTTCATCCGTACCTCCGGTTACCTGCCGGGCCCCAACGACGTCTACGTCTCCCTGGCCCAGGTCAAGAAGTACAACCTCCGCAAGGGTGACGCCGTCGTCGGCGCCATCCGGGCGCCCCGCGATGGCGAAGACCGCAGCCAGCAGTCCGCACGCCAGAAGTTCAACGCCCTGGTCCGCGTCACTTCCGTCAATGGCAAGACGCCGGAAGAGCTCAAGGACCGCGTCGAGTTCGCCAAGCTGGTTCCGCTCTACCCGTCCGAGCGCCTGCGCCTGGAGACCGATCCCAAGAAGATCGGCCCCCGTGTCATCGACCTCGTGGCGCCGATCGGCAAGGGCCAGCGTGGCCTGATCGTCTCGCCGCCGAAGGCCGGAAAGACGCTCATCCTGCAGTCCATCGCCAACGCGATCACCACCAACAACCCTGAGGTCCACCTCATGATGGTGCTGGTTGACGAACGCCCCGAAGAAGTCACGGACATGCAGCGCACCGTCAAGGGCGAGGTCATTGCCTCCACCTTCGACCGTCCTGCCGACGACCACACCACCGTGGCCGAACTTTCCATCGAACGCGCCAAGCGCCTCGTGGAAATGGGCATGGACGTTGTGGTCCTCCTGGACTCCATGACCCGCCTGGGCCGTGCCTACAACCTGGCGGCACCGGCCTCGGGCCGCATCCTGTCCGGTGGTGTCGACTCCGCGGCACTGTACCCGCCCAAGCGTTTCTTCGGTGCAGCCCGCAATATCGAAAACGGCGGCTCGCTCACCATCCTGGCCACCGCGCTCGTAGAGACCGGTTCCAAGATGGACGAGGTCATCTTCGAAGAGTTCAAGGGCACCGGCAACATGGAGCTCCGCCTGTCCCGCCAGCTGGCTGACAAGCGCATCTTCCCGGCCGTGGACGTCAACGCGTCCGGCACCCGCCGTGAAGAGAACCTGCTCTCGCCCGAGGAAGTCAAGATCATGTGGAAGCTGCGCCGCGTCCTCTCCGGACTCGAGACCCAGCAGAGCCTTGAACTGCTGACCAACAAGATCCGGGAAACCCAGAGCAACGTTGAGTTCCTCATGCAGGTCCAGAAGACGACGCTTGGTGCGAAGTCGGATAACGACAAGTAGCTGGGTTACCGCTCAAAATATGCCGGCCCCGCCTCTGCGCCGGGTGGCTTGCGATCTACGATCCCAAGCCACCCGGCTCCGGCAGGCCCGAAAGGGAGATGACGAGGGCCCCGACCTGAGCTTGCGAAGGTTGGGAGTCATCGACTGCTCCCTGGCCGGCATATTTTGAGCGGTTCGTCGTTAACGGTTCCGCACCAAGAGACGCGACGCGGGGTCACACTTGGCCCTCCGGGAGCCCTGGATTGGGCGTTAACTGACCCCGCGTTGCAGTAACTAGACTTGTACAAGTCGAAAGAGGTTTTAAATGTTTGAGTCCGTACAGGGCCTGCTTGATGAGCATGACTCCATCCAGGCGCAGCTGGGGGATCCTGCTGTTTATGCTGACCAGCGGCTTGCCCGGAAGCTGGGGCGGCGGTCGGCTCAGCTTAATGGCATTGTTGAGGCCTACCACAAGTGGGAGGCTATCCGGGATGACCTTGCTGCCGCCAAGGAAATGGCGGGGGAGGACCCCGAATTTGCTGCCGAGGTTCCCGAGCTTGAGGCCGCGCTGGAAACCGCCGCGGCCAAGCTGCGGCGGCTGCTCATTCCGCGGGATCCTGACGACGCCCGCAACGTCATCCTTGAAGTCAAGGGCGGTGAGGGCGGCGACGAGGCTGCGCTCTTTGCCGGCGACCTGCTGCGCATGTACACCCGGTACGCGGAATCGCGCGGCTGGAAAACCGAAATCATTTCCGCCACGGAATCCGACCTTGGCGGCTACAAGGACGTCCAGGTGGCCGTGAAGGGCAACTCGAACGATCCTGCCGAGGGCGTTTACGCCCGCCTGAAGTTCGAGGGCGGCGTACACCGCGTCCAGCGCGTTCCCGTCACCGAATCCCAGGGCCGCATCCACACCTCGGCGGCCGGCGTGCTGGTCCTCCCCGAGGTGGACGAGCCCGAAGAGCTTGAGATCAACCAGAACGACCTCAAGATCGATGTCTACCGGTCTTCCGGCCCGGGCGGCCAGTCGGTCAACACCACGGACTCTGCCGTGCGCATTACCCACCTTCCCACCGGAATCGTGGTGGCCATGCAGAACGAGAAGTCGCAGCTGCAGAACCGTGAAGCCGGCATGCGCGTGCTGCGGGCACGCATCCTGGCTCACCAGCAGGAGCAGATCGACGCCGAGAACTCGGCCCAGCGGAAGTCGCAGATCCGCACCATGGATCGCTCGGAGCGCATCCGCACGTACAACTACCCGGAAAACCGCATCGCGGACCACCGCACCGGCTACAAGGCATACAACCTGGACCAGGTGATGAACGGCGACCTGGAACCCGTCATCCAGTCCGCAATTGAGATGGACGAACAGGCTCGCCTGGACGCCATCGGCGATTAGTCCTTCCGGCACATCCCAGACATGACACTTGAGCCAGGCCAGTCGCTTGCGGATGCCGTCGCCGAGGCAACAGCCATCCTCCGGGACGCCGGCGTGCCCAGCCCCCGCGTGGACGCCGAACTGCTCGCCGACCACCTCCTGAGTGTCGGGCTCGGCCGCCTCCGCGCCATGATGCTTGGCGATACTCCAACGCCGGAAGGCTATGCGGCCCTCGTGGCGGAGCGTGCCGGCAGGACGCCGCTGCAGCACATCACCGGTGTGGCGCATTTCCGCTACCTCGAACTGGCCGTGGGGCCGGGGGTCTTCATTCCCCGCCCGGAGACCGAGTCCGTGGTGCAGTTGGTGATCGACCACGTCATCGGCGTGCCGCACCCGCGCATTGTGGACCTTGGTACCGGATCCGGCGCCATCGCCGGCTCCATCGCCCACGAGGTGCCCGCCGCCGAAGTCCACGCGGTGGAGTTCAGCCCCCTCGCCCACGCCTGGGCTGCAAGGAACCTGGCGCCCCTGGGCGTCAACCTCGTCCAGGGGGACCTGCGGGACGCGCTGCCGGAGCTCAACGGAACTTTCGACGTGGTGGTGTCCAACCCGCCCTACATCCCCGCCGAAGCCATCCCCAACGAACCCGAAGTCGCCCTCCACGATCCGCCCGAAGCGCTGTACGGCGGGGGAGCGGACGGCATGGAACTTCCGACGGCGGCCGCTGCCTCCGCGGCCCGCCTCCTGCGGCCGGGCGGCTACTTCGTGATGGAACACGCGGAAGTCCAGGCGGGCTGGATCTCGGCCATGCTGGCCAGGGCAGGGAACTGGACCGGAATCAGGACGCATCTGGACCTCAACGGCAAGGAACGCGCCACCAGCGCCCTGCTCGCGGATCCGGACTACAGGGAATGAAAGAATAGGCGAGTGACCACTACCTACGACTGCACCAGTGACGACGAGCGCGCCAAGGGGCTGGAGCACGCCCAGCGGGCCATCAGCGAGAAGAAGTGCGTGGTCTTTCCCACGGACACTGTTTACGGCATTGCCGCCGACGCCTTTTCGCCCCAGGCGGTGACCATGCTGCTGGTATCCAAGGGACGCAGCCGCACCATGCCACCGCCCGTGCTGATCCCGCGGATCAATGCACTTGATGGACTGGCTACGGATGTGTCCCCGGATGCCCGCAAGCTTGCGGAGGCGTTCTGGCCGGGCGGCCTGACCCTGATCCTGCACGCCCAGCCGTCCCTCGACTGGGACCTGGGCGAGACCAAGGGGACGGTGGCACTGCGCATGCCTGACGACGAGATCGCCCAGGAACTGCTGACCCTTACCGGGCCGCTCGCCGTATCCTCTGCGAACCGCACGGGCCACGCGCCCGGGCAGACGGCCGCCGCCGCGCGCGAGCAGCTTGCCGATTCAGTGGAGGTCTACCTGGAAGGAGGCTTCCGGCCGCAGGAAGGCCAGGACGCCGTGCCCTCCACCATTGTTGACGCCACGGGGCCGCACCTGCGAGTGGTCCGCAACGGTGCCGTAAGCCTTGACCAGCTCCGGGAACACGTTCCGGGTGTTCTGGGCCTGGGGGAGATCCCCATGGCTGAAGAGGAACCGCTGGATGCAGAACCCGCTGACGCGTCGCCTGCGGTTGCAGCTCCCGTGGCGGAGGAGCAGGCCGCCGCGCCGGTCCAGCCCCCGGCAGGGTCCTCCGCCGTCGAACCCCCCGCTCCCGCAACCCCGGCGCCGGCGCGGGACACTGAATCTTGATGGCACTGGACCGCCAGCAGGTCCCGGTGCTGGATGTTGAAGCAACCCCGCTGCGCGTTCCGGAACTGGTGGCGGAGCTCAGCCGCTACGTCCAGGAAGGCTCCACCCGGACGGTGCTGGGCCATAACCTCCACAGCGTCACGCTGACCCTCTCGGATGAGGGCTTCCGCGACCTCTACCAGCGGAGCGACGTGGTCCTGCTGGACGGGGCTCCCGTGCTCTGGCTGTGGGGGAGGACAGGCAAGGCTGAAGGCCCCGTCATGGACTACAGGCTGGGCTCGACCGACTGGCTTCCGGCGCTGGACCAGGTGCGGGGACTGGAGCGGATCGCCGTGCTTGGCGCCGGTGCGGAGGCCAACGCCGGCGCCGTCAGGAAGCTGCAGTCAATCGTCCCCGGCGCAAAGGTTGCAGGCTTTCCGGGGGAGGGCTGGGATGACGGGCTTGAGGATGAAGCTGTGGCCTGGCTCCACCGGCAGCAGCCGCAGCTGGTCCTGATCGGACTTGGCATGCCCCTGCAGGAAAAAGTCCTGCAGCGGCGCCTCGGCGAGATGCCGCCCGCGGTCTACTGCGCCGTAGGCGGAGCGATCGAACAGCTTGCCGGCTTCCAGAAGCTCGCCCCCCGGTGGCTGGGCAGGCTGGGACTGGAGTGGGCGTGGCGCCTGCTGCTTCATCCCCGCCGCGTGGCGTACCGCGTGCTTGGCGAGCCCTGGGTGCTGCTGTGGCTCCTGGCCGCCCGCGGGCTGAAGCGCCAGGGGCTGGCGCGCAGGAGCTAGGAACCGCAGCCTAGAACTTCTGGTCTTCCAGCGGCGCGAACCCCTTGCCCCGGAGGCCGGTGGTGAAGGACCTGGCCCAGCCCAGGAAGCCGGGAAGGTCCCGGCGCTGCAGGAAGTAGCCCAGATAGCCGCCCACATCCGCAACGAAGGACCTGACGCGGAAGTACCGGCGGATCAGATAGCCGCGGTTCCGGTAATAGTAGTACCGCTTGAAGGCCGATTCCGGAACAATGACGTGCCAGCCGGCGCCGAACACATGCTGGGTCTCCGAAAACGCGTGCGGGTGGGTGATGGCGGTAGTGGTCACCGTGCCGAACCTGATCCCCGCCTTGCGAAGACGGATGGTGAAGTCAACCTCGTCGCCGCGGATAAAGAGCCGCATGTCGGGCAGGCCCACTTTAAAGAAGACGTCGGAACGGATCAGCGCCCCGTTGAAGAAGTGGCCGTCGTTGGGCAGGAAACCCAGCTTTTCCACCTCGGCGCGGCTGTGCGTGACCTTGCCGTCCAGGCGGAAGAAAAAGGAAAGCCGGTCGGGCTGGCCCGGCGCCGTCACCAGCGGAACCACCGCTTCCAGGTCCCGTGCCTCAGCCTCACGCACCAGCGTTGCAAGGCATTCCGGATCAGCCGGCTCGGCGTCGTCGTCCATCATCCAGATCCATGTGGCACCGCTGGCCACGGCCTTCAGCGCCGCCAGGGCGAATCCGCCTGCTCCACCGAGGTTTGCTTCCGAGCGGACGTAGTCGACATTCGGGTGCTTGGCGGCGACGTCCGCGGCCGGGGCCGTGCCGCTGTCCACCAGGCAGATCGTCTCCACGGGTGCGCTCTGCGCGTTGATCGCATCCAGCAGGACAGCCAGTTCATTGGGCCGGTCGAAGGTCACGGCAGCGACGGCTATGCGGGGGGTCATTGGGGTCCTTTCAGCATGGCTGACAGGGATTTCCCCGCTCGCACTGCGCCGTGTGGCGCGAAGCCATGATGCTGTTGGCGCTAGTATCTTTGACTAGAGTCCACTGTAATACAGCCCTGTAAGGCACTGCGTTTTGTAAGACACTGCGTTCTGTAAGGCACTGCGTTTTGTATGGCACTGCGCATACGGAAATGCGTACTGCCTGCTGCGCGCTCGGCGACGGAGAAGTTTCATTTATCGAAGAACAGATTCCCGGCCCGTGAGCCCCTCGACCAAGGACCAGCTGCCGGCACGGTTGCCCTGCTTCAGCCTCCCCCCTGAAACGGCCCCCGCCCCATGATCATGTACCTGCTGATGGGGCTGACGGCTGCCATCGTGTCCTACGCGGCCACCTGGGCAGCGCGGGTCGTCGGCCACCGGCTGGAACTGCACCTGCCCATCCGCAGCCGCGACATGCATTCGATCCCGGTGTCGCGGCTGGGCGGCGTGGCGATGTTCCTCGGAGTGATGGTTGCGCTGATTGTTGCCAGCCAGTCATTCTTCGTCAAGGACATCTACCGCAATAACTTCTCCCCCTGGGGCGTCCTTGCCGGTGCTGCCGTCATCGTCCTGGTGGGCGTGGCGGACGACCTGCTGGACATCCGCTGGTGGGTGAAACTCATCGGGCAAAGCGCCGCGGGCCTTACGGTGGCCATCTGGGGAGTCCAGATGACCATCGTCCCCTGGGTGCCGGAAGCGATCTACCTCGAAAACGAGACGGTACGGGTGCTCTTGACCGCGGGGCTGATCGTCACCACGATGAACGCCTTCAACTTCATCGATGGCCTGGATGGCCTCGCCGCGGGTGTGGCCATCATCGGCGGGACCGCGTTCTTCTTCACCGCATACTGGGTGCACCGCAACGCCGTGCTGCTGGACTATTCGGACCTCGCCACCCTGATCACCGCCGTCCTGGTGGGCAGTTGCCTGGGCTTCCTCCCGCACAACTGGTTTCCGTCCAAAATCTTCATGGGCGATTCCGGTGCGATGCTGATCGGGCTGCTGATGGCTTCTGCCGGCGTCGTGTCCACCGGACAGATCACGTCGGGGCTGTATGACAGGGCCAACGGTATCTCCACCGTGATTCCCATCCTGCTTCCGTTCGCCGTCCTCTTCCTGCCGCTGCTGGACCTGGGCCTGGCCGTGGTGCGGCGCACCGCCCGCGGCCGCTCGCCCTGGTCCGCGGACAAGGGCCACCTGCACCACAAGTTGCTGGACATCGGCTACTCGCACCGCACCGCGGTGATCCTGATGTACCTCTGGACCGGCATCCTCTCCTTCGGGGGACTGGCCTTCGCCATCTTCCCGTGGCAGGTGGTGCTCGCTGTGGACCTCTTCGCCACCCTTGTCATGGGCCTCGTCACCGCCTGGCCGTACCTTGCCCGGCGCGGCGAAGAGACGCGGGCGTAACCTCGATGCCAATTATTTCTATCTCGTGTAGAATTTAGGGGCAGCCAAAGCTGCCCCTCCAAACCTGCCTGCCGGCGAACCGCCTGTTGGTGCCGACGATTGGGATCGAATGACCTCCAACGCCGAGTCCGGACCTCCGTCCGGCAACGGAAGTGTTGGCGCATCCGGCCCCACTCCGTCGCTCTGGCTGCACCTCCTCAAGCTGAGCTCGATTGCTTCTGCCGCCGGCCTGCTCCTCTGCGCGGTCGCAGCCGTGCTTCTGCAGGGCGTGAACGCCGCCCTGTCCAGTACCGCGGGCGGCCTGCTGGTCATGCTGTTCTTCGGAATCAGCCTCCTGGTGGGACATTTCGTGGGCCGCGGCAACCCTTCGGGCGCCATCGGCATGTTCGTGGCAACCTACTTCGTCAAGGTGGTCGGCTTCGCCGTCGTGCTGTTCGTCGTAGGGGCTCCGCAGTGGCTGCAAGGGCGCTGGTTTGTGGCCGGAGCGGTGACCGCAGTGGTCCTGTGGCAGGCTGCTGAAATCTACGGTTTCAGCAAGGCGCGCCTGCAGATCTACAACGAGCCGGAACAAGGAAAACCATGATGCGTGATCCGAAGAAGCCCAACAAAGGCCGCAACGGGAACAGCGGATCGAGCGGTTCTGCCCCCGGTGTATCGAGCGACGGAACCAGCGGCGGATACAACGCCGGCATGGCCGTATTCAGCTACATCATTGGCGGAATCATCGTCTGGAGTTTGATAGGGTGGGGACTGGATTACGTGTGGGGAACGCGCTGGATCGTGCTCGCAGGCGCCCTGCTTGGAGCCGTCGGAGGTTTCTACCTTTCCCACATGCATGGCCTTACCAGTTCTCGAAACAATGCTGGGGAGCGCCGTGCTTCCAGCGGGCCGTCCCAGGACGGCGACACTAATGCCAAATAATTTCACAGGGGGAACAGCAGGCCTTCCGGCTGCCGGTCCCCGCCCAACGCCCAATGATGGACACTGCAGAGAGGAAACGCGTTGATCGCGCTTGCGCTCCCGGCCCAAGATTCAGGAGAGTTTACTCCTCCTGGTATTAACGAAATGCATTTGCCGGCAATCCTGCCGTGGGGTGCCGCAGAAGGATTCTCCAAGCAGATGCTGCTGGTCCTCCTCTCTGTCGTCTTTATCGCCGTCTTCTTCGTGCTTGCCGCACGCAAGCAGCAGCTGGTACCCGGCAAGCTCCAGTTCGCCGGAGAGGCCGCCTACGGCTTCGTCCGGAACGGAATCGCCAAGGACATCATCGGCGGCAGGGACTTCATGAAGTACGTCCCGCTGCTGTTCAGCCTCTTCTTCTTCATCCTGGTCAACAACATCTACGGGGCCATCCCGTTCTTCCAGCTCCCCACGTTCTCGCACGTGGGCGGCGCCTACGTGCTGGCCGGCATTGTCTACGTCACCTGGATCGCCATCGGCGTCAAGAAGAACGGACTCCGTTACTTCAAGCTGGCCACCGTGCCCTCCGGTGTTCCGTGGTTCATCCTTCCGATCGTCATCCCGATCGAGATCATCTCCAACTTCCTGGTCCGGCCTGTTACGCACAGCCTCCGTCTGTTCGCCACCATGCTCGCAGGCCACCTCATCGTGATGATCGCCGGCTACGGCATCGAGTTCCTCGTCATGCAGGAGAACCTCCTGCTCAAGGGAACCTCGCTCCTGGTCCTGGCCGGGGCGATCGCCATGTACATGCTTGAAGCCCTGATCATGGTCCTGCAGGCCTACGTCTTTACCCTGCTGACTGCGATCTACATCGAAGGTGCACTTCACGCCGACAGCCACTAGGCACCCTGCCTGCCGGCAACCCGCCGCCGGGCACTAAGACTTCCCCTCGCGGGGATAGAGCAAACCAAACAACCTGCCACATGGGTGGCATCTTGAAAGGAATAAAAATGGAAGGCAATCTCAACCTCGTAGGTTACGGTCTGTCCGCAATCGGCGGTGGTATCGGTGTTGGTCTCGTATTCGCTGCCTACATCAACGGCGTTGCACGCCAGCCGGAAGCACAGCGCGTCCTGCAGCCGATCGCATTCCTCGGCCTTGCGCTGACCGAAGCCCTCGCCATCCTCGGCCTGGTCTTCGCCTTCGTTCTCTAGTCCTTAGAGCGAAGCGAACTTACAGAACCGAGTAGATAAGGACGGGTGAAATATGAATCAGCTGATCATCTCAGCCGCCACTGAGGGCGAAGTCAACCCCCTGGTTCCCAATATCTGGGAAATGGGCGTTGTCTTCGTGGGCTTTGCCATCCTCTTTTTCATCGTGGTCAAGTTCGTTGTCCCGATGTTCGAAAAGACCTTCGCCGAGCGTGCCGAGGCCATCGAAGGCGGCATTGCAAAGGCTGAAAAGGCCCAGGCTGAGGCGTCTGCTGCACTCGAAGAGTACAAGCAGCAGCTGACCGACGCCCGCACCGAAGCCAACCGCATCCGTGAGGAAGCCCGCGCCGAAGGTGCCCAGATCCTCGCGGATCTCAAGGAGAAGGCAGCTGCAGAGTCTGCCCGCATCACGGCCCAGGCCCACGCACAGATCGAGTCCGAGCGCCAGGCGGCCGTTGTGTCCCTGCGTTCCGAGGTCGGCACCCTGGCCACCACCCTGGCGGGCCGGATTGTCGGCGAAGCGCTCAGCGACGACGAGCGTGCAGCACGGGTCGTGGACCGTTTCCTGGCAGATCTGGAGACCCAGAACGCAGGTGCAGCTAAGTAATGGCAGGCGTATCGAGCGAATCGCTGGCAACAGCGCTGGCAGAGTTGGAAGCCAAACTTCCCACCGCGTCGCTGCAGCTGGCAAAGGAACTCTTCGGAATTCTGGGAATGGTGGACAGCTCGGCTGGCTTGCGCCGCGCCCTGACTGACCCGTCCCGCAACGGTGACGAAAAGTCGGCGCTGGTCAAGCAGCTGGTTGGCGGGAAAGTCTCCGCTGATGCTGCAGAGATCGCGGGCGGACTGGCCAGCTCGCGCTGGGCAACGGCCCGTGACATCGGCGATGCACTCGAGACTCTTGCCGCAACGGTGGTCATTTCCGTTGCTGAAAACAAGTCGGCCGTTTCTGCCTCCGGAATCACTGGCCTGGAAGAACTGGAAAACGATCTGTTCTCCTTCAACCAGGCCGTTGCCTCCAGCCACGAGGTGCAGCGTGCTCTGTCCGAACCACAGGCCAGTGCTGCGGCCAAGGCCACACTGGCCGCGAAGCTGGTGCCAGCTGCAAGCGAGGAAGCTAAAGTCCTCATCTCGCAGGCCGTCACCCAGCCCCGCGGCATCAAGCCCACGCGGCTGGTTCAGCGGTTCGCCGAACTGGCGGCCAAGCGGCAGCAGCGCTGGATTGCAACGGTCAGCGTGACCCGTCCCCTGACGCAGACGCAGCTTGACCGCCTCCAGGCGGGCCTGAATGCCATGTACGGGCGGGAACTGAAGGTCAACCTCAATGTTGACCCGTCACTTATTGGCGGCATCCGTGTCCAGGTTGGTGACGAAGTGCTCGACGCTTCGGTCCTCGCCAGGCTGGGCCAATTGCAGCGCCAGCTGGCCGGCTAGCCGGACAAGCACAACCTAACTGATAGAAACCCCGGTCACCGGAAACGGTGATCACAAAACAGGAGAGCAGGGACTGCAGATGGCCGAATTGACCATCAACGCCGACGACGTCCGTATTGCGCTGAACGAGTTCGCGGCGTCCTACGAACCCGGAAACGCAGAACGCGTAGAGGTCGGCCGCGTATCTACCGCTGGTGACGGCATCGCCCGTGTTGAGGGCCTTCCCTCGGTCATGGCGAACGAGCTGCTTCGCTTTGAGGACGGCACGCTGGGCCTGGCCCAGAACCTCGACGTCCGCGAAATCGGCGTCATCATCCTCGGCGACTTCACCGGCATCGAAGAAGGCCAGGAAGTCCACCGCACCGGACAGGTTCTGTCCGTTCCCGTGGGCGACGCCTTCCTTGGCCGCGTTGTCGACCCGCTGGGCATGCCCATCGACGACCTCGGCGAGATCAAGGCCGAAACCACCCGCGCACTGGAGCTCCAGGCTCCCGGCGTGACCCAGCGCAAATCGGTGCACGAGCCGATGCAGACCGGACTCAAGGCCATCGACGCCATGATCCCGATCGGCCGCGGCCAGCGCCAGCTCATCATTGGCGACCGCCAGACCGGCAAGTCGGCCATTGCGATCGACACCATCATCAACCAGAAGGCCAACTGGGCTTCGGGCGATGTGACCAAGCAGGTCCGCTGCATCTACGTGGCGATCGGTCAGAAGGCGTCCACCATCGCCGCCATCCGCCAGACCCTCGAGGACAACGGCGCACTGGAGTACACCACTATCGTGGCGTCTCCGGCATCCGACCCCGCAGGCTTCAAGTACCTGGCACCGTATGCAGGTTCCGCTATCGGCCAGCACTGGATGTACGGCGGCAAGCACGTCCTCATCGTGTTCGATGACCTCTCCAAGCAGGCCGAGGCCTACCGTGCAGTGTCGCTGCTGCTCCGCCGCCCGCCGGGCCGCGAAGCCTACCCGGGCGACGTGTTCTACCTGCACTCCCGCCTGCTGGAGCGTTGTGCAAAACTGTCCGACGAACTGGGTGCCGGTTCCATGACGGGCCTGCCGCTGATCGAGACCAAGGCGAACGACGTGTCCGCCTACATCCCGACCAACGTCATCTCCATCACCGACGGCCAGATCTTCCTCCAGTCGGACCTCTTCAACGCCAACCAGCGCCCCGCTGTCGACGTTGGTGTGTCCGTTTCCCGCGTGGGCGGCGCCGCACAGGTGAAGTCCATGAAGAAGGTCTCCGGCACGTTGAAGCTGGATCTGGCCCAGTACCGCGACATGCAGGCATTCGCCATGTTCGCGTCGGACCTGGATGCCGCATCCCGCCAGCAGCTGACCCGTGGCGCCCGCCTGATGGAACTGCTCAAGCAGGGCCAGTACTCGCCGTTCCCGGTGGAGAACCAGGTTGTGTCCATCTGGGCCGGCACCAACGGCTACCTGGACGACGTTCCGGTTGAGGACATCAGCCGCTTCGAGTCCGAGTTCTTGGAGCACCTGACGCACAAGTCCTCGATCCTCACCACGCTGGCGCAGACCAATGTGCTGGACGACGACACCGCAGCAGCCCTGAAGTCCGCCATCGTGGACTTCAAGAAGGGTTTCTTCGGCGAGGGCGACGACCGCTTGGTAGGCGCCGGCCACGAGGAGCATGAAGCCATCTCCGAGGGCGAAGTCGACCAGGAAAAAATCGTCAAGCAGAAGCGCTAGTTCCGCTGGCCGGATGTGCCGGGCCCAAGGGCCCGGCGCATCCGGTCTAAGGAATGTTAGGAAAGGATAAGTATGGGAGCCCAGATCCGGGTCTACCGCCAGAAGATCAGCTCGACCACGTCGATGCGCAAGATCTTCAAGGCGATGGAACTGATCGCTACCTCGCGCATCGGCAAGGCCCGTGCGCGCGTAGCAGCTTCACTGCCTTACGCGAACGCGATCACACGCGCCGTTTCTGCTGTCGCAACTCAAAGCGAAATCGACCACCCGTTGACCACCGAGCCGGATCAGATCCGCCGTGCCGCTGTCCTGGTAATTACCGCGGACCGTGGACTGGCAGGTTCGTACTCGGCCAGCGTGCTCAAGCAGGCGGAAGGTCTCATCGAGCTGCTCCACGAAGAAGGCAAGGAAGTCAAGACGTACGTCGTTGGACGTAAGGCCCAGGCCTACTTCGATTTCCGGAACCGTGAATACGCACGGGTCTGGACCGGAGGGACGGACGCACCCGAATTCGCCACCGCGCGCGAAATCGGCGAAGCACTGCTGTCCGAGTTCGCAACCGACTACGAAGAGGGCGGCGTGGACGAGATCCACGTGGTGTACACCCGCTTCAAGTCCATGGTTACCCAGGAGCCCACTGTCATCCGCCTGCTTCCGCTGGAAGTAGTGGAAGAGCAGGCCGCTTCTGAATCGGACCTGTTGCCGCTGTACGAATTCGAGCCGGAAACCGAGCAGGTTCTTGATGCCCTGCTGCCGCGCTACATCGAGTCACGCATCTTCGCGGCCATGCTGCAGGCTGCGGCTTCGGAGCTTGCTGCACGCCAGCGGGCCATGAAGTCCGCCGGCGACAACGCCACGGACCTCATCAAGAAGTACACGCGTCTGCGCAACACGGCCCGCCAGGCTGAAATTACGCAGGAGCTTTCCGAGATTGTTGCCGGCGCCGACGCCCTCGCGTCCTAGCCTGCAGCAGGTCGGATTCCGCAGGACCTGCACCACCACAGATAAACTTAAACCCACGCCATCTACTGAGTGAAGTGAGAGAGATGACTGCCACTGCTACCGAACACGTAGCCGCAACGTCCGGTGCCACCGGCCGCATTGCGCGCGTAATCGGCCCGGTTGTCGACGTCGAATTCCCGGCTGACGCAATCCCGTCCATCTACAATGCCCTCACCACCGAGATTACTCTCAACGGTGTAACCAAGACCATCACGTTCGAGACCGCCCTGCACCTGGGCGACAACCTCATTCGCGCCATCTCCCTGCAGGCTACCGACGGACTGGTCCGCGGCACCAACGTAGTGGACACCGGCGCCCCCATCTCCGTACCCGTTGGCGACGGCGTCAAGGGCCACATCTTCAACGTGCTGGGCCAGCCCCTGGACGTTGCAGAGTCGGAACTGGACATCAGCGAACGCTGGCCGATCCACCGCAAGGCACCGAACTTCGCCTCGCTCGAAGGCTCCACCGAGATGCTGGAAACCGGCATCAAGGTCATCGACCTCCTCACCCCCTACATCAAGGGTGGCAAGATCGGCCTCTTCGGCGGCGCCGGCGTGGGCAAGACCGTTCTGATCCAGGAAATGATCACCCGTGTGGCCCGCAACTTCGGTGGTACCTCGGTATTCGCCGGCGTCGGCGAGCGTACCCGTGAGGGCAACGACCTCTGGGTTGAAATGGAAGAGGCAGGCGTCCTCAAGGACACCGCCCTTGTGTTCGGCCAGATGGATGAGCCGCCGGGAACGCGCCTCCGCGTGGCCCTGTCCGCGCTGACCATGGCGGAGTACTTCCGCGATGTCCAGAACCAGGACGTGCTGCTCTTCATCGACAACATCTTCCGCTTCACGCAGGCAGGTTCCGAGGTCTCCACCCTCCTCGGCCGCATGCCCTCCGCCGTGGGCTACCAGCCGAACCTGGCTGATGAGATGGGCCTCCTGCAGGAGCGCATCACCTCCACCAAGGGCCACTCCATCACCTCGATGCAGGCCATCTACGTCCCCGCGGATGACTACACCGACCCAGCCCCGGCAACTACCTTTGCGCACCTGGACGCGACCACGGAACTTTCCCGTGAAATCGCCTCCCGTGGCCTGTACCCGGCAGTTGACCCGCTGACGTCCACCTCCCGCATCCTGGACCCCCAGTACATCGGCAAGGACCACTACAACACGGCTGTCCGTGTCAAGCAGATCCTGCAGAAGAACAAGGAACTCCAGGACATCATCGCCATCCTCGGCGTTGACGAACTCTCCGAAGAGGACAAGATCGTCGTGTCGCGTGCACGCCGCATCCAGCAGTTCCTCTCGCAGAACACCTACACCGCCAAGCAGTTCACCGGCGTCGAAGGTTCCACGGTTTCCATCAAGGACACCGTCGAAGGCTTCTCCGCCATCTGCGATGGCGAGCTCGACCACATCGCAGAGCAGGCGTTCTTCAACGTCGGCGGCCTGGATGACGTAGAGCGCCAGTGGGCCAAGATCCAGGAACAGACCAAGTAATATGGCTGAGCTTGAGGTTGAGATTGTCGCAGCGGACCACTTTGTGTGGTCCGGAGCGGCCAAGATGGTCAAGGCCCGCACCAGCGATGGTGAAATCGGAATCCTGCCCGGCCACTCGCCCCTGCTGGCGATCCTGGCCGAGGGTGAACTGGCCATCCAGCCGGTTTCGGGAGACCGGATTGCGGTAGAGGTTGACGGCGGGTTCTTCTCCGTCGACAACAACCGTGTGGTTATCGTTGCTGACAACGCCCAGCTGGGCGGCTCGGCTACCGCTGGGATCCGCTAGCATCACTTTGATGGACGCACCGGGTCTGTTCATCGCCTTGGCAGTCGCTTTTGGATTGCTGATATTTGCACTGTGCCTTTCGGGGGTGCGCCGCTTCAATCTGCGGCGTGCCCTCGGCACGGTGGACGCCTCCATTTGCATGGCTGGAAACAGCTGGCAGATGGGGGTTTGTCGTTATCAGGACAACGACCTTGAATGGTTCCGGCTGCTCTCCCTTAGCGTGCGGCCCAAGCACAAGTTCAAACGGCATTCCCTGGAACTGCTCGGCCGGCGGACGCCCACGGAGGCCGAGGCTGTCAAGGTGCAGCCCGACGTCGTCATTGTTGAACTGCGGTACGAAGGCCAGGACATGCGCCTCGCCATGAACTTCGACGCCTACACGGGCCTCTCTTCCTGGCTGGAAGCCGGCCCGGTCATCGGCATTGGGACTTGGCGCTAGCCAACGTGGACTGGTTGTTCGACATCCGGCTCATCGACGGGCCGCTATATTGGGCTTCCCTCGCCCTCGGGGTGGCCGGTGCCGCGTACCTGCTGCTGCCCCCGTCCGCCGTCGCCAGGCGGAGCTGGTTCTTGAAAGTCATTGCGGCCGCGGCTGCCGCCTTCGCCCTCGTGGCTTCCATCCACTGGGCTCTCATCAACGTCTTCTCGATCTTCCCGGAGAACATTCCCGATACCGTCCTCCTGTGGGTGGTGCCCGGCGTGGCCGCCCTGATCCTCCTCCTCCTGAGGATGCCCCGAAACACGTGGCGCCAGCGTACGGCCGGGTTGGTGGCCGCCCTTTTGGTGACGGCACTTTCGGCAGTGCAGATCAACGCCTATTTTGGCCTCAACAAGACGGTCAGCGATCTCTTCGGCACAGCACTCGCGAGGATCCCGACGCTGGAGCAGGAGCTGATGCGGCAGCCGGGACAGTCCGACGGCGCTACCCTCCGCGGGTGGGTGCCGCAAGGGGACGTCCCTGCCGAAGGCGAGCTGCGGAAGGCCTTCATCCCTGGGGAAAAGTCCGGGATGAGCGCCCGGGACGCGTACATCTACCTGCCGCCCGCCTACTTCGCCAAAAACCGGCCAGCCCTGCCGGTGCTGGTCCTGATCGCCGGACAGCCGGGCGGCCCCGCGGACTGGCTGACCGGCGGTGCCCTGGGCGGGCACATGAATTCCTTTGCGGCGGCGCACGGCGGCCTGGCACCGGTGGTGGTGATCCCCGATCCCAACGGCTCGCAGTCTGCCAACACCATGTGCATGGACAGCCAGATAGCGCAGGCTGACACCTACTTGTCACGTGACGTGCCGGCCTGGATCAGTTCCACCCTGGCCGTGGACACCAACCATAGTCAGTGGGCCATTGGCGG
The DNA here is from genome assembly GCF_050573415.1 of Paenarthrobacter sp. NEAU-H11. NCBI lineage: Bacteria > Bacillati > Actinomycetota > Actinomycetes > Micrococcales > Micrococcaceae > Paenarthrobacter > Paenarthrobacter sp. NEAU-H11. The sequence goes on along the minus strand of NZ_JBNZGA010000001.1, from coordinate 139,344 downwards.
CTTTTCCTTTGGCGGCACCTGTGCCCTGCAGATGGGAACCCGGCACCCGGATCTCTTTCCGGCTGTCCTTTCGTTCTCCGGGGAAGCTGAACCGGCCATCGCCAAGGAGCGGCAAAAAACCATTGACGCTGCCTTTCCGGGGAGGCCGGAGGAATTTGAGCGGCAAACCCCCCTGGCCATCATGAAGGAACAGCGCTTCGAATCCAGCGGCCTGTACTTGACTGCCGGACAGAACGACCCAGAATTTGTGGGTTATCTCCGTACTCTGGCCGCCGCGGCACGGGAGGCCGGCTTTGACGTCCGCGCCTACGAGGTGGAACAAACAGGCCACTCCTGGGACACGTCCTCCAAGCGCCTTGCCGATGCACTGGAGTTCCTGGCCGCCCGCTGGGGGATGGGGCAATGACAACGGGACATAAGGTCCGGACAGGATCGCTCGCCTGGGCAACGGTGGTCCGCCCGACACTCGACCGTGCCATCAGTGCCCTGAAGTCAATGCCCTTCTCAGTGGCGGTCCTGCTCGTGTTCCTCGCCACCGGTGCTGTCACCGGCAGCTTCCTTGCCGGGCCCCCGGAGCAGTTGCTGGACGGGGCAGGCGTCAGCGGGCCGGGGCTGCGGGCCGGCAACTGGTGGTGCCTGTTCACCAGCCTCTTCTTCGCCACGAACCCGCTGGCCTATATTTCCGCGTCGCTGATGATCCTCCTGCTGCTGGGGCTTGCCGAGCGGAAACTGGGAACCGTCGCAGCGGCCGCCTTCTTTTTCGGAGGACAGTTCGGTGCCGTAACGCTCTTCCTGCTGATCACGCAACTGGCGGGATACGTGGGGGACGGGTGGCTCGACCGGATGGCCGACGACATCCTGATCGGACCCTACCCTGCAGTCCTCGCGGCAGGTCTGGCAGCCTCCGGCCGGCTGCCGGTCCTCTGGCAACGCCGGCTCCGGACAGCTGTGCTGTCCATCTCCCTGCTGCTGGTGCTGTACATCGGGCATGCAGAAACGGTGATCGGCCTGATCGGTGCCATCCTGGGACTCCTGGCCGGCTGGTGGATCCAGGGTGATCGCGGCCAGCTCCACCGGCACCGGTCAACCGGCCGCGAAGCACGGAACCTGCTGGCCCTGACGGTGGCAGTCTTTGCGGTGGGGCCCATCCTCACCGGAATCGCCAGGTCACCCACAGGCCCGCTGGCGCTCCTGCGCGACGTAGTCCTCAACCCGATGCCAACCCTGAGCCAACTGGAGTTCAACTGCGGCGCAACCGTGGAGTCGTCCTGCCTTGAAGCGGGCCGGGCAGGCTTTGCCGGGCCCTTCGGACTCGCGCTTGCGGTGGTTCCGGTCATCCTGCTGCTGATCTGTGCGGACGGCATGCGCCGCGGCCGGCGCCTGGCCCTGAACATCGCCATAGTCATCCAGCTTGCGGTCACAGCCCTTGCCGGCGTCTATCTTGCGCTGTTCGCACTGATCCCGTCCAGGCCGCACAGCGCGTCCGCCACACCCATGGCCTCGGCGTTTGCCCATGTGCTTCCCCTGGTGTTCGTCCCCCTGCTCCTGGCGGTCCTTTTGTGGCTCAACCGGCGTCAGTTCCGCGTCCAGACGCGGCCTGCTGCCCGCCGGACGCTGGCCGCAGTCGTGGGAGGAACATGGCTTGTCCTCGCCGGAGCATACGCGGCGGCCTGGTTCTGGGCCGGCGGTCTGGTACGCGACGGCGGCATCCTGGCGCTCTTTGCAGAGCTTGCGCGCCAGTACGTCCCGGTTCCCATCCCGCAGTACTACCACCGGGTGTTCGCCGACCGGAACAACCTGGAAGCGGTGCTCTTTGCCTATTCCGGACCCGTGTTCTGGGTTGTCGCGCTGGTCAGCGTGTGGTGGGCCCTGCTCAGCGGCCACCACGGCAACGACTCCGGACGGCAGGACAGGATCAAAGCACGCGCCCTGCTCCACCAGGGCGGCGGACCCCTGTCCTGGATGGCGCTGTGGGAACCCAACACGTACTGGTTCAGCCCCGACGGCCGCGGCGCCGTGGCGTTCCAGCGGCACGGCAGCGTGGCTCTGACACTGGGCGGCGCTTTCGGGCCGCCAACTGCACAAGGGCGGGTGACCGAGGGTTTCCTTGACTACTGCAGCCACGAAGGCCTCATCCCTGCGCTCTACTCCTGCGATGATTCGCTCTGGCCGATGCTGCGGGAACGCGGTTTTTCCAGGGTTGCCGTTGCCCAGGAGACCCGGCTGGCCGTCCGTGAACTCGAATTCAAGGGCAAGGAGTGGCAGAACGTCCGGACCGCACTGAACAGGGCAGCCAAGCTGGGGGTTCAGGCTGTTTGGGGAACGTACCAGTCCCTGCCGCCGGCGCTGCGGTCCAAGCTGATCGAGGTCTCCGAGGAATGGGCGGCCGGAAAGACCGTTCCCGAAATGGGTTTTACCCTCGGCGGCATCGACGAGCTCGATGACCCGGAGGTGCTGTGCTGCCTTGCCGTGGATGCCGGCGGCACGGTCCACGGGGTGACCAGCTGGTTGCCGGTTTATGACGGCGGGGTCCTGGTCAGCAGGACGCTTGACGTCATGCGCCGCGGCGCCGACGGATTTCCCGGGGTCATGGAATTCCTCATCGCCTCTGCCGTGCTTGAGCTGCGCAGTTCGGTTGAGGTGATCTCGCTCTCGGGCTCACCGCTGGCCAGCCTTCCCGAATCCCCTGCCGGTGACGGCTCCCGTTCTGAGGCCCCCGGTGAAGGCGAAGCGGACAACCTGGTCCGGATACTCGACCTCGTGGGCCACGCACTGGAACCCGTCTACGGATTCCGCTCCCTGGCCGCATTCAAGTCGCGCTTCAAACCCGAATACCGTGCGCTTTACCTGTATTACCAGGACGCGTTGTATCTGCCGGCGATCGGCCGGGCATTGACCCGCGCGTACCTGCCCGGGCTTTCCCTTCCGCAGGGCGCCCGCCTGGTGCGCAAATTGGTGAAATAGCTGTCCTGATTAACAACAATGGTCCCCGGCATAATTGCCGGGGACCATTGTTTCGCTGCCCGGCCGCAGCTGCGGCCGGAATGCGGGACTAGACCAGCGTTACGCCGGTAGCCTGGGGACCCTTGGCGCCCTGGCCGATTTCGAACTGAACGCGCTGGTTCTCGTCGAGGGTCTTGAAGCCGCCGGTCTGGATTTCGGAGTAGTGGACAAAAACGTCCCCATCCGAATCATCCGGGGTAATGAAGCCGAAGCCCTTTTCAGCGTTGAACCACTTGACGGTTCCCTGTGCCATTTATTTCTCCTCATTATGGAACTTTTTAAGATCGGCACACCTCGTGCCGGCCTTGGTCACTCCGCGAGAAGAATCCTGAATTACCGTCCCGGAAAGGGAAGCGGCGTTGCAGGAGCTTCGCGCTCGCAACATGTCTTGCGAGCATGAAAAACACCTACACAAAGACTGAGACAAGAATTTCATGCCCGTTCCCGCAGGTCAACGGTTTGCACGGGGAAACGGACAAATTTTCGGCAAAAGACAGGTTAATGCGCATGTCAGGAGCTTATTCAACCGGGGTTTGAACACCTTGGCCCTGCGGTCAGAAAAGCCGTGACTCGCTGTCGTCAACGCCGCGCATGGCATCGTAGTCCAGGGTCACGCAGTCGATCCCGCGGTCGTTGGCAAGGACCTTTGCCTGCGGCTTGATTTGCTGGGCCGCAAAAATCCCGCGGACCGGGGCAAGGAGGGGGTCGCGGTTGAGCAGTTCGAGGTACCGCGTCAACTGTTCCACCCCGTCGATGTCACCGCGGCGCTTCAGCTCAATGGCCACAGTGGCGCCCTCAGCGTCGCGTGCAAGGATGTCCACCGGGCCGATGGCGGTGAAGTATTCCCGGCGGATGAGGGAGTAGCCGGCTCCCAGTGTTTCAATCTGTTCCGCCAGCAGGCGCTGCAGGTCCGCTTCCACGCCGTCCTTGATCAGCCCGGGGTCCACGCCGAGGTCGTGGGAGGACTCGTCGAGTTTTTCGTGGATGTTGATGATGAGCCGGTCGTCGGTTTTGGCGGACTGGACGGTCCACTGCTCCACCACCCCGAGTTCGAGGTCCACGTCCTCGGGGGAAATCACCCTGAGCGTGGCCGGCGGGCTCATCCAGTTGAGCGGTTTGTAGGAACCGCCGTCGGAGTGGACCAGGACGGAGCCGTCGGCCTTCACCAGCAGGAGCCTGGTGGCAAGCGGGAGATGGGCTTTGAGCCGGCCAACGTAATCAACGGAGCATCGGGCTATGACAAGTCGCACGCCGTACAGACTACCGTCTGCCGGGTGCAGGCTCCGCCGGCCGTCTCCGGGCGGCTGCGGCCGGCTCCGGCCGGTTGAGGAGCCTGCCGGCCCGCCGCTGGGGCAGAATGGAGGCATGCCGCGCTCCAACCGCCCCCGCCGTCCCGTTTCCGGAAAGGGTTCCGGGTCCGGAAGAGCGGGCGCCGGAAAGAAGGGCGGCCAGGACGTCCCCGAACTCGACCTCGAACGCGCACGTGCCGGCATCGTGCGGCGGGAGACTGCGCCCGACGGCGAATGGATGGTCCGCACCATGACCGCCAAAAACGCCGAGAAAACCTACATCTGCCCCGAATGCTCCACCGCGGTGCTGCCCGGCGTCGCCCACCTGGTGGTCTGGAAGGATGACCACCTGTTCGGGGCCGCGGCCGGCCTGGCCGAACGGCGGCACTGGCACACCAACTGCTGGATGTCGCGCAGTTACCGCTACCGCTGACGGGCGGGCAAAGATGCGCCCGCTGTCGCTAAGCTGGCAGGCATGACTTTTGATCCGGCGTCGTACGAATTCCACCAGGCCGCAGGGCCCGCTCCCATCCGTGCCTCAACCGTGCTGCCCGCCAAACGCGAGCTGGTGAAGCTGGACACGGAAGACGGACACACCCTGGTGGCCGAGCTGGCGCTGCCGGAATCCGGCCCCGTGAATGCCACGTTGATCACGCTGCATCCCCTTCCAACGCACGGCGGCTTCATGGACTCGCATGTCTACCGCAAGGCGTCCTACCGGCTGCCGGCGCTTGCCGGCATCGCCGTGCTGCGGTTCAATACCCGCGGAACCGCGTCCCCGCACGGAACCAGCAGCGGGGCCTTCGACGAGGGCGTCGGGGAACGCCATGACATGGAGGCCGCGGTGCGCTTCGCCGTCGAACGCGGCCTGCCCAACCGCTGGCTGGTGGGATGGTCCTTCGGCACGGAACTCGCCCTGATGTACGGAGCCGTGGAACCCGTGGCGTCCCTGGTTGAGGGCGCGGTCCTGCTCTCGCCCCCGCTGCACCGCGCCACAGATGAGCACCTGCGCCTCTGGGCCGCATCAGGAAAGCCGCTCACGGTCCTGGTGCCGGAGCACGATGACTTCCTCAAGCCGGACGAGGCCGCAGCCCGCTTCAGCCTGGTCCCGCAGGCCCGCGTGGTGGGCGTGGACGGCGCCAAGCACCTGTGGGTGGGGGAGAAGTACGCCTCCCGGGTGCTCAACGAAATTGTGGATGACGTCACCGAGGCGGGATCGGGCGCTGCCGGACTGCCGCACGAATGGAACGGGCCCGCGGCAACAGCGTCAGCCTAGGGAACGGCTGGGGCCGGGTCCGGTGACGCACACTTAGTGCTGGTCCTGCCTGACGATGTAGATCTCCCTGACCAGCAGCAGGACGGCGGCCGCCGTCGGAATGGCGATCAGCGCGCCGAGCACGCCCAGCAGGCTGCCGCCGGCAATGACTGAAATGACGGCCACGGCGCCGGGGACCGCCACGGCCTTCTGCATGATGCGCGGCGAGATGAAGTAGGCCTCGAACTGCAGGTAGGCGAAGTAGCAGATCCCGTACACCGCTGCCGCCTGCCAGCCCTCGGTGAGCGAAACCAGCAGTACCACGATCCCCGCGATCATGCCGCCTACCAGCGGAATGAACGCGAGCAGGGCCACCACGAACGCCAGCAGCAGGGCGAAAGGGATGCCCACGATGGACATCACGATGAAGGCGAAGGTGGCGTTCAGGAGGGCAACCACCGCCTGGCCGATCACGTAGTTGCCCACCGATCGGGTGATTTCCTCGGACAGCGCTTCAACGCGGTGCCGCCGGGAACGCGGCGCCAGCCGGTAGCCCCACTTCTTCATTGCGGGCAGGGCAGCGAGGAAGTACAGGCTCAACACCAGGACGATCAGGGTGCCGAAGAGGCCGTTGGCCACGGTGGAGCCAAAGCCCACCACGCCCCCGAAAATCCCGCCCATCGCGGCGGGGTCGTTGACGAACTTCTCCAGTTCCTCTGTGATCCGGTCGCGCACGCCGAACTGGTCATCCAGGCTGCGGAAAAAGTCGGAGTCGATGAAGTCCCGGATCCACACCGGTGCCTGCTCCACGATCTGGGTGACCTGCTCCACGATGGTGGGAATGAGCGTGGCAAAAAAGCCGACGACGGCGCTTATCAGCACCGTGACGGACACCAGGATTCCGGCGGGGCGGGGGATCTTCCGGCTTTCCAGCCAGCCGACCACAGGTTCCAGCCCCAGCGCGATGAACAGCGCAGCCACAATCCACAGCAGCAGCTGCGTGGTGTTGGAGCCGATCCAGTAGACCAGCAGGGCAAGTCCGACGCCCACCGTGCCCATGAAGCCCAGATAAAGGGGATGCTGCGGCGAGATTCGGGGGCCGGGGCTGCCGAACTGCGGCTGTACCGCGCTGTCCCGGCTGGCGTCTTCCCCGTTCTGGCGGGAGTACTCCGGCGGCATTTCAAACCGGAGCCTGGGTTGGGCGCCGGGGAGTGGCTGGCGCAGGCGGTGAAGCAGCAGCCCGAGGGCGGCCGCGGCGGGCCTCTTCCGGCGGGCAGCTGCGGGACCCTGCGGAGCGGCTGCCGGCGGCTGCCCACCCCCCGGGTTCTCTGGCGCCGCGGAGGATTCGTCCGTCTTGTCAGTCACTGGTTTTAAGGGCCTGTTCCGTTGATGGCACCGCGTCGGCGGGCCGGTGTGATGATCATCGCAAACACTATCAGCAGCCTTGTCAACAGCAGCGGAACGGCCCGGCCGGCGACCCGCTGGCGGTCCTCGCAGAAGCCCCGATCCGGGCCTTCGATAACAAAACGGATACTATTGAAAGGAAACCCCCGCTGATGATAGGTGTTCCCTTGCGTTTAAAGACTGCAGTCGCACTCGTGCTGCTCGGCCTCCTGACACTTCTGGCCGGCATCGGCCAGAGAACCATCTGGGCCCCCTCCGAGACTTTTACGGCCGCCGCTCCGGTGGATGCTGCCGAGGCCCCGCTGACCGTGATCGACCAAAACCTGCGCACCCTTCACGGCGGGACCGTCAAGATCAAGATCGAGGGCGACGGCAACTTCCTCCTGGCAGCGGGCCGGCCGGACGACGTGGAGGCGTGGGTGGGCCAGACTGCGCACAACACCATCACCGGCGTGTCCGGGGACGAGAAGTCGCTGCTGGTTGAACACGCCGACGGCGAAGCCACCGCGCCCAACCCCGCCGGCTCGGACCTCTGGGTTTCCACCGAGAATGCGAGCAGCGAGCTTGAATACTCGTGGACAGCACCGGCGGACGGCGACTGGACACTCCTGCTCGCCTCCGACGGAACCAAGCCGGCGCCGGCCACCGTTTCCATGACGTTCCCCAACGACACGTCCACCCCGTGGGCCATCCCGCTGATCATCCTCGGCTCGCTGCTGATCCTGGGTGGAATCGCCCTGGCCCTGCTCTCCGCCCGCAGGCGCAACGGCGAAGGCGACGGCAAGGGCAGCGGCTTTGCGCAGCGCGCCCGGGCCCGCAACGAGGCACGGTCCTCGCGGGTAACCATGGCGGCCGCCGGAGTAGTGGCTGTTGCCGTCGTGGCCGGAAGCGGTGCCGCCGCCAGCGCCACATCGCCGGCGCCTTCCCCGGATCCGTCTTCCGCAGCTTCGCCTGCCGCGCAGGGGCAGTCCGGTCCGCCCGTCCTGCTGGATGCCCAGTTCCGCAGGATCCTGGAACAGGTTTCCAGCGCCGTTGACGCCGGCGATGCCGCAAAGGATGCGGCCAAGCTCGCGGACCGCGTGGGCGGCACTGAGCTTGAGGTCCGCACCCAGAATTACAAGATCCGCTCCCAGGTGGGCTCCTACGAGCCCCGCATGCCGGTCCGCTCCACCAAGCTGCTCACCACCGTGGTGACCAGCGACCGCGAGTGGCCGAGGTCCGTTATGGCGGTGACCCAGGGCGACGGCAACGTGGTGCCGCAGCTGCTGACCTTGGTCCAGCCCTCTCCGCGCGAGAACTACAAGCTGGTGGAAACCAACCCGCTGCAGCCCGGAACCACCTTCCCCACCATCAACCGGGACGGCACGGAGACCCTGGCCGCGGGCGACAAGACCGGCCTGCTCTACAGCGGCGAGGAGGCCATGTCCGGCCTTGCCGACCGACTGACCACCGCTGAGTCCGCCTACAAGGACAAGCTCGTGGAAGGGGAGTCCTCGCCGTACATTGCGGACACCCTGTCCTACCAGGCCGAGGTGGTGAAGGCCGGCGAGAACGGCAACTTCTCCTTCACCCACAAGGTGGCTCCGGAAAATACGGTTGTTTTCCGGACGGCTGACGGCGGCGCCCTGGTCCTGGGCCGGATCAACTTCGGCTTCGAGGGAACCCCCAAGGCCGCAGGTGACAAGCTCACCATTGGTGACGATGCCGCAGCCCTGGCCGGCGGCAAGGAAACCACCACCGGCATGGTCCTGACCTTCGCCGAGTCCGTGGCCGTGTACGTGCCGCCGGCAGGGTCAACCGACCCGATGAAGCTCGTCGCTGCGACCCGCGGACTGACGGGGGCCAGCTTCAAGTAACCCCGGTTCCTTCAGTAGCCCCGGCAGCGGCCGGAGTGGCTAGAGTGGAAAGCATGAGTTCGCCAGCTTCCCGCCCAGTCCCTCCTGCCGCTGCCAACCTGCTTAACCTGCGCGGCGCCGTCGACCTTTCCACGCTGAAGCAGCGCCCCGCGTCCCCGGCCGGGACCGGAACGCCGCAGGGCGGAGCCCCCGATGCTCCTGGCTCGCCGGAACTGAAAGTCAACGTCACCGAAGGCAATTTCCAGCAGCTGGTGGAGCTGTCAGCGCAGGTGCCGGTTGTTTTTGCGCTCTGGGCCTCCTACTCGCCGGAGTCCGCAACCATGCTGGACGTCCTGGAGCGGGTGGTGGCAAGCTACGGCGGCCGCCTGGTCCTCGGCGCCGCGGACATCGAGGCGTTCCCGCAGTTGGCCCAGGCCTTCCAGGTGCAGGCCGTGCCCACCGCGGTGGCCGTCCTCAAGGGCCAACCCGTACCGCTCTTCCAGGGCGGCGCAGACGAACAGCAGGTCCGCAGCCTCTTTGACGAACTGCTGAAGGTGGCTGCGGCAAACGGCGTGACCGGCAGCCTGGGTGCCGGCGCGGCTGAAGACGACACCCCCGCGCCCCTGCCGCCGCTGCACCAGGCGGCTTTTGACGCCATCGAGGCGGGGGACTACGCCGCAGCAGCCGATGCCTACCGCCAGGCACTGACCGAGATGCCCTCGGACCACGAGGCGAAGGCCGGCCTGGCCCAGGTGGAGCTGATGGCCAGGCTGCAGCCGCTCTCCGCGCAGGACAGCGAAGCCCTGCGGGCGCTGGCGGCCAACGAACCGGACAACCTTGAGGCGCAGCTGGGCGTGGCGGACCTGGATGTGGCAGGCGGCCACGTGGAGGATGCGCTGAACCGGCTGGTCACCTTCATCGGCAGGAACTTCGGCCCGGAACGCGAAACTGCCCGCGTCCGCCTGCTGGAGCTGTTCGACGTGGTGGGGTCTGCCGACGAGCGGGTGGGCAAGGCGCGCCAGGCACTCGCGAGGGTCCTTTTCTAGTGCCGGCACTGTTCCAGCCGCTGAAGCTCCGGGGGCTGGAGCTCCAGCATCGCGGCTGGGTCTCACCCATGTGCCAGTACAGCTGCGATCCCGACGACGCCCCCGGCGTGCCGAACGACTGGCACCTGATGCATTTGGGGTCCTTCGCGGCCGGCGGCGCAGCGCTGATCCTCACCGAGGCAGCGGCCGTCAACGCCGAGGGCAGGATCAGTCCCCGGGACGCCGGGCTCTACAACGACGCACAGGCCGAGGCCTGGCAGCGGATCACGTCCTTCGTGCACCGCCACGGCCCGGCGGAGGCCAAGATCGGCGTGCAACTCGCCCATGCCGGCAGGAAGGGATCCACCTACTGGCCGTTTTCCGGCAGGCAGGGCAGCGTGCCGGAGTCCGACGGCGGCTGGACCACTGTGGGTCCCTCGGCATCGGCTTTTGACGGCTATGCCGTTCCCGCCGCGATGACGGAGGAACAGATCCGCGGCGTCATCGGCGACTTCGCCGCGGCTGCCGGACGTGCCCTGGACGCAGGCTTCGACACCATGGAAATCCATGCCGCCCACGGGTACCTGCTCCATCAGTTCCAAAGCCCGCTGATCAATACCCGCGACGACCAGTGGGGCGGGGACGAAGCCGGCAGGAACCGACTGATGCTCGCCGTGGTGGACGCGGTACGGGCGGTCATTCCGGAGTCCATGCCGCTGCTCCTGAGGATCTCCGCCAGCGACTGGGCGGACGGCGGTGTGGACCTTGCCGCTTCCGTGCGCCTGGCCCGGCAGGCAGCCGAACACGGGGTGGACCTCATCGACGTTTCCAGCGGGGGTGCCGTGGCTCATCAGCACATCAAGGCCGGCCCCGGCTACCAGACCGGGTTTTCCGCCGCCATCCGCAAGGAAGCCGGAGTGGCCACCGGGACCGTTGGCCTGCTCACCTCCGCCGGGCAGGCAGAACACGCCCTTGCCACGGGACAGGCTGACGGCGTCCTCATTGCCAGGGCAGCGCTGCGGGACCCGCACTGGTGGCTGCGGGCCGCCTTCGAACTGGGCCACGACATTGCGTGGCCGCCGCAATACGAACGGGCCGTTCCCCGGCATTCATTCTGATGTCCGGCTCGATGGAGGCCCGCCGGCAGCACAAAGGCGCAGCTGGATAAGGGGCGTCGCCACGCCTTGTTTACTCCTCCTGCGGGAGGACCCCGAAGGGGTGGGCTGAGGGCTACGCTGGCTTCATGACTGCTCCGCAACCCGAGCCGGCGCTGCCACCGGACCCGGCCGCGCTTCCCGGCCCTGCGGCACACCTGCCTGCCTTGTCCATCAGGGGCCTGGCCAAGCGCTTCGGCGGCAAAATCGCCGTGGACGGCATCAGCCTGGACGTGCCGGCAGGTTCCTTCTACGGGATTGTGGGCCCCAACGGTGCCGGCAAGACCACCACGCTGTCCATGGCCACCGGCCTGCTTCGCCCGGACTTTGGCACAGCGGTGGTCCATGGCGTGGACGTGTGGCAGCGGCCGCTGGAAGCCAAACGGCTAATGGGCATCCTTCCGGACGGCGTGCGGCTGTTTGACAGGCTGACCGGGGAACAGCTGATCACCTACGCCGGGCTGCTGCGGGGAATGGACAAGGATGTCGTGGCCACGCGCGTTGCGGACCTGCTCGCGGCCATGGACCTCCAGGATGACGCCGGCACACTGGTGGTGGACTACTCCGCCGGCATGACCAAGAAGGTCGCGCTGGCCTCCGCCCTGATCCACGCGCCCCGGCTCCTGGTCCTGGATGAACCCTTCGAGGCGGTGGACCCCATCTCCGCGGCCAACATCCGCTCGATCCTGGACAAGTATGTTGCCTCCGGCGGCACCGTCATGGTGTCCAGCCACGTCATGGACCTGGTCCAGCGGATGTGCGACCACGTGGCAGTGGTGGCCGGCGGCCGGCTGCTGGCTGCGGGAACGGTGGACGAGGTGCGCGCCGGGGCAACACTTGAGGACCGGTTCGTCCAGCTGGTTGGCGGCCGCAGCCACACGGAGGGCCTGGAATGGTTGCGCACCTCCTGAGGCTCAAGCTCACCCTGCTGCGCAACGGCCTGCGCCGCAGCCCCTTGCAGCTGGTGGGCATGGCCTTCGCCGGACTGTATGCGCTCGGCCTGGTGGGCATGCTGGTGGTGGTCCTGGTACTGCTGCGCAACGCGCCGCACGATCTCGCCTACGCCGCCGTGGTGCTGGGCGGGTCCGCTGCCATCCTGGGCTGGGGAATCGTGCCGGTGGTGGCGTCGGCAACGGACATGACGCTGGACCCTGCGCGCTTCACAACCTTCGCCATCCCCATGAACCAGATGCTGGCGGGACTGGCCCTGGGCGGCCTGATCGGAATTCCCGGGCTCGCAACGTCCCTCGTTGCCCTGGCCACGGTGGTGACGTGGTCCCGGGCGGTCCTTCCCGCGCTCGCTGCCTTCGCCGGAGCAGTGCTGGGGGTGATGACCTGCGTGGTCATCGCCAAGGTGGTCACAACCGCGACGGCAAGCCTGGCAGCGTCACGGCGCTTCAAGGACATCAGCGCCGTCGCCTTCATGGTGCCCCTGGTCCTGATGGGACCCATCGTGGCCGGGGTAGGCCAGGGCATCTCCTCGTCCGCCGGATTCCTCCCCGGCTTTGCCCGGATGCTGTCCTGGACGCCGCTCGGGGCCCCATGGTCCATTGCCGGTGACGTCGCCGCCGGCGAGCCAGGCGCGGCAGCCCTGAAGCTGCTCCTGTCCGCGGCAACACTTGCCGCCCTGGCGTGGGCCTGGAAGGTCCTGCTGGAGCGGGCGCTGGTGTCTCCTCCCTATGCGGGAAGCGGGAAGAGGAAAGGCGGCAAGCTGGGACTTTTGGGGGTCCTGCCCGCGGTCCCGGCCGGGGCGGTGATGGCCAGGTGCCTCACGTACTGGTTCCGGGACCCGCGGTATTCGGGCTCGCTTGTGGTGATCCCGTTGCTTCCCGTGGTGCTGCTGTTCCAGGGCAGCCAGACCGGGGATTACACCAGCCTGGCTTTCCTCGCCCCGATGTCCGCGTTCATCCTCGCCTGGTCCATCTCCGCCGATGTGTCCTATGACAACACCGCGTTCGCCCTCCACCTGGCCACGGGCGTCCGGGGCGTGGCGGACCGGCTGGGCCGTGCCCTGGCCTGCCTGGCGTTCGCCCTGCCGGTGGTGCTGGTGTTTGCGCTGGGGTACTCCGCCTTCACGGGGGACTGGGGTGCCCTGCCCGGCCAGCTGGGCCTCAGCCTGGGCGTCCTGTTCACCGGCCTGGGCCTGTCTTCGGTTGTCTCCGCACGCTACACCGTGGCCGTTCCCTTGCCGGGCGACAGCCCGTTCAAAAAACCGCCGGGCAATGTGGGGCAGACCCTCGCGGTCCAGTTCGGCGGACTGGTGCTCCTGATGGTCCTGGTCCTGCCGGAGGCCGGGCTCCTGGCCGCCCAGCTGGTCACCGGCAACCGGATCTTCGGCTGGATCAACCTTGGCGCAGGGACGGCCCTGGGCCTGTGCCTGTTCGTGGCAGGCGTGCGGCTGGGCGGAAAATGGCTGGATGCCCGCGGTCCCGAGCTCTTGGCCCAAGTGGCCGTCAACCGCTGAAAAACTTCGGAAAGGAAGAGCATGGAAGTAGTCATCCTCAACGGCAGCAAACAGATCGGTAAGCTCGCCGCTGACGCCATCGAGGAACTCCTGCGGCGCAAACCGGGTGCTGTCCTGGGCCTGGCAACGGGCTCGTCCCCGCTGCCCGTCTACGATGAGCTGGCCGCCCGGCACGACCGGGACGGCCTGGACTTTAGCCGGGCGCACGCATTTGCCCTGGACGAATACGTGGGCCTTCCTGCCGGCCATCCCGAGTCATACCGCGAAGTCATCCGGCGTGAATTCACCAACCGGGTGAACATCTCCCCGGAGAATGTGCACGGACCGGACGGGACAGCCGAGGACATTCCGGCGGCCTGCCGCGCCTACGAGGAAGCCATCAGCGCCGCCGGCGGAATCGACCTGCAGCTCCTGGGAGTGGGGACGGACGGCCACATCGCGTTCAACGAACCGGGGTCCTCCTTCACCTCCAGGACCCGCATCAAGAGCCTCGTCGAGCAGACACGCCGGGACAACGCCCGGTTCTTCAACAGCCTGGCCGAGGTCCCGCACCATGTCCTCACCCAGGGCCTCGGAACCATCATGGAGGCGCGGCATGTCATCCTGGTGGCAACGGGCGCGCGCAAGGCACAGGCGGTCCGCGACTTCGTGGAGGGTCCCGTCTCGGCCATCTGCCCGGCGTCGATCCTCCAGTTCCATCCGCACGCCACCGTCCTGCTGGACCAGGCCGCCGCCTCGGCGCTGAAGCTGGCGGATTTCTACCGTCACACCTATGACAACAAGCCCGCCTGGCAGGGCCTCTGACCACCGGCTGGCCGCTGGCTGACCGCGGGCCGGCAGCCAGGGTGCCCGGCGGAAAAGTACGACGGCGGCCGGTTCCGGGCGGCGCGGCGGCAGCGTCCGGCGTCGAACGTGGCCCCGCTCGAACGGCTAAGATGGTTCGCATGACTAGCATGACGGACCCTCTCGAGAACGACCCGATGCGCGAGCTTTCCGGGGCTGGATCGTCCACAGCCACCATTGAGCGCGAGGAACTGCGCCAGGAAGTGGAACCCGGGGACCGGGAGCGCTTTTCGCACTATGTGCGCAAGGAAAAGATCATGGAGTCCGCGCTGACCGGGGAGCCCGTCATCGCCCTGTGCGGCAAGGTCTGGACGCCGGGCCGGGACCCGCAGAAATTCCCGGTGTGCCCGATGTGCAAAGAGGTCTATGACGGCCTCCGCCCGGGCAACGACGGCGGCAAGGGTCCCGGAGGGGACTCGGGCAACAACAAATAGTGACGGAGACGCTCTTTGGCGGCCCCACCCTGCCTCCGGCTTATCCGGAACGCGCAGCCTGGGGAACCGCCCCGAAACTCCGTGCCTGGCAGCAGGAAGCGCTTGACCTATACCTGAGCAACAGCCCCCGTGATTTCCTCGCGGTAGCTACCCCGGGCGCCGGCAAGACCACCTTTGCCCTCCGGGTGGCTTCCACGCTCATCGACTCCGGCGCCGTGAACCGGGTGACCATCGTGGCGCCCACGGACCACCTGAAGCGGCAGTGGGCGGATGCGGCGGCCAGGGTGGGAATCGCCATCGACCCCAACTTCAAGAACTCCGACGGCCAGCACGGCCGCGGCTTCATCGGGGTGGCCGTCACGTATGCCCAGGTGGCCAGCAAGCCGCTGCTGCACCGTGCCAAGACCGAGGCCGCCCGCACCCTGGTGATCCTGGACGAGATCCACCACGGCGGCGAGGCCCTGTCCTGGGGCGACGGCCTGCGCGAGGCGTTCGACCCCGCAGTGCGGCGCCTCTCCCTGACCGGTACGCCGTTCCGCTCGGACACCTCGCCCATCCCGTTCGTCGAGTATGCCGAGGACCGGGACGGGATCCGCCGCTCCAAGGCCGACTACACCTACGGCTACGGCAACGCCCTGCGGGACCACGTTGTCCGCCCGGTGATGTTTATGGCCTATTCGGGGCAGATGCGCTGGCGGACCAGTGCCGGTGAAGAGATGGCGGCGTCGCTGGGGGAGGCCGCGGTGACCAAGGACATCACGTCACACGCCTGGCGTACCGCCCTAAACCCCGCAGGCGAGTGGATTCCGGCTGTCCTGGCCGGTGCGGACAAGCGCCTCAGCGAGGTCCGGCGGACCGTCCCCGACGCCGGCGGCCTGGTGATTGCCACTGACCACGAGGACGCGCGCGCGTACGCCGGGCAGCTCAAGAGGATCACGGGGGAGTCGCCCACGGTCATCCTTTCCGACGACGCCAAGGCATCCAGCAAGATCGAGGAATTCACCGCCAGCGAGAAACGCTGGATGGTGGCGGTCCGGATGGTGTCCGAAGGCGTTGACGTGCCCCGGCTTTCCGTGGGCGTGTACGCCACATCGACTTCAACGCCGCTGTTCTTCGCCCAGGCTGTGGGGCGTTTCGTGCGTGCCCGCAAACGCGGGGAAACGGCGTCGGTCTTCCTGCCCTCGGTGCCGCAGCTGATGGCCCTGGCCAACTCCATGGAGGCGGAGCGGGACCATGCCCTGGACCGCCCCGAGAAGGAAGACGGGGACGGCCTGTTCAATCCCGAGGACTCGCTGATGGCCGAGGCCAACCGCGAGGACAAGGCGTCGGACAGCCTGACCAAGGGCAAGTTCGAGGCCCTGGATTCACAGGCGTCCTTTGACCGTGTGCTGTTCGACGGCGGCGAGTTCGGCACGGGCGGCGAAGTGGGGTCCGACGACGAGATGGACTTCCTGGGTATTCCCGGGCTGCTGGACGCGGAGCAGGTGGGCACGCTGCTGCGGCAGCGCCAGCATGAGCAGCTGAACCGCAAGAATCGGAAGGCTCCTGCGGCGGCCGAAACCCCGGCGCCGGCCGTCCCGGACCACCGGATGCTGATGGACCTCCGGAACGAGCTGGCCAAGAACGTGGCCGCCTGGTCTGCCCGCACGGGGACCCCCCACGGCGTGGTGCACACCAAGCTGCGGACGGTGTGCGGCGGACCGCCCGTTGCCCAGGCAAACGAGGAGCAGCTGCAGTCGCGTCTGCGGAAGCTCCAGGACTGGTTCATCGGCCGGAAGTAGCGGCCGAAGCCGCCAGGGACACTCAGGCGACGTCTACCCCGCCGAGTTCCATTTCGGCCACCGCGTCCTCCAGGTCCTCCGCGATCCCCGCGGTCAGGGACCGGAGGACGGTGACCGAGTAGCCTGCCTGGACGGCGTCCAGGGCGGTGGCCATGACGCAGTAGTCGGTGGCGATTCCCACCACCACAACGTCCTCGACGTCGTGGCTTTGCAGCCAGTCATCCAGCCCGATAGCGTCCTCGTCGGGGGCGAATTTTTCCTCGCCTGCCGGTCCGGGCAGGGCCCCGGGCCGGCGTTCCCCGGTGGGCACTGCGTCTTCAGGGGCCAGCAGGCCCTCGAAGCCGGAGTAGGCAGCGGCGAACTGGCCTTTCTGGAAATACGCCTGGATGTATTCGGTGTCGAGGTCCGGATGGAGTTCGGCGCCCCGGGTCCCGGCCACGCAGTGCGGCGGCCAGCTGTCCTTGAAGTCCGGTGTGTCGGAGAAGTGGGCGCCCGGGTCGATGTGCCAGTCCTGGGTGGCCACGATGTGGTCGAACTCGCCGTGGTGGGCGTCCACGTATTCGCTGATGGCGCCGGCAACGTCCGCACCGCCGGATACGGCGAGCGAGCCGCCTTCACAGAAATCGTTCTGGACGTCGACGATGATCAGTGCGCGGGACATCAGTCCTCCTCAGTTGTCTTCATAGAGAGTCGGGATGGCGGCTTCACCGCGCTGCAGGCGGTTAACCACCGGGGGGAGTTCCGCCATGGAATCAGCATGGCGCTGGCGTGCGCGAAGCACCCCTTCATGGCCGGTCCAGCCCGGCATCACCTCGCCGTTCTTCATGAACTGCTGGAGCAGCGGGCGGTCATTGCCGTCATCCTCGGGCCGGTGCCCCACGCCCACCACTTCGGCAGTGGCGATGCCGCGTTCATCCAGCTTGCGCAGCGCGTATTTGCGGCCGCCCACACTGGCCTTGTTCTTGGCCGCCTTGGCGACGGAGACGAAGTTTCCGTCATCGTCCGTGCGGCTGACCAGTTTGTAGACCATGCTGGCGGTGGGTGCGCCCGAGCCGGTGACCAGCGAGGTGCCCACCCCGTAGGAATCGACCGGGGCGGACTGCAGGGCCGCAATGGCGTACTCGTCGAGGTCGGACGTGACCACGATCTTGGTGTTCTCGTTGCCGAGGTCGTCCAGCAGGCGGCGCACCCACTGGGCCTGCGCAACCAGGTCCCCGGAATCCAGGCGGACCGCTCCCAGCCGGGGACCGGCAAGGTCCACTGCCGTGCGGACGGCCGCTTCGACGTCGTACGTGTCCACCAGCAGGGACGTATGGTGCCCGAGGGACGCAATCTGCGCCTCGAACGCGTCGCGTTCGGTGTCGTGCAGGAGGGTGAAGGAGTGGGCGGCGGTGCCCACCGTCTTGATCCCGTAGCGGATGCCGGCCTCAAGGTTGGAGGTGCTGTCGAACCCGGCAATGATGGCCGCCCTGGCGGAGGCGGTGGCCGCTTCCTCGTGGGTGCGCCGGGAGCCCATCTCGATGCAGGGCCGGCCTCCGGCGGCACTGACCATGCGGGACGCGGCAGAGGCGATGGCGCTGTCGTGGTTCAGCACGGACAGCAGGTAGGTCTCCAGCATGCAGGCTTCGGCGAAGGTGGCTTCGACGATCAGGATGGGGGAATTGGGAAAGTACGCTTCACCCTCCGGGTAGCCCCAGATATCCCCGGAGAAACGGTAGGAGGCCAGGTATTCGAGGGTCTGGGCATTGACTACCTTGGTGCGCTCCAGGAACTCCAGCTCCGCTTCCCCGAAACGGAAGTTGGCGATGCCCTCAAGCAGCCGTCCGGTGCCGGCCACGATCCCATAGCGCCGGCCGTCCGGCAGGCGGCGGGCGAACGCCTCGAACACCGATTTGCGGTGCGCGGCCCCCGAGTGGAGCGACGCCTGCAGCATGGTCAGCTCGTAGTGGTCGGTGTAGAAAGACGTGCGGGGATGGTCCCAGCCGGCGGAGGTACTCACGAAAGTTACTCTAGTCCCCACCGGCTCCCGCGTCTCGCTCCGCTTCGCCGCGGGGCCCTCGCCGGTGTGGGCCCACCCACCGGCTCCCGCGTCTCGCTCCGCTTCGCCGCGGGGCCCTCGCCGGTGTGGGCCCACCCACCGGCTCCCGCGTCTCGCTCCGCTTCGCCGCGGGGCCGGGCCCATCATCCCCATAGAATGGATAGATGACCATAAGCGTTGCGCCCGGCCCCGATACACGGGAGGGCACCCGGACCGGAACAGCGGAATCCACCGATTCCCTGACGGCACCGGACATCCCCTGGAACCTGGTGATCTGGAACGATCCCGTCAACCTCATGAGTTATGTGAGCTACGTTTTCCAGAGCTACTTCGGCTACTCGGAGAGCAAGGCGAACAAGCTCATGATGGAGGTCCACAAGAAGGGCCGGTCCATTGTTGCCTCCGGCAGCAAGGAGCAGGTGGAGCGCCACGCGGTGGCGATGCACGGTTTTGGCCTGTGGGCGACGGTGGAGAAGGCCAGCGGCGGGAACGGCGGCAGCACCCGCAAATCCGGCGGACCGGGCCAGGGCAAGGGGAAACGTGGCTAAGGCATTCAAGTACGGACTCAAGGGCATTACCGGCTATCTTGAGCCTGCGGAGCGGGACCTGCTGCGCAGCCTGATCAGTGACGTCATTTCCATGCTGCAGCCGGAGGAACGGACGGGGCAGGATCCGCTGGCCGCCCTGATCGGCCTGGACATGGACGTCGCCGAGCCTTCGGACCGCGCCGTTAAGCGCCTCCTTCCCAACGTCATGAAGGACGACGCCGGCGCGTCCCTTGAGTTCCGCCAGCTCACCGAGCGGTCGCTGCGGGAGACAAAGATCGGCGCCCTCCAGGCGGCCGCCCTGGACCTGGACAAGGACGAGATTGTGCTGACGCCCGAAGGGGCGAAGCACTGGTCCATGGCGCTGAACGACGTCCGGCTTGTCCTGGCCGAGCGGCTGGACATCCAGGATGAGGAGGATGCCGAACATGTCCACCTCATGCAGGACTGGTCTCAGGCGGAGGACGTGGAAAGCTACCTGGCGCTGGTCTACAACTTCGCCACCTGGCTCCAGGAATCACTGGTCCAGGCCATGCTGCAGTCCTTGGACGCCCGCCGATGAGCGGCGCAGGCCGGTCTCCGTCCCCGTGCTGTGACACACCAGACATGAGCTGCTGGCCACAAGATCACCGCCGGGGCTGCAGGGAAGCCCTATCCTCGAATAATCATGAGTAGAGCCTCGAGCATTGATCCGCCGGCAGGCGCTGCAGCCGGGTCCGCCGCAAGCGACATCCCTGCCGCCGCCGTGGAGTCACGGCCCATCGGTGTCTTTGACTCCGGCGTGGGCGGCCTGACGGTGGCACGGTCCATCATCGACCAGCTGCCCAATGAGTCCATCCTCTACGTGGGGGACACGGCGCACGGGCCCTATGGCCCCCTGCCCATCGCGGAGGTGCGGGCAAACGCCCTCGGTGTGATGGACGAACTCGTGGACTCCGGCGTCAAGCTGCTCACCATCGCCTGCAACTCGGCGTCGGCCGCTGTCCTGCGGGACGCCCGGGAGCGCTACACGGCCAAGTACGGCATCCCGGTCATCGAGGTCATCCAGCCGGCGGTGCGGCGTGCCGTTGCCGCTACCCGCAGCGGACGGGTCGGCGTGATCGGCACCTCCGCCACGGTAGGGTCCCGGGCCTACGAGGACACGTTTGCCGCGGCTCCCGACCTGGCGATCACCTCGGTGGCGTGCCCTGAGTTCGTCAGCTATGTGGAGGCCGGCGTCACCACCGGACCGGCCCTTCTTGCTGTTGCCGAGGAGTACCTTGCACCCCTCAAGGCGGCCGGCGTGGACACGGTGGTCCTGGGCTGCACGCACTACCCGCTGCTCACGGGGGTCATCTCCTACGTCATGGGAGCGGACGTGACCCTCGTGTCCAGCGCCGAAGAGACCGCCAAGGACGTCTACCGCGCCCTGGCCACCCACGGTCTCCAGCGCACGGACGCCACGCCCCCGGAGCACCACTTTGTGGCCACCGGCGATGCCGGCCAGTTCGAGGCCCTGGCCAGGCGGTTCCTTGGCCCGGAAGTGCTCTCCGTCCGGCACGTGGACCATGTGTCCGCGCAGTACCCCACCGGCAGCCTTGCCCGGATCACCCCCGAGATGATCGCTGCCGCCCAGGGCGCCGCCGCCCGTCCGCGGATCTCCAACTTCGTTGGGACGTCAGTGACCGGGGGGCCGGGCCAGTGAAGCTCACCATCGTCGGCTGTACCGGTTCCTTCCCCGGCCCCGGATCGCCCGCATCCTGCTACCTCCTGACCGCGAACGACGGCGAGCGGACCTGGAAAGTGGTCATGGACCTGGGCAGCGGGGCACTGGGTGCCATCCAGCGGTACACGGACCTCGAGGACATCGACGCGATCTTCCTGACCCACCTGCACCCCGACCACTGCATGGACCTCTGCGGCCTGCACGTGGCCGTCCGCTGGAAGCCCGGCGGCTGGGGCCGGGGACGGATTCCGGTCTGGGGACCGGCCGCCACTGCAGACCGGATGGCCACCGCGTACGGGCTGCCGCTGGACCCTGGCATGCATGAGGAATTCGACTTCACCAACTGGGCCGAACGCCAGCCGGTCACCGTGGGTCCCTTCACTGTGACCCCCTTTGCCGTGAACCACCCCGTGGAGGAGGCCTACGCCCTGCGGGTGGAAGTGGTGGAACCGGACAAGGAGGGAAACACCGTCTCCCGGACCCTGACGTACTCCGGTGATACCGATTCCTGCGCCGGGCTTGAGGAAGCCGCGAAGGACGCAGACCTCTTCCTGTGCGAAGCTGCATTCGAGGAAGGCCGCGACGACGGAATCAAGGACGTCCACCTCACCGGCAAGCGTGCGGGGGAGGCCGCCGCGGCGGCGGGGGCACGCCGGCTCCTGCTGACGCACATTCCGGTATGGACGTCCCAGACCACCGTGATGGCCGAGGCCCGGCCGGTGTTCGGCGGCGATGTTGCGGTAGCGGTTGCCGGCGTCCACTACACCATCTAGGCCCCGAAACAGGGCCAGGCGTCGGCAGCACCTGCAGTGGATAAGCTAAAGGCATGACTTCTGAAGCAACTGCAGTGCCCATCGTGCGCGCCGACGGCCGCGCTCCCGACCAGCTCCGGCCCATCAGCATCACGCGCGGATGGTCTTCCCAGGCCGAAGGATCGGCCCTGATCGAGTTCGGCAACACCCGGGTCCTGTGCACCGCCTCCCTGACCGCGGGCGTCCCGCGCTGGCTCAAGGGTGAGGGCCGCGGCTGGGTCACCGCCGAGTACGCCATGCTGCCGAGGGCCACCAACACCCGCTCCGACCGCGAATCGGTCAAGGGCAAGATCGGCGGCCGCACCCACGAGATCTCACGGCTGATCGGCCGTTCGCTCCGCTCGATCATCGACACCAAGGCCCTCGGTGAGAACACCATCGTGCTGGACTGCGACGTCCTCCAGGCCGACGGCGGAACCCGCACGGCAGCCATCACCGGCGCCTACGTTGCGCTCGCTGATTCCATCCGCTTCGCCCGGGACAACAAGCTGATCGCAAAGAACGCCCAGCCCCTCATCGACACCATCGCCGCGGTGTCCGTGGGCATCATCGACGGCGTTCCCATGCTGGACCTGCCGTACGTGGAGGACGTCCGGGCCGAAACGGACATGAACGTGGTGGTCACCGGGTCCGGCAAGTTCGTGGAGGTGCAGGGCACGGCTGAGGGCGCACCCTTTGACAGGGCAGAACTGGACCAGCTCCTGGACCTTGCCCTGCTGGGCACCACGCAGCTCGCGGCCATCCAGCGCGAAACCCTGGCAGACACGCTGTGAGCGCGGCCGCCGCCGCCCCGTGGCAAGGTGCTGCCCCCCGCCTGGTCCTCGCCACGCACAACAAGGGCAAACTCCGGGAACTGCGTGAGCTGCTGCGGGGACAGGTGCCCGGGCTCGACGTCGACACGCAGGTGGTGGACGCGGCGGCTGCAGGTGCCCCGGACGTCGTCGAAACAGGCGTGACGTTCGCCGAGAATTCGCTGCTCAAGGCTCGCGCTGTCGCCGAGGCCACCGGCCTGGTGGCCATCGCCGACGACTCCGGCCTCGCCGTGGACGTCATGGGCGGAGCACCCGGGATTTTCTCAGCCCGGTGGGCCGGCAGCCATGGCGACGACGCCGCCAATCTCCGGCTCCTGCTCAGCCAGCTCTCGGACGTTCCGGACCACCATCGGGGCGCCGCCTTCGTCTGCGCGGCGGCCCTCGCGGTCCCGGACGCGGACGGCACCCCCGGACGCGAGGTAGTGGAATACGGGCAACTCGAAGGGATCCTGCTGCGCGAGCCGCGGGGGAACGGCGGCTTCGGCTACGATCCGGTACTCCAGCCCGCGGGGGAGGACCGCAGCTGTGCCGAGCTGTCCGCCGAGGAAAAGAACGCCATCAGCCACCGGGGCAAGGCGTTCCGCGCGCTGCTGCCCGCCATCGTCGAGGCCCTGCAGGCGCCAAAGTCCTGACGCCCGCCGGTGGACGGCTCGCTGGGCAAACAAAAAAGGTGTGCACCCCGCCGAAGCGGGGGCACACCTTTTGCGTAGGATCCCTGGCCGGCTTCCTAGGGCAGGCGCGGCGTCTTCTGCTCGTCCTCGGGGGCGTGCTCTTCGATGAACTCGTCCACCGGATCGGTGCCGTAGGCCTTCGCCTGCCGCTTGGCGGAGATGCCGCGGAGGACCTCCACGCCGATGGGGAGGACCGAAACCAGGACGATGGCGATGAAGATGATGTCCAGGTTCTCGCGGACCCACGGCACGCGGTCACCCAGCAGGTAGCCCAGGAGCGTCACGCCGCCGCCCCAGAGCACTGCACCGATGACGTTGAAGAGGAAGAACTTCTTTTTGCTCATCTGGGCCACGCCCACGATGACGGGAACGAAAGTCCTGATGATGGGGACGAAACGGGCCAGGATCAGTGCCTTACCGCCGTGCTTTTCGAAGAACGCGTGTGCGTTTTCCACGTTCTCGCGCTTGAAGAGGCGTGAGTTTGGCTTGTTGAAGATGGCGGGGCCGGCCTTTGAACCGATGAGGTAGCCGGTCTGGTTTCCCACGATGGCCGAGATGATGATCAGCAGCGCGAACAGCAGCACGTTGAACTTGATGGTGTCCGTGGCCACCAGCAGTCCGGCGGTGAACAGCATGGAATCACCCGGCAGGAAGAAGCCAACCAGCAGGCCGGTTTCCGCGAAGACGATTCCGCAGACCAGCAGGACCACCCAAGGTGCCAGGGCGGGATCGGCCAGGAAGACCTGGGGGTTCAGCCAGTCGGGCAGGAAGGAGGCCAGCTGGGGCTGCACCGGTCCTGCCCCGCCCAGCATGGACACGGCGAGGTCATTCATCACAGGAAAGTTCACCTCTCAAGGGTACTTGACAGAGCTGTGCCTGCACGGAGGGGCGGCATCCCGGCGGTAAGGTGGGGGCCGTGGGTTTGGACTTTACGGCGATCGACTTTGAAACTGCGAACGGCTTTCGGGGCTCTCCCTGCGCAGTGGGCCTGACCAAGGTCAGGGGCGGCCGGATCGTCGAGGAAGCTTCGTGGCTCATGCGGCCGCCGCAGGACCACGACCACTTTGACTACCACAACGTCCGGATCCACGGCATCCGGGCCGAGGACGTGGCCGGCAAGCCCCGCTTCGGGGACCTCTTCCCCGAGATCGGGGCCTTCATCGGCGACGACATCCTCGCGGCGCACAATGCTGCCTTCGACCTGGGCGTGATCCGTTCCGGCCTGGAGGTCTCGGGCCTGCCGGGGCCCGCTTACGACTATGTCTGCACCGTGATGCTCTCCCGGCGGTGCTATTCCCTGGTGTCCAACTCCCTGCCGTTCGCCGCGGAGGAAGCCGGCGTTCCCCTGGTGAACCATCACGACGCCGCCGAGGACGCACGGGCGTGCGCGGGGATCCTGATCGACATAGCCCGCAGGAACCAGGCCAACAGCATCGCCGAACTCTACCTCTCCCTGGGACTGGTGATGCCCCGGCAACAGGCTTTCCACCCCGCGACGGATGCGCTCTCCAAGCCGAGCCTGGCCGCCCTCACGGCTGCGTCCGGCAGCACTGCTGCGCCGCTCCGGTCCTTCCAGGCGGGCTGGCCGGAGGAGGGCGCCAACCCGCTGCCCAACCCCGACGCCGAGCCCGGCCATCCCCTGTACGGGCAGACCGTCGTCTTCACCGGGCAGCTGTCCATGGGGCGCCCGGAGGCGAAAAGGCGCTCTGCGGACGTCGGCGCCCGTCCCGAAAGCCGGGTAACCGGACGCACCACGGTCCTGGTGGTGGGCGACGGCTTTGTCGCCGCAGACCTTCGGTCCGGCAGGCTGACGGGCAAGGCCCGCCGGGTCCTGGAACTCCATGAGCGGGGGCAGGCCATCGAGGTGCTCTCCGAAGGGGAGTTCCTGCAGATGGTGGGCGGTTTCGCGGCCGCGGGCATCGCCTGAGGTGCCCGCCGGTTCATCCGGCGCAACAAACCTTGGTTGCGGGACAGACCGCTCCTAGCCTTGGCTCATGA
Organism: Paenarthrobacter sp. NEAU-H11; assembly: GCF_050573415.1. NCBI lineage: Bacteria > Bacillati > Actinomycetota > Actinomycetes > Micrococcales > Micrococcaceae > Paenarthrobacter > Paenarthrobacter sp. NEAU-H11. Next base: position 114,276 of record NZ_JBNZGA010000001.1, on the reverse strand, counting down.
GTTCCGTGTTCGCCTTCCCGAATCCCGTCAATGAGTACGCCGCACGCGTGACCGCGGGCCTGGTTGTGCTGCTCGCGGTTGTGACGGCAGCGAGCGGCTCAGTGTGGGGCCTGCTGGCCATCGCCGTCGGGTTCTGGCTGCGCGTGCTGTTCGGGCCGAGGGTTTCGCCGCTGGCGCTCTTGTCCGTGAAGGTCATCACGCCGCGGCTGGGACGGGTGAAGCTGGTCCCTGGACCGCCAAAGCGCTTCGCGCAGGGGATTGGGGCCGCAGTGTCCACCACCGCCCTGGTCCTGTTCGTGGCCGGGGCAGCGCCCGCAGCATGGGCAGCACTGGGCATCCTGGTCGTCGCGGCGTCACTTGAGGCTTTTGCAGGCTTTTGCCTGGGGTGCGTGATCTTCGGGTTCCTGCAGCGGAACGGACTGATTCCGGAGGACGTCTGCGAGGCGTGCAACAACATCAGCCTTCGGCGGTCGTAACCCTCACCAGCAGATCGGCCATGCCGCGGACCGCCTCGGGCGCTTCCAGCGATCCGAGCCAGTCTGCGGGCAGGCACTCCTCGCCGTAGAAGGCCCCCAGGATATTCCCGGCCAGCGAACCGGTGGAATCGCTGTTCCCGCCGTGGTTCACCGCCAATGCCAGCGCCGTCCGGAAGTGCCGGACGGGCAGCGTGCCTGCGCCGGCGTCGTCCGTGCCCTGGTTGTCCCCGCCCGTACCGCCTGTGCCTGGCGCAGTGGCAAGCACCGCGTAAAGCGCGACGGCGAGTGCTTCCGCCGCGGTCCGGCCTTCACCCAGTGCCTCCGTGAGTTCCTCCGGGCTGACTACGCCCTCGCCCGCGAGCCGGAGGGCGGATTCCAGGCGGTCGGGCAGTTCCGGTGCCACCTCGTTGAGCGAACGGGAGCGGGCGGCCACTGCGGCAGCCGCCTCGTGGAGCCCTTCGCCCGTGACGAGCCGGTGGATCAGCAGGCTGAAGATTCCGGCACTCTGGCGCGCCGCCGGGTGCCCGTGCGTCAGGGAGGCGGCGTCTGCACTCAGCTTATAGACGGAGTCGGGCGTGATGTGCGGGACCAGCCCGAACGGCGCCGACCGCACCACCGTTCCGCAGCCCTTCGACACCGGATTTACCGGGCGGAAGACAGTCCCCATCTCACCCGTGGCCAGCCCGGAGATGGACGCCTTGTCCGGACGCCGGCGCTCGTGGAGCACTGCCTGGCGGTCGATCCACCGCGGCTGGGGTGCGGGGGCCGCCGCAGGGGCAGACTCTCCCTGCGTGGCCAGCCACCGGAGGTACGCGAGCCACAGGCAGGCGTTGACGTCCGCGCCAACCCCGGAATTCGCCCACTCAAGTGCCTCCACCAGTCCGTCAACCGTGTAAAGGGTCAGCTGGGTCTCGTCCGAAAAGGGGCTCCCGGACAGCTCATGGAAACCGGTAAGGCCGTGCCCGCCGAACCGGCGCCGGATCTCCTCCATCGAGTCCGTGCCGACGGCATAGCCCAGGGCATCGCCCAACGCGCCGCCCAGCAGGCAGCCGTGGATGCGTGATCTCAGTGCGGGCGCGGACGGGCCGGGTTCAATGCTCATGCTGCAAATTTACCGCGGCAGCGGCCGGCTTCCTGACGGGTGCCGGCCATCGCCGTCCGGGTCAACGCGCGGGCGCGGCAAACGCCCGGAAGCAGCTGGAATAATGGAGGGGTTGCCCGGCGGCCGCACCGCCATCTCCTGCCTACCAAAGGGTCCACCATGAGCACCCCCGCCCTTGACCATCACGACGCCTTGCTGCCCCGCGGTCCGGAGGCCTCACGCCCCGGACTGCTGCCCAGGCTGGGGGCCGAGGCCTTCGGCACGCTGTTCATCGTGGTGGCCGGCCTCGGTGTTCCGCTGTTCACCATCCCGGACTCCAGCCCCCTCCCTGCGGCGCTTGCAGCCGGCCTGGCCGTGACCGCCGCGATGCTCGCCTTCTCGCACGTTTCGGGCGGCCACTTCAACCCGGCCATCACCGTGGGGCACCTCCTGGCCGGACGGATCCGGGCCGGCGCCGCTGCCGCCTATGCCGGTGCCCAGCTGGCCGGTGGACTGGCCGGTGCCCTCGCCCTCTTCGGAATCCTGCGCACCCTCCCGGGGATTGCGGACAGCCGCACCGCTTTCGACACCGTCACGGCCGGCTTTGGCGAACACTCCATCATCCAGGCGCCGCTCGCTGCGGTGCTGCTCCTTGAAATGCTCGGCGCCGCAATCGTTGTTGCGGTCTTCCTGGGGACGTCCGGCAGGGACAACTCGCAGGACGGCGGCGGCCGGTCCGCCGCTGCCGTGGCGATCGGCCTGTCCTTTGCGGTCCTCCTGCAGCTGGGCCAGTCGGTGGGCAACCTGCCGTTTAATCCTGCCCGCGCAGTCTCGTCCGCCCTTTTCAGCTCGGGCTGGGCTGCCGGGCAGCTGTGGGTTTTCCTGGCTGCCCCGGTGGTGGGCGCTGCCCTTGCGGGACTGGTGTTCCGGAGCTTCGGAGCGGCCGCTGGCGGACGCCGGCCGGCTGTCAGCGCGGTCCCCGGGACGCAGGGCGCAGACGTGTCCCCGCCCGCAGTGCCCGCCGTTTCCGGTGCGGACGGACGCCCCGATCCACGCACGGACAAGCCCGGGCCGGGGACCAGCGAAGCCCAGGACTTCTTTGAAGGAACGCGGGGCTGATCCCGGTGCCCGCGGCGGTTGCCTTCGCTGTCAGTGGCAGCCGATAGCTTAGGAACATGCGGTTACTACACACTTCGGACTGGCATTTGGGCCGGTCTTTCCACGGCGTCGGGATGCTGGACGCCCAGCGCGCCTTCGTTGACCAGCTGGTCGGTGCCGTCCAGCAGCACGGCGTGGACGTTGTCCTGGTGGCGGGGGACGTCTATGACCGCGCCCTTCCCGGTGTGGACGTGGTACGCCTGCTTGACGAGGCCCTGGTGCGCCTGACCGCTGCCGGCGCCAAGGTGGTGCTGACCAGCGGCAACCATGATTCCGCCATCCGCCTGGGCTTTGCGTCCCGGCTCCTGGAACGCGGGGGAGTGCACCTCCGCACCAGGATCGAGGACCTGGACGAACCGCTGCTGCTGCCGCTGGGGGACGCGGCTGCCGGGGAAGGTGGCAAGGCCGTGCTGGCCATCTACGGCATTCCGTGGCTCGAACCCCGGCTCGTCGCCGAACAACTCGGTGCGGACACCCCCAGCCACTTTGAAGTTACCCGGGCCGCAACAGGGATGATCCGCGAGGACATCAAGCGGCGTTCAGCGTCGGCCACCGTTCATTCCGTGGTCCTGGCCCACACCTTCGCCAGCGGGGGGATCAGCTCGGACAGTGAGCGGGACCTCAGCATCGGCGGCGTCGGGGCCGTACCGCTGGACCTCTTCGAGGGCTTCAGCTACGCCGCACTGGGGCACCTGCACGGACGCCAAACCCTGTCGCCCCAGGTGAGGTATTCGGGCTCGCCGCTCGCTTACTCCTTTTCGGAAGCCACCCACCAGAAAGGCGGCTGGCTCGTGGACCTCGGCGCGGACGGAGTCACCTCAGTGCGGGAAGTCCTGTGGCCGGCGCCGCGCGCACTGGCCGTGCTGCGCGGGCCCCTGGCGGAGCTGCTGGAATCGCCCGCGCACCAGTGGGCCGAAACCGCCTACTGCCAGGTCACCCTGACCGACGCCCAGCGGCCCGCCCGAGCCATGGAGCGGCTCCGTTCCCGGTTCCCGGACACCCTGGTCCTTGGTTTCGATCCGGAGGGCGGAGCCCAGGCCGCCGCCTCAAGCTACAGCAGCAGGCTGGCCGAGGCGCCGGACGACCTCGCGGTGTGCTGCGGCTTCCTGGAACATGTGCGCGGCAGGGAACCCGATGCGGCCGAAAAAGCCGCGGTGGCTGCTGCCCTGGAGAACGTCCGGCTCCTGGAGGCTTCACGATGAGGATCCACCGCCTCCTGATCTCCGCGTTCGGGCCCTTTGCCGGTACCGAGGAGATTGACTTCGACAGGCTCAGCGCCCATGGCCTTTTCCTGCTCAACGGCCCAACAGGCGCAGGAAAGACCAGCGTCCTGGATGCCATCTGCTTTGCCCTGTACGGCTCCGTTCCCGGGGCCCGCCAGGACGGAAAAAGGCTCCGCAGCGACCATGCGGAACCGGCGCAGGAGCCTGCCGTCACCTGTGAGTTCTCGGCCCAGGGCCGCCGCTTCGAAGTGACGCGGTCCCCGGCCTGGGACAAGCCGAGCGCCCGGGGGAAGAACGGCTTCACCACGCAGCAGGCCAAGACGCTGCTGCGTGAACGCGTCAGCGGAACCTGGACGGAAAAGTCCGCCCGCAATGATGAGGCCGGCGCAGAGATTCTGGCCCTGCTTGGCATGGACCGGGAGCAGTTCACCCGCGTGGTGATGCTGCCCCAGGGCGACTTCGCCGCTTTCCTCCGTTCCAAGGCCACCGACCGGCTGGAACTTCTGCAGAAGCTTTTTGGTACCGAACGGTTCGAATCGGTGGAGCAGGAACTGGCCCGCCAGGCGCAGGCAGCCAAGGAGGAAGTCTCCCTCCTCGCCGGCCAGCTCGAAATCCTGGCGGCGCGGGCGGAGTCGGAGACGGCCCCCCTGGGATTGGACGTGGCCGGCGCTCCATCCCCGGATGATGCGGTGGCCCGGCTCGAATGGCTTGAAAGCGCGGTAAACGGGCGCCTGGCGGAACTCACGGGCCAAGCGGAACGGGCGGAAGCCGCAAGCACCGAATGCAGGGACGCCGTGGAAGCGGAAGCAGCGCGCGGGGAGCGGCGCCGCAAACTCGATTCCGCCGCGGCCCGGAAAGCGGCCGTGGACCAGGGGGCGCAGTTGCTGGAGGAACAGCTCCTCCGGCTGGCCCGGCACCGGAAAGCCGAGGTCCTGCACGGGCAGCTGCTGAACGTTGATGCAGGTGCCGCGAAGGTCCGGCGGGCCGCTACTGCCGTGGAGTCCGCCTTTACGCTGCTCAGCATGGCCGCAGGGGAAGACCCCGAGCTGGCCCAACTGGAGTTGGGAATTGGCGCGGTCCCGCCTGCGGACGGGGCAGGAGCCGCTGCCGGCTGCGCCGCCGAACTGGGGCGCCTGCGTTCGCTCCTTGCCGTCGTGGAGGCCCGGGTGCCGGACGAGGACAGGCTGCTGGGCCTCCGGAAGCGCCACAGCGGGCTGGTGAAAAAGCAGGAAGAACTCGCCGCCGTCCTCGTGCAGGCGGGCAGCCGCTCCGAAGAACTCCAGGCCGAGCGGCGCCGCCTCCAGGACGGGCTGCAGGATCTCGAGCAGCGAGCGGGTGCCGAGGCCCTGCGGCGGAAGGAAGCCGCGGCCGCGGAGGAGCTGCTCGACGTCGTCAGGCGCTATGGCGGGGCCGTTGTTGTCCGGGACCAGGTCAAAGTCCGGTACGACGGGTTCCGGGACAGCCAGCTGGAAGCAAAACGCCACTGGCTGGACCTCAGGGAAGAGCGGCTCGCAAACGCTGCTGCTGAGCTGGCAGCCAAGCTGGTCCCTGGGGAGCACTGTGCCGTCTGTGGCAGCACCGATCATCCCGCCCCCGCCGCAGGCGGTCCGGGTGGTCCAGGGCTCGCGCAGGAGGAGGAGGAAGCGCGGCGTGTCCACGAGGCGGCGGAGGCCGCCTGTGCCGTGGTTGCCCATGAACTGGCAGAAGCCAGCCAATTGGTGGCCGTCCTGGCGGGCCAGGGCGGGGAAACAGCCGCGGAAGAGGCCGAAAACGGCGCGGTCCGCGCGCGCCTGGCAGCTGCCGAGGCAGAGGCCGCGGTCAAGGAACTCAGCGCTGTCCGGTTGCGGCTCGAGAAGCTTGAGGCCGCTGTTGAAGCAGCACAAAAATCGAGGACGGACGCAGAAGCCGAGCTTGCCCGGACTGTGGCCTCGCTGGCCGATGTGACCGAACAGTCCGCCGCCCTTGACCAGGCACTGGCCGGGCTCAGGGGAAGCCACCGGAGCCTGGCCCAGCGGTTGCGCGCGCTGGAAAACGCAGTGGCAGTCCTCAATAAGGCGGTTGAAGCACAGGCCCAGCTGGAACAGGCGGAGGCCCAGGCCACCGAGGCGCGGGAGCAGCTGGAACAGGCTCTTCCTGCCGCCGGCTTCGCAACCGCCGGCGAGGCCCGGGAACAGCTGCTTGAGGCCGCCGAGGCAACAGCCCTCCAGGCCAGCGTACGGGCCGCCCAGGACGAGCAGGCAAAGGTAGCGGAACTGTTCGTTTCCGCGGATGTTGTGCTGGCACTGGAAGAAAAGTCGGCCGGTTACGAAGTGGACCCGGCGCGGCTTGCGGCGCTCCGGGAAGCTGCGGCCACCGCCGTGCAGGAAGCCCGGGACGCGGACCTTGCTGCCGGCATGGCGTCCAGGTGCCTGGCCTCGCTCCGGGGTATCCGGGCCGAGTACAGCGATCTGGCAGGATCGGCGCGGCAGCCTGCCGAGCGGGCACAGATGCTCGCGGGCCTGGCGGATGCCGCAGCAGGCCGGGGCGAGAACACATACCGGATGAGCCTGAACAGCTATGTCCTGGCCGCCCGCCTGGAGCAGGTGGCCCTGGCGGCCTCGGAGCGGCTGGTGGCTATGAGCGATGGCCGGTACCTGCTCCAGCACACTGATGCCAAGGCCGCGCGCGGCGCAAAGTCGGGGCTTGGCCTGGAGGTAGTGGACCAGTGGACCGGGTTCCGCCGGGACACCTCCACGCTGTCCGGAGGCGAGTCGTTCATGGCCTCCCTGTCCCTGGCGCTCGGGTTGGCGGACGTGGTCCAGCAGGAGGCCGGCGGAGTGGAGATCGAGACCCTGTTCGTGGACGAAGGGTTCGGCAGCCTGGATGAGCAGTCCCTCGAACAGGTGATGGACGCCCTTGAAGGCCTCCGGGACGGCGGCCGCGTGGTGGGGCTTGTCAGCCACGTGGCAGAGATGAAGCAGCGGATCGGCGCCCAGCTCCAGGTACTGAAAGGCCGGAACGGATCGACGCTGCGGATCTCCGACGCGGTGGATGCTCCTTTGTGACCGCGCCGGCCGTCTCGGCAGCCGGATATAATTGGACAGTTACCGGGTTGCGCGCATCGGGAGGAGGGACGGTGTGCACAACATGAACGAGCCCGGAATTGACTTCATCCACCTCACCTGACAGCCCGCAAGTAACTGTCCCTGCCGGCCAGCCGTCGCCTTTCCCTGCACCCGTCCACGTCCCTGAGCCGCCTGGCGCCGCCAACCAGCCAGCTGCCAACCCGACGTCCGCCAACCCGGCTCTCGGCGGCAGCCGCTTCGCCCGGCTGCCCCATCTTGCCGGCCGCAGCTTTATTCCGCTGGGGCTGTTTGCGCGGCTTCCGCTGGCCATGCTGACAGTCGGGACACTCACGCTGGTTACGTCAGCCAGCGGTTCCTACGCACTGGGCGGGACGGCTGCCGGTGCGGTCGGGATCGGTTCGGCATTGGGCGCTCCGGCCTTGGGAGCCTTGGCCGACCGGCGCGGACAACGTCCCGTGCTGTTGATCGCGTCCCTCCTTAATACCGCGGCAGTGGTGGCCCTGATGCTTGCGGTGTGGGCCATGGGGGAGTTCGGCGGTGTCACTGCGGCGGTGCTGGCGTCCGCCTTCGTGTCCGGTGCAAGCTGTCCGCAGGTCGGACCGCTGGCCAGGGTGCGGTGGATGGCCCTGGCCTCACGGGGGCCGGCCGCGGACAGGGCGAAGGACCTGCACACTGCCCTTTCCTACGAAAGCACCGCGGACGAAGTGACTTTTGTCCTTGGGCCGGCCCTGGTGGGAATCCTGGCCAGCCTGCTGGCGCCCTGGCTGCCCCTTGCCCTTGCGGCCGCCATGACCATCACCTTCGTTCCGGCCTTCGCCGTGCACCGCACCCATCGTGCCGTTCCGGTCATCAGGGCTGCTCCGGCGGGCAGCGCGGCCCGGACCGCCGCGGACCGGCGTTCGCAGGGTGCAGGAACCGCTGCCGGGCGCCTCCCGGCAGCGGTGGCCCTGCCGGTGCTTGCCATGGTGTGCATGGGAACGTTCTTTGGCTCGACGCAGGCCGCCCTGAGCTCGTTTTCGGGATTGTTTGGAGGCTCGGAGGTTGCCGGCCTGCTGTACGCCTCGATGGGCCTGAGCTCGGCCGCGGCGGCATTGTCGGTTGCCTACTGGCCGCAGGCCTTCAGCCTGTCCGGGCGGTGGGCGCTTTGCGCCGGGCTGATGGCCGCGCTGGCCCTGCTCCTGCTGCTGCCGTCCTCGATGCCCGGGATGGTGGCGGCGCTGCTGGTCCTGGGCCTCCCGGTGGGGCCGGTCATGGTCACGGTCTTTGGCGTCGGCGGTGCCGTCGCTCCGGCGGGCCGGCTCGGCACCGTAATGACGGCGCTGGCCAGCGGCATCGTGGCCGGCACTGCCCTTGGCTCGTCCTTGGGCGGCCAGCTGGCCGAACTGCACGGTTACGCAGCGGCGTTTGTTGTCCCGGTCTGTGCCGCAGCGGTCCTGGCACTCCTAGGTGCCGCGTCCGGCGTTGTTCTTCGCCGCAGGCCCTAAGCCAGTTGCCGCTCGATCCTGGCGGCGCTCTCCACCAGAGCCGCGCCCACCGTCGCGGGGTCATGGGATGAGCGGATATAGACGACGGCGAGGGCGGCCGGGCGGCTGCCGGGTACCCGGACGGGCGCAGCCAGGGACGATACGCCGGCGATGACCTCGTCGTGGCTGGCCGAGTATCCGGCGCGGCGGGCCTCGGCGGCCTCGGGGCGGTAGGGGATTCCCGTGGCCAGCCGGTCCCATTCGGCCTCGGTGAGCGCCGACTGGATGGCGATGCCCGGGGCGCCGGCGTTGACGGGATGGCGGGTGCCGGGGTGCTGGGCCACAGTGGCGCCCGAGTGCCTGGGTTCCACCGTGAGCAGGGTGATGCAGTCGTGGTGGTCCCACACGGCCACGAACGCCGTCATATCCAGGGTATTGGCGAGTTGCGTCAGCTCCGGAAGGGCTGCCGCCTGCAGGTTGCGCGAAACCCCGCGTGCCAGGACAGCCAGCCCCGGCCCCGGCTGGACCCGCCCGGCGTCGTCCCGCACCAGCAGCGAGTGGTCCTCCAGGGTCCGGAGGATGCGGTATGCCACCGACCGGTGCACGCCCATCGCGTCCGCCAGTTCCGCAATGGTCAGCGGGCCGGGCGCTGCCGCGAGGATCTCCAGGGCGCGGATTCCCCGGGACAGGGTTTGCGACGCGGACGCCTGGGCCGGCGCTGCTCCGGCCGGCGCTGCAGCGGTGGGATTCATGGTGACCATCCTAGGTGGCAGGTTCCGGCAGGGGGTGCCGGGGATCCGGCCAGGCGCGCGGTGTCCTCAATTCGAAAGGGCAATTCAAATATAGAACTGGGTGATCGCGGAGCCCAAACGTCAGGTCGGCTTTCCTGCAGGTTCCCGCAGTTCAACAGGCTGCGCATAAAAGTTTGCGCGGGCCGTGTTGTGCCTCACATTTTCGTAGTACCCTACTAACTAACTGACCGTTCTGTCGGTAATCCTGATGGCGTCCCGGCAGCGCTGCTGCCTTGAACAATGGAGTTTCAATGACCACACCTTCCAAGGTGGACACACTCGCCGGTCCCAGCACCCGGCGGGAGGAACGCAAGGTCCTCGCCGGCACCCTCGTCGGAACCACCATCGAGTGGTACGACTTCTTCATTTTTGCCCAGTTGACCGCAACGCTGCTGTCGCCGCTGTTCCTGGCACCGCTGAACCAGTCCAACCCCGGGCTGGCACAGATCCTCTCATTCGCCCTGATCGGCATCAGCTTCCTCTTCCGGCCCCTCGGCGCCGTGGTGGCCGGCCACCTGGGCGACCGCCTGGGCCGCAAGGCGATGCTGGTCTTCACCCTGGTGATGATGGGTGCAGCCACCGCCCTGATCGGCATGCTGCCCACCTACGCCCAGATCGGCGCCTGGGCACCTGTGCTGCTGATCACGCTCCGCATCATCCAGGGCTTCTCAGCCGGCGGCGAGTGGGGCGGGGCGGCGTTGATGGCCGTTGAACACGCGCCCCTGAACAAGCGCGGCCTCTTCGGTGCCTACCCGCAGATCGGCGTGCCCATCGGCATGATCCTGGCCACCGGCCTGCTCTTCTTCCTCAACACCAGCATGTCCAAGGAGGACTTCGCGGCCTGGGGCTGGCGCGTGCCGTTCCTGCTCTCCATTGTCCTTATCGTGGTGGGGTACCTGATCCGGCGGGCGGTGGCCGAAAGCCCCGTCTTCCGGGAGATGGCTGCCCGGAAGCAGGAAAGCAAGGCCCCGCTGGGCGAGCTGGTCCGCAGCCACAAGAAGCCGGTCCTGTACTCCACCATGATCTTCATCGGGAACAATGCGGCCGGCTACCTGCTGATTGCCTTCTTCATCGCCTACGCCACTAGGACCTTGAAGATGCCTACCGCGGAGGTGCTGCTGGCCACCACCCTGGCCTCCTTCGGCTGGCTGATCTTCACCCTTGCAGGCGGCTGGCTCTCGGACCGCATCGGCCGGGTCAAGACCTTCCTGACGGGCTACGCCATCATCTTTGCCTGGATGATCCCGATGTTCGCCCTCATCGACACGAAGAACATCTGGTTCTACGGCCTGGCGCTGTTTGTCCTCACCATCGGGCTTGGGCTGTCCTACGGGCCCATGTCAGCCATGTACGCCGAGATGTTCCCCGCGAATGTGCGGTACTCCGGGATTTCCATCGGCTACGCTTTCGGCGCCATCCTGGGCGGGGCATTCGCGGCGACCATCGCTGAAACGCTGCTGCAGTCCACCAAGTGGACCGGGTCCATTGGCATCTACATCATGGTCCTGTGCGTCATCTCCGCCATTGGTGTGGTTCTGGCCAAGGAAACCAAGGGGCGGCCACTCGGCGTCAGCCACCACTAATCCCACCACCGCCCAGTGCAGGACGACGGCGGGCCGGACCATGGCGGTCCGGCCCGCTTCGCCGTCTGGGCCGCCTGTGCCGTGCCGGTTCGTCTCCTTTGCCATACTGCGAAAGGACATGGCCTGCGGTGTTACTGCTCCAGGATGCTGATCGCATCGTCGTCGGACAACTGCTCAAAGTGCCGGTAGAAACTGCCGACCGCGCGGAACTTTCCGGGCAGGTGCAGGCACAGGACGGCGTCGCATGCGCGCTCCACGGAGGCCTCTGCCTCAATGGAGCCGACCGGGGCAGCCGCCACGACGGTTGCCGCACCGCCGTCGCGCACTGCTTCCACTGCTGCGCGCATGGTGGCTCCCGTCGCCAGGCCGTCATCGACCAGGAGGACGGTCTTTCCGGCGAGGTCGAGGTCCACGCCCGGATAGAGCTCCGCGCGGCGGAGCAGCTCGGCGCGTTCCCGCTGCTCCACGGCGTCGAGCCATTCCTGGCGGACGCCGTGTTCAAGGACGCGGTCCAGCAGGGGCTTGTTGACCAGCCGGACGGTTCGGCCGTGGACCCAGGCCAAGGCGCCGTAGGCTGTTTCTTCATGGCCGGGAATTCCGAGCTTCCGGACCAGGACGGTTCCGAGTGGAAGATGGAGGGCCTTTGCCACCGCGGCTGCCACGGGGATTCCCCCGCGGGCCAAGCCAAGCACAAGGGTGTCGGGCCGCTCCCGGAACTGCGGAAGGATGGCCGCAAGGCGTTCGCCGGCGTCCGTACGGTCTTCGAAGAACGTGCGCATCAGTCCCTCCGCGAAAAGGCTAGACGGCCAGGAAGGAAATGGCAGCCTGCTTGAAGGCCCTGCTCGTCACAGCGTTCGTATGGTTCCTGCCGGGCAGGATAAGCTGCTCGGCCATGGAACCGGCCTTCCGCGCCAGTTCTTCAAGCTGCGGCAGGCTGGCGGCCCGTTCGTCCATTTCCCCCGCCACCAGGAGCATCGGCACGTGGGGAACTGCCTCTGCGGGGTCGTACGGCTCGGCCTTGATGGCCTCCACAAGGGAGAGCAGCGCGAAGATGTTGTTGCTGGGCAGCAGGAGTGCCATCTTGAGCAGCCGGGCCGTGGACTCGTCGGCGATGGGTGTGCCGTCGGCAAGGTAATCCTGCGCGGCGCGAAGGTCGAACTCGGCCAGCGGATCAGAAATGTTGGGGCCGCCAAGGACAAGGCGGTGGGTGATTTCCGGCTGGGTGGCGCCGAATTCCCAGGCGAGCCTGGAGCCCAGCGAGTAGCCCACAATGTCGAGGCCGCTGGAAGGGTCACCCTCCTGCAAAGGCCGCACGCCGGCGTCGAACGCTGTTTGAAGCAGGTCTGCGCGGATCCTGCTGGGGGAGTAGGAGTCCCGGTCCTCCGGGGCGCCGCTGCGGCCGTGGCCGGGCAGGTCCACCGTGATGACCCGCCGGCCGGCGTCCAGCAGCGCGGCCACCCACCCGGTGTCCTCCCAGTTGAGCTTGCTGGAGGAGGAGAATCCGTGCACCAGCAGGACCGGGCGGAACCCGGCATCAACCGCAGGATCATGCACCGCCACGTAGAGTTGCGGGTCCGTGCCTTCCACGGTGTGCGTGTGCTGTTGGCCGGTGTGCCTGCCGCTCATGGTGTCAGTCCTCATCAAGTACGGCGCCCAGGCGGACCCGGCGCTTCGGAACCTCGTGCTACTGGTTTTACTCTACCTGCCGGCCGCCCGGCTGTTTCCCCTCACCGGCGGCAGCCCCCGGCCCCAACTAGGTAGCGGCCCGTGTGGGGTGGGCGGGGGCAAAAGACACGATGCGCCGCCAAGGTGGGGCGGGCCACCCCCCGCCCCCACCTTGGCCGCGCCAAGTGTCGTTTCGGCGGCTCAAAACGACACTTGGCGCTACCTAGTTGGGGCGGCGGGTCCGGGCGGTGAGCCGGGCGCCCGCCGCGCAGGCCAGGGCAATCGCGGCGACAAGGGCAAAGGTGCTGACGAGCTGGAGGCGGCTCTCTTCCGCGCTGAACCCCACAGCGAAAATGACGGCCAGCAGGACAAGTCCCAGGATGGTCAGCCCGGGGAAACCCTTCATCCGGAGGGGCAGCGGAATTCCTGCCCGGTCCGCCCGCCGCCGCAGGATCAGCTGCGAGACGAGGGCGCTTCCCCAGACCACCAGGCAGGTGGAGCCCACCAGCTGGAACAGGGCCGGAAGGATCCGTTCGGGGAACAGCAGCTCCAGGACGGTGGCGATGAAACCGAAGGCGACCGATACCCCCACCGCGAGCATGGGGACGTTGGCGCCGCCCAGGCGGGTGAGGATGCGGGGCGCTGCGGAGCGCTGTGCGAGGGAGTAGGCCATCCGGGACGCCCCGTAGAGATTGGCGTTCAGTGCGGAGAGGAGTGCGACGACGGCCACCAGGGTGATCGCCGTTCCGGCGCCGGGGATTCGCGCCGCGTCCAGCACGCCCGCGAAGGGTGAGGCGAGGCTTTCCGAGGTGGCCGGAAGGACGGCGGCGATGACGAACACGGAGCCGATGTAGAACACCAGGATGCGCCAGACAACAGTGCGGATGGCCTTGGCCACGCTCCGCTCCGGATCCTGTGTTTCGGCCGCGGCAACGGACACAATCTCCGTCCCGCCGAACGCGAAGATGACCACGAAGAGTGCGGACGCAATGCCGCCCAGGCCCTGCGGCGCAAAGTCGCCGGTGATATTGGACAGTCCGGGTGATGTGACGGGCAGCAGGCTCAGGAGGAGGGCGGCACCCACGGCCAGGAACAGCACGATCGCGGCAACTTTGAGGATGGCGAACCAGAACTCGAACTCGCCGAAGTTCCGGACCCCCGCGAGGTTGATGCCGGTAAAAACCACCATGAACACCAGTGCCAGCGCCCACACTGGAATGACCGGCCAGACGGAGAAGAGGAGTGCGGCTGCCCCCAGCGCTTCGGCGGCGATCACCACCACGAGCTGGAGCCACCAGAGCCAGCCGATCGTGGCGCCGGCCGTCTTCCCCAAAGCGCGTTCCGCGTAAACGGAGAAGGCGCCGCTGTTGGGGTTCGCGGCAGCCATTTCGCCCAGGGCCCACATGACCAGGATGATCAGGGTGCCGGCCACGAGGTAGGAAATGAGGACGGCGGGGCCGGCCGCCTGCACTCCCGCGCCCGAGCCCAGGAACAGGCCGGCGCCGATGGCGCTGCCGAGCCCCATCATGGTCAGCTGCCGGGGCTTCATGCTGTGGGGAGGATGCGCGGGCTTTCCGGTGGGCCGGGTTGTGGTGGACTTCATCGTCATGTGCCGTGAACCTTCTTGGGGTTTGGATGGTGCCGCCTTGTGGGACCTCTTGAATTTACCGTTTACGGTCTCGCAGCGGAATTTGATGCCCCGGGCGGCGGGAACCCCGGGACGGCAAACTTCCGAAATAGTTGGCGTTTATGGAGCGGCAGGCCGTAGAATTAGTTTTGGTCAAAATGACCATAACTCGGTCGGGCGCCTCTGCGGAGGGCGAGCCCCTGGTCCCCGGAAAGGCGGTGGGACATGTACTCCAGTTCTGCCAACGTCTCCGAGCGCCAGGCCGCGCCGCCGTCGCTGGCCATCTCCACGGTCATCTTCGCGCTCCGCCCCAGTGAAAAATCCGGGCGCCCTACGCTCTGGCTGCCGCTGGTGCGAAGGATCCGGGAACCCTTCAAAGGACTATGGGCGCTGCCGGGCGGCCCGCTGAGCCACGCGGAGTCGCTCCAGGACGCGGCCTCACGGAACCTGAGGGAGACAACAGGACTTGCCCCCAGCTACCTGGAGCAGTTGTACGCGTTCGGCGGGCTTCACCGCTCACCCACCCAGCGCGTGGTTTCGATCGTCTACTGGGCCCTGGTCCAGCCGACCGAAGCCGCGCTCGCGGATGAGTCCGAGAACGTCCGGTGGTTCCGTGCGGACCGCCTTGGCGAACTCGCCTTTGACCACAACGCGATCGTGGACTACGCGTTGTGGCGGCTGCGCAACAAGTTGGCCTACGGCTCCGTGGCCTACCACCTGCTGGGGGAATACTTCACCCTGGCCCAGGTGCGGGAGGTTTACGAAGCCGTCCTGGACCGCGAGTTGGATCCGGCGAACTTCCGCAGGCAGCTCAAGTCCACCCCCGAAATAGAGGAAACGGGCGAGTACCTCCAGGGTGGCAAGCACCGTCCACCGCGCCTCTACCGCTTTACCGGCCGGCCCGGCCTTGACCCAGACAACAGGAGCACACCATGAGCAGCGTCAACACGGCAATCCAGCTGATCACGCGCGAGCAGGCCGAAAACGGCGCCACCGCAAAGGGCAGCACCTGCAGCCCGGCCCTGGCCAAGGGCCCCTGGGACTACGACCTTGCCGAGGCGCTCGCCGGCGTTCCCGCCTACGGCCCGGGTGCCTCCAGTGCGGACGTGGCTCCCGCCGCCACCCCCCGCCAGGGCCAGCTGCCCGAGGAATACAAACTGGCCAGCGACGCCGAGCTGGGCGAAAGGATCCTGGCCGCGAAGGCTGCGCTGGGGGACCGGGCCGTCATCCTGGGGCACTTCTACCAGCGCGATGAAGTGATCCAGTACGCCGACTTCGTGGGCGACTCCTTCCAGCTGGCCAACGCCGCACTCACCCGTCCGGACGCAGAGGCGATCGTTTTCTGCGGCGTCCACTTCATGGCCGAAACCGCTGACATCCTCTCCGCCCCCGGGCAGGCCGTCATCCTGCCCAACCTGGCGGCCGGCTGCTCCATGGCGGACATGGCCGACGCCGACTCCGTGGCTGAGTGCTGGGAGCAGCTTGAGGAGATTTACGGCACGGAGCCCGACGCCGAGGGCCGGGTTCCGGTCATCCCCGTCACCTACATGAATTCCTCCGCCGCCCTGAAGGCCTTCTGCGGCGAGCGCGGCGGCATCGTCTGCACCTCCTCCAACGCCAGGACCGTCCTGGAGTGGGCGTTCCAGCGCGCCCGGCGGGTGCTGTTCTTCCCGGACCAGCACCTGGGCCGCAACACTGCCAAGGCCCTGGGCGTGCCGCTGGAGCAGATGCCCATGTGGAATCCGCGCAAGGACCTGGGCGGCAACGACGAACAGGCGCTGCTCGATTCCCGCGTCATCCTGTGGCACGGGTTCTGCTCGGTGCACAAGCGCTTCACCGTGGCCCAGATCGAGAAAGCCCGCGCCGATTTCCCCGGCGTCCAGGTGATCGTGCACCCGGAGTGCCCCATGGAGGTGGTGGACGCTGCCGATTCGGCCGGCTCCACCGACTTCATCAGGAAGGCCATCGCCGCGGCCACGGAGCCCACCACTTTTGCCATCGGCACAGAGATCAACATGGTGAACCGGCTCGCCGCCGAATACCCGCAGCACACCATCTTCTGCCTGGATCCCGTGATCTGCCCCTGCTCCACCATGTACCGCATCCACCCGGGCTACCTTGCCTGGGTGCTGGAGGAACTGGTGGCCGGGCGGATCGTCAACCGGATCACGGTGGCGGACTCCGTCCAGGACCATGCACGGACCGCGCTCGAGCGCATGCTCGCCGCCAGGCCATAATGTCCGCCGCGCCCATTGTTCACGGCACACGCCGGCGGCTGGTCGTCGTCGGCAGCGGTATTGCCGGACTTTACGCCGCACTGCTGGCGGCCGACGCCGGGGCAGACGTGGTGCTGCTGAGCAAGGGCCAGCTTTGCGAGAGCAACACCTGGTACGCCCAGGGCGGCATCTCAGCCGTGCTGGACGAGCCCACCCCCGGGGACACCGTTGCGGCCCACATTGCCGACACCCTGCAGGCAGGTGCGGGACACTGCAACGAAGAGGCAGTCCGGCTCATGTGCACGGAGGCCCGCAGGGACATTGCCGGGCTGGAACGGTTCGGCGTGGTCTTTGATCCCGGTGAAGACGGCGGCCCGGCATTGGGGCTGGAAGCCGCCCATTCCGCCCCGCGGATCCTGCACGCGGGCGGCGACGCCACAGGCGCGAAGGTGGCCGCGGCCCTGATCCGTGCAGTGCTGGCCCGGCAGGCAGGCGGTTCCCTGGCACTTCATACCGGCGCCCACGCCACAGCCCTCCGGCAAACGGACGGCCACGTCAACGGCGTCGAGTTCCTGCAGGACGGCCGGACACTCACACTGCGCGGGGACGCCGTGCTGCTCGCCACCGGCGGAGCAGGCCAGCTGTTTGCCCAGACCACCAACCCCGTGGTGGCCACCGCCGACGGCCTTGCGCTCGCCGTCCGCAGCGGGGCAGCAGTGTCCGACCTGGAATTCTTCCAGTTCCACCCCACCTGCCTGGTGCCCGGCGCCGGCACCCCGGGCCCGGGCCCGGGCACCGCGCGCGGGCTGGACCAGGATCCGCTCCTCATCTCCGAAGCCGTCCGCGGCGAAGGAGCCGTCCTTGTCGATGGCAACGGGAAGCGATTCATGCGGGCTTACCACCCCGGCGCCGAACTCGCCCCCCGCGACGTGGTCTCCCGCAGCATTGCCCTGCACCTTGCCAAGCTCGGCGATCCCAACGGCCACGTCTACCTCGACGCGCGCGTCATTGAGCAAGCAAAGGGTCCCGGATTCCTGGCGAAGCGGTTCCCCACCCTCACGCAGAGGACCCTCGACGCCGGCATCGACTGGACCCGCGAACTGGTTCCGGTGGCACCCGCGGCCCACTACTGGATGGGCGGAGTCCTTACCGACCTCCACGGGCGCACCACGGTTCCCGGACTGTATGCGGCCGGGGAAGTTGCGTGCACCGGGGTCCAAGGGGCAAACCGGCTGGCCAGCAACTCCCTCCTGGAGGGACTCGTCTTCGGCCGCCGCGCTGTTGAACACTTCCTATCTCCTGACGTTCCCGGCTGGGGTGCGCCTGCCGGCGCTCCTCCGCTCGCTGGCTCGGCCGCGGGCGGCCTCCCCTTGACGCTCGCTTCCGGAGCCCCGGAAGGCGCCGAAGACGGGTCCGCCTTGGGTGCGACTTCAGCAGGCGCCGGGGCCGGGTTCGATGCACTGGGTGGGAGCCGGCCGTCCAACTTCGGTGGGGGGAGTGAGCCGTTCTCCCGTGAGGCCCTGCGCCGGCTGATGACTGCCAAGGCCGGGGTGCTTCGCTCCGGGGAGCTGCTCCGGGAAGCGGGGGACACCCTGGGGCGGTGGGCCGCCGTCGTTCGTCCCGGCACTGTTGCCCCTGCCGCGGACGCCCGACTGCATGAGGACCGGAACCTGCTGCTGGCAGCGCAGCTCCTGGTGGCTGCGGCCCAGGAACGCCAAGAGTCCTTGGGCGCCCATTACCGCAGCGATTGCCCGGAGGATGCTTCCGGCATCAGGGAAGAATTCGACACCACGTACCCGAACCGCCCGAAAGTGAGCGTCCTCCATGACTGAAACAACCCTGCTTGACCTGGCGCTGCCGTCGGCGCCGGTGCGGGAGATCCTGGAGCGCGCCTTCGCCGAAGACGCTCCGGCGGGGGACATCACCTCCCAGCTGCTCATCCCCGCCGAAGCCCGCGCCACCGCCGTGCTGAACGCCCGCGTGCCCGGCGTCTTCAGCGGCGCCACCGTGTTCCGCGACGCCATGCTGCTGGCGGACCCGGACACGGACGTGGAACTGCTGCTGGGGGACGGCGACAGGTTCGACGCCGGCACGCACCTCGCGAGGGTGAGCGGACGGGCCCGCTCGGTCCTCCTCGCCGAACGCGTGGCCCTCAACCTGGTCCAGCGGATGTCCGCGATCGCCACCAGGACCGCGGAATTCGTTGAGCTCACCGAAGGGACGCCCGCCCGCATTACCGACACCCGCAAGACCACCCCCGGACTGCGGATCCTGGAGCGCTTCGCGGTGCGCTGCGGGGGAGGCGCCAACCACCGGTACAGCCTGTCGGACGCGGTTCTCGCCAAGGACAACCACCTGGCCGTCATGACCGGAGGGGACCCCGCCAGGCTCACGGGACTGCTCCTGGCCGCCAAGGCGCAGCTGGGGCACACCACGCACTTCGAGGTCGAGGTGGACCGGATGGACCAGATCGAACCTGTCCTGGCGGCAGGCGTGGACACCATCATGCTGGACAACTTCACCGTGGAGGAGCTGCGCGCCGGCGTTGCCCTGGTTGCAGGCCGGGCACGGGTGGAGGCCAGCGGCAACGTCAACCTCACCACCGTCGCGGGAATTGCCGCCACGGGGGTGGACGTCATCTCCGTTGGCGCGCTCACCCACACGGTGGCCGCGCTGGACCTCGGCCTGGACGTGGAACTGACGGCCGGGTGAATACACCATGATCTTCCTTGATGCTGCCGCCACCACCCCGGTCCGCCGCGAGGTCCTGGACGCCATGTGGCCCTACCTGACCGGCGAGTTCGGAAACCCCTCCAGCCACCACACCCTGGGCGAGGCTGCTGCCAGGGCGCTCGCGGATGCAAGGGCCTCGGTGGCAGCGGTCCTGGGCTGCCGGCCCGGTGAGGTCACCTTCACCTCCGGCGGCACCGAAGCGGACAACCTGGCCGTTAAAGGCATTGCCCTGGCGCGGCAGGCAGCCGACCCCGCGCTGAACCGGGTGGTGATCAGCGGCGTCGAACACCCGGCCGTTGAGGAGTCCGCACGGTACCTGGCACGCTTCCACGCCTTCGAGGTTGACGTGGTGCCGGTGGACGGGACCGGGCAGGTCACTCCCGAGGCGCTCCTCGCAGTACTGCGCCCGGAAACCGCGCTGGTCAGCATCATGTACGCCAACAATGAAGTGGGGACGGTCCAGCCGGTCGCCGAACTGGCCGCCGCAGCACACAGCCATGGGGTTCCCTTCCATACGGATGCAGTGCAGGCGGCGGGCTGGCTGCCCCTTGACACCAGGGCGCTGGGCGTTGACGCGATGAGCCTTTCGGGCCACAAACTGGGGGCACCCAAGGGCTGCGGGGTGCTCTTCGTCCGCGGCCGCACCA
This sequence comes from Paenarthrobacter sp. NEAU-H11, assembly GCF_050573415.1. NCBI lineage: Bacteria > Bacillati > Actinomycetota > Actinomycetes > Micrococcales > Micrococcaceae > Paenarthrobacter > Paenarthrobacter sp. NEAU-H11. The sequence continues at coordinate 94,548 of NZ_JBNZGA010000001.1, read as the reverse complement.
GGATCGAGCCGCTGATCCACGGCGGCGGCCAGGAGCGCGGCCGCCGTTCGGGGACGGAGAACGTTGCAGGTGCCGTGGGGCTGGCCGCCGCGCTGGCACTCGCCCAGGCCGGCCAGGAGGAAGAACGACGGCGGGTGGCCGCCCTGCGGGACAGCTTTATTGACGCCGTGCTCACGGGGGTACCGGGGGCGGTGCTGACCGGGCACCCCGCAGAGCGGCTGCCCTCCGTGGCATCGTTCTGCTTCCCCGGAACCAGCGGCGAATCGGTGCTCCTGGAACTGGAGCGCCAAGGGGTGGTGTGCTCGAGCGGCTCCGCCTGCGCAGCCGGGTCCGATGCGCCGTCGCCGGTCCTCACGGCCATGGGGTTCGAGGCTGAGGTGGCCCAGACAGCGGTCAGGTTCAGCTTTGACGCCGCGGTGGCGGGGGAGGACCTGGCGGTTGCCGCCAAAGCTGTCCGGCAGGCAGTGGCAAGCGTGCGGACCCTCGGCTCCTAGCCGTTACGGATGCCCCCGGTGCGACCTGCTAGTAGAGCTCTCCGACGGGGATATCCACGGCCAGCCGGTTTGACGGGCCCGGCAGGGGGCACGCCCAGGCCTCGTTGTAGGCGCAGGACGGGTTGTAGGCAAAGTTGAAGTCCAGGACAAAGGGGGCATCCGGTCCTGTCCCGTGGACGCCGTGGAAGGCTCCCTTGATGGTGTCCAGGAGGTAGCGGCCTGCCCCGTAGCTTCCGCCGGGCTGGCCTGCGGTCGCGTCGCGGAAGGGCACGAAGATGCCGCCGCCGTAGCCCCGCAGCTTCCACACGGCGAGCTGCCCCATCTCGGGGAGGTCGAACGTGCCCATCCTGACGAAGTTCACCACGCCGTCGGTCCCGGTTTCGATGCTCATTTCCCGTCCGGCACCTTCCTTGGTCAGCGGAACGTGGAAACGGAAAATCGGATCATAGTCCGCAGTCTTCAAGCCCCCGAAGCGTGCTTTCTCCTCGGCAGTCAGCGGGGATGCAGGGTGCGTGGCGAACATGAGGTCCCGCTGGTGGCGCCAATACAGATGCGCTTCCGCCGGACTCTCGGCCGAGACTTTGCGGACATTGGCGTACAGGCCAAAGGTCCGGAGGCGCCAGTCGGCGATGTCGACGGCGGAAATGTCCGCCAAATCTTCTTCGGCCGTGCCGTGGTGGGCTTCCATAAGCACCAGCCTAGTCCCCGGCGCCGGAGTTGCGCGTCCGACGGCGACACGCATCCCTGCCATACGGCTTCCGCGCATCGGCGCAGGCCGAAACACCGTCCGGGGAAAGGACCCGACGCTGCCGCGTCCCGTTAGGCTGGCTGCATGGAAGGCATGGCAACATCAAGGGCCCTGGCGGGCGCATCAGTGCTCGTGGCCGGCGCGCTCCTGGCAGGATGCTCCACACCGTCAAACAGCGGGCCGGGATGGACAGCGGAGCCTGGCGGGCCGGGCACCGCGGCCGCCTCCACCGCGCCGGCGGAAGCATCAGCGTCAGCAACGGCCTCCGGAAGCGCCAAGCCCGGTGCCACGGAGTCCGCTACGGCCGGGCCCGTGGCCACGGCTTCCGCCTGGAAAACCTTCTCGGACCCTGCAAAGAGCGTGAGTTTCGAGCTGCCGCAGGAGTGGATAGCGCAGTCGGTGGCCCCGGAGGAGGGTGCCCTGCCCGGGGCCTTGAAGGTCGAGGTGAAGAAGCCCGACGGCACCTTCATGGCGGCACTGCGGACGGGACTCCCGCCGTCGTCCGCTGAATGTCCGCAGGACGCGCGGCGGCCCTACACCGTGATCAGCAGCGTGCCGTCGGACATGAAAGCCGAAGGCGGGGAGGGGACCATTCCGCCCAGGGTTGTGTTCAGGGTGATCCAGGGGTACCGGTACTTCGGCTCGTACGGGGTCACGAACCTTGTGGGCGGGGCGGACGGCCAGGCCTGCGAACTGCGCAACGTCATCCGGGGCCCGGCCGGCAAGGGGGACTACTCCTTCGGTGACCTGGTAGCCGTCAGGGCATTCGCGCCAGACGAAAAAGTGGCACCCGCCAAGGCATTCGACACTCTTGGCCAGGCCGCACAGTACGTCGGTGATAGCAGCGACTTCGCCAACGTCCAGCGGATGCTAATGTCTCTGGAGATCAAGAACTAGTCCCCGTTCCCGGCCCACATCAACGGCCGCGACAACCGGCGACTTCCTTCCACTGCCGACACCCCCGGAGAGTCATGGAACGCACTGTTTCCGCACGCCTGGTTTTCAGGACCACAGCCAACACCAAGGTGGCCATGGCCATAGCCGCGGCGAGGAACGACGGCTATTCCTCGTTTGAGGAAAGCCTGTCCATCACAGCCGGCGGCCGGCAGGTTCCCGTGTCCGAGGTGCCGGACCACCACGGCGGCAGGCTGCACTACATGGAGTTCACCGACCCGGCCGAAGTGACCGTGGAATACTCCGCGACGGTGGCGGGGAAGGCACTGCCCGAGGAAACCGGGCTGGCCGACCGGATCCGGTACGTCCGGCCCAGCCGCTACGCGGAATCTGACCGCCTGTTGCCCACCGCGTATGCCGAGTTCGAAGGACTCTGCGACGGCGAACTGCTGCTCGCCGTCCGGAACTGGGTGAACGGGGAACTCCGGTACATGAGCGGCTCCTCCCGCGGCACGGACGGTGCGGTGGAGACACTCCTCAGCCGCCGCGGGGTGTGCCGCGACTTTGCGCACCTGGCCATTGCGCTGCTGAGGTCCAAGGACATACCCGCACGCCTGGCGGCCGTGTATGCCCCCGGCCTGAGCCCCATGGACTTCCACGCCGTGGCCGAAGCATACGTGGAAGGCGCATGGCACGTCATCGATCCCACCGGGCTGGCCCCGCGGGAGTCGATGCTGCGGATCACGGCGGGCAGGGACTCTGCCGACACGGCGTTCCTGTCCACGGTGGGCGGAAGCCTGACGCTGAACCAGATGCAGGTCACCGCCGTGGTCAACGGAGACCTCCCGGTTGAGGATCCCGCCCGGCTGGTGGCGCTGGGCTAGCCCGGTTCCTGCCGGGGCGGGCGCGGTCCCAGGGAGCTCCTGAGCTTGGTGGTGAGCCTTGTCAGTTCCTTCTGCTCAGCCGGTGTCAGGGCGGGACCCAGGACGGCGGAGATATCGCGCACGTGCTCGCGCCCGATCTCCTTCTGAAGCTCCCGCCCCTCGTCAGTCAGCTTCAGGAGCACGCCACGGCCATCCTCCGGTGCCGGCATCCTGGCCACGAGCCCGCGCTTCTCCAGCCGCTCCACCAGGCGGCTCAGGCTGGACTGGCTCAGCAGGACGTTGTCATTGAGCTCGTTGAGCCGCAGCCAGCCTGACGGGCAGCGGGACAGCGTGAACAGGACGTCGTACTCGTTCACCGCGAGCTTCCGGAACGCAGGCCCGGACTGCAGCTTGCGCATCACCGCCACCTGGGCCCGGAACAGCGACTCCCAGGTCTCTGCTGCGAGGCGGACCGGCGATTCAGGAGCCTTGCCGGCCATCACGCCTCCGCAGCAGACTTCTCGGCGTCCTGCGCTGCCAGCAGCGCGGCAACCCGGCCGGCGTGCGTGGGCGGCTCAGGAATGTGCGCGGGCTTGCGGGCGGCGTATTCCTTGCGCAGGACGGGCAGGACTTCCTCGCCGAACAGGTCCAGCTGCTCCAGCACCGTCTTCAGCGGCAGGCCGGCGTGGTCGATCAGGAACAGCTGCCGCTGGTAGTCGCCGAAGTACTCCCGGAACGTCAGCGTCTTTTCGATGACCTCCTGCGGGCTGCCGACGGTCAGCGGCGTCTGGGAGGTGAAGTCCTCCAGTGACGGGCCGTGCCCGTACACAGGGGCATTGTCGAAGTAGGGGCGGAACTCCTTGACGGCGTCCTGGGAGTTCTTCCGCATGAAGAACTGGCCGCCCAGGCCCACAATCGCCTGGTCCGCCTTGCCGTGGCCGTAGTGCTCGTAGCGCTCCCGGTAGAGGCCGATCAGCTGCTGATAGTGCTCCTTGGGCCAGAAGATGTTGTTGGCGAAGAAGCCGTCCCCGAAGTAGGCCGCCACTTCCGCGATCTGCGGCGTGCGGATGGAACCGTGCCACACGAAGGGAGCGACGCCGTCAAGCGGGCGGGGCGTGGACGTAAAGTTCTGCAGCGGGGTCCGGAACTTGCCGGACCAGTTGACGGTGTCCTCGTCCCAGAGCTTGCGCAGCAGGCTGTAGTTCTCGATGGCCAGCTCCACGCCGTCCTGGATGTTCTTGCCGAACCACGGGTACACCGGCGCGGTGTTGCCGCGGCCCAGGACCAGGTCCACCCGGCCGTCAGCCAGGTGCTGGAGCATCGCGAAGTCCTCGGCGATCTTGACCGGGTCGTTGGTGGTGATCAGCGTGGTCGCCGTTGAAAGGGTGATCCGCTCGGTCTGGGCGGCGATGTAGGCAAGGGTGGTGGTGGGGGAGGAGGAGAAGAACGGCCGGTTGTGGTGCTCGCCCAGGGCGTAGACATCCATCCCGATTTCCTCCACCTTTTTGGCGATGGCCACCGAGGCCTTGATGCGTTCGTTCTCGGTGGGGGTCCGGCCCGTCGTGGGGTCCGTGGTGATGTCGCTGACGCTGAAAACACCGATCTGCATGATGTGCCTTTCCGTTCCTGGACTGCTGGCTTGTTCCCAGTGTAGTCCAATTTAGATGCATTTGCATCTATCGACGGGTACAACGCGTCCTGCGGGAAAATATTCCGGGCCTGCCGTCGGCCCTGCCTATTCGGGGCTTCCGGGTGCAGCGCGCCTGCCGCTGGTTTTCCGCACCATGCCGGTGGTCCAGTCCCGGAACTCCTCATCGACGTCAGCCCCCGGGCCGAATTCCGGCCTCGCCTGCAGTTCCCGGAGCAGGGCCTTCCTCTCGCGCCGGCCCTCCACCAGCCTGTACAGGACAGGCACCAGGACCAGGGTGAGGGCCGTGGAGGAGATGAGCCCTCCGATGACCACCACAGCCAGGGGCTGCGAGATAAAGCCGCCGCCGCCCGTGAGGCCCAGCGCCATGGGGGTGAGGGCGAACACCGTTGCAAGGGCTGTCATCAGGATGGGACGCAGGCGCTGGCGCGACCCGTGCGTGATCGCGTCCGCAACGTTCATGCCCGGCCGTCCGTCGCGCGGCTGCCGGTACTGGTTGATGAGGTCGATGAGCACGATCGCGTTGGTGACCACAATGCCCACCAGCATGAGCATGCCGATCAACGAAGGCAGTCCCAGCGGGACCCCGGTGACCAGGAGCAGTGCGACGGCCCCGGTGGCCGCGAACGGCACCGAGACCAGCAGGATCAGCGGCTGGACGAGCGACTTGAAGGTGGCCACCATGATGACGTAGACGATGGCGATTGCCGCCAGCAGCGCGAGCCCGAGCTGCTGGAAGGACTCCTGCTGCTGGGTGGTGGCACCGCCGATTTCGGCGGTGACGCCCGCCGGCAGCTGTACTTCTTCGAGCCGTTTCTGGACCTCCGCGTTGACGGCGCCCAGGTTGGAGCCCGACGGCGTCACGGAGATCCGCGCTGTGCGCTGGCCGTTGCTGGCGGTGATGGATACAGGGACGTCCACCTGTTCAACCGCGGCGATGGTGCCGAGCGTGACAGGGCCCCCGGCTGCCGGCAGGGGAATTTGCCGGACCGCGTCGATGCTGGTGAACCTGGTGCCTTTGCCGATCCGGACCGGGAAGTCATCCGTGTCGATCCGGACGGTTCCGGCGGGGATGGGGCTGATGGTGGATGCGAGCACGCCCGCAACCTGTTCCTCGTTGAGCCCGGCGGCGACGGTCTTCGCCCGGTCAACCTTGACCTGGACCACCGGCTGGCTTGCCGCGAGGTTGGTTGCCACCTCGCTGGTGCCCGGTACGCCGGTCATCGCCGAAACCATGGTGTCGCTGGCCTCGCGGAGGTCGGCGGTGGTGGCGGCCTTGAGCGTGATGTCCACCGTGGACGATGTGCCGAAGCCGCCCTGCTGGGTGCCCACCGAGACCTTCCCGGAATCGGGGACCTTCGCCAGTTCGCTCCGCACCGTCTCCTGCAGCCGTGCCTGGTTCGCCTTTTCGTCCGTGACCACCGTGAACGTGGAGTTCGAGGACCCGGTGGAGGTGAGCGCGGCGAACCCGGCCTGCGCGTTGCCGGACGTCACCTGGACGTCCTTCACGCCGTCGATGCCTCGAAGGACTTCTTCCAGCCGGACGGCCGCTGCGCTGGTGTCCGCCAAACTGGTTCCGGCGGGCAGCACCTGCCGGACCGTGAGGCTGTTCTGGCCCGAGTTACCCAGGAGGTTCGTGGCCAGCAGGGGCGTCATGGCCGCCGTTGCGCCAAGCACCAGGACGGCGGCAACAAGGGTGAGCACCGGATGCTTCTGGGTTTTGGTGAGGATGGGCAGGTACCCGCGCTGGAGCCTGCTCCGCTGTTCCGCTTCCAGCGCCCGTTCCCGCACCTCGTCCGCGTTGCGGCGGGCAGCTGCTGAACCTGCCGCAGCCGCACCGGCCGCGGCGCCGGTGTTCTTCAGGAACCAGTACGCCAGCACCGGGACGATGGTCAGCGAAACCAGCAGGGATGCAAGCAGCGCCATGGTGACCGTGAGGGCAAACGGCCTGAACAGCTCGCCCGCGAGCTCACCCACGAAGGCAATGGGGAGGAAGACCGCAACGGTGGTGAGCGTGGATGCGGTAATGGCCCCCGCCACCTCCCTGATGGCGGTCAGGATGGCGGTGACCTTGTCTTCGCCGTAGCTCAGGTGCCGCTTGATGTTTTCAATGACCACAATGGAGTCGTCCACCACCCGGCCGATGGCGATGGTGAGCGCGCCGAGCGTCAGGATGTTCAGGGAATATCCGGTGGCGGACAGGCCGATAAAGGTGATCAGCAGCGAGAGCGGGATGGAGACTGCCGTGACCAGGGTGGAGCGGGTGGACATCAGGAAGACAAGGATGACCGCCACCGCGAAACCCAGCCCCAGCATGCCCTCGGTAGTGAGGTCCTTGATGGATTTTTCGATGAACGGTGCCTGGTCGAACACCGGGGTGAACTTGGCGTTCGAGCCAAGCTCGGCTTCGAGTTCGTCGAGGGTGTCCCGGACTGCGTGCGAAATGCCCACCGTGTCGCCTTCAGGCTTTTTGGTGATGGACACGGCAAGCGTTTCCGAACCGTTGGTCCGGGTGATGGAGGTGCGTTCGTCATCCTTGAGGGCGACGTCCGCCACGGCGCCGATCGTGGCGGCGTTCCTGGCCCCGGCAAGCGGAAGCGCCTTGATGGCGTCCAATGAATCGACCGGGCTGCCGATCTGCAGTGACAGCGTCTTGCCCTGCTCCTCCAGCGTTCCGGCCGGGATCAGCGCACCGTTGTTGGCCATCGCATCCCGGATGGAGGCGATGGTGGCGCCCGATGCCGCCATCGCGTCGGGCCGGGGAAGGATCTCGATGTGCTGGGTAGCGCCGCCTGTCACGTCGGCGCCCCGGACGCCGTCGATCTTCTGCAGGCGGGGCACGCTCAGCCGCTGGAGGTCGGCGTTGAGTTCGCTGAGGCCCTTGTCCGAGGAAACCGCCAGGAAAACGATGGGAAAATCATTGATGCTGCCGGCGAAGGCCTGCGGTTGGACGTCCTCGGGCAGGGTCCGCTTGGCGTTGGAGATGGCCCGGTCAATCTGGTTCCGTGCCCGGTCCAGGTTGGAACCGTACGTGAACACCATGGTGATCTGGGAGACGCCGCTGCGGGACGTGGAGGAGGTGGATTCCAGCCCCTCCACGCCGTTCAGGGCAGTCTCCAGCGGCCCGCTCACCTGCTTGTCCACCACCTCCGGGGAGGCACCCGGCATGGCGGTCAGCACGGTGATCTGCGGGAACTCGATCGACGGGATGAGTTCCTGCTTCAGCGACGACATGGTGATCACGCCAAAGACGGACGCGAAGACAGTCACCAGTGCGATCAGGGCCCGGTTCGCAAGTGAGAGTTGTGCCAGCCGGAACATCGCATGGTCTCCTGAGGGGTTGACTGACGGATACGGACCCGGACGTGCCGGCCGCCGGCCCCGGCAGGGTCAGCGGCTGGCGGAAACGCTCTCCAGCTGAAGCGACTTGGCTGTTGCCTTTTCCAGCTCGACGGCAAGCTCCGGGTTCTCGTCCAGCTTGACCCCGTAGCCGGGCATCATGTCCTTCAGCTTGGACTGCCAGCCCTTGAAGTTCCGCGGGAAGGTCTTCTTCAGCAGTTCGATCATGATAGGGACCGCAGTGGATGCTCCGGGGGACGCGCCCAGGAGCGCGCCGATGGAACCGTCACGGCCGGCGATCACTTCAGTTCCGAACTGGAGGATGCCGCCCTTCTGCGGATCTTTCTTGATGATCTGTACACGCTGGCCGGCTGTGATCAGTTCCCAGTCACCGTCCTTGGCCTCCGGGTAGTACTCACGCAGCGCTTCGACTTTGTCGCCGTGGCGCTTGGCCACTTCCTTGACCAGGTACGCGGTGAGGTCCATGTTGTCCTTCGCCACCGCCAGCATTGGAATGATGTTGCTCGGCCTGATGGACCGCGGAAGATCGAGGTAGGAACCGTTCTTCAGGAAGTTGGTGGAGAACCCCGCATACGGTCCGAACAGCAGCGAACGCTTTCCGTCCACGTACCGGGTGTCAAGGTGGGGCACCGACATGGGCGGCGCGCCCACCGATGCCTGGCCGTAGACCTTGGCACTGTGCTGGGCGGCGATGGTCTCGTCCGTGCAGCGGAAGAACTGCCCGGAGACCGGGAACCCGCCGTAGCCCTTGCTTTCCGGGATGCCCGAAGCCTGCAGCAGGTGCAGGGCGCCGCCGCCGGCACCCACAAACACGAACTTGGCGTGGATCTTGCCGTGCTCGCCTGACTTGGGGTACTTCAGCGAAAGGTCCCAGCCGCCGTCGGACGCCCTGGAGATGCCCGTGACGTCATGGCCGAAGTTGATTTCGACGCCGTTGTTCCCAAGGTAGGTGGTCAGTTCGCGGGTGAGTGCCCCGAAGTCGACGTCGGTGCCCTCTGCGGCGCGGGTAGCGGCGATGCGCTGCTTGGGATCGCGCCCCTTCACGATCAGCGGCGCCCACTTGGCGATCTGGCCGTGGTCCTCGGAGTACTCCATGCTCCGGAACAGGGTGTGGGGCTTGAGTGCCTCGTACCGGGTCCGCAGGAAGCGCGTGTGGTCCTCGCCGATGACGAAGCTCATGTGCGGCACGGTGTTGATGAAGCCCTTGGGCGAGCCGATCAGGTTCCGGTCCACCAAATGGGACCAGAACTGGCGGGACAACTGGAACTGTTCATTGATCTGCAGCGCCTTGGAGGGGTCCACTGAGCCGTCTTTGGCTGCAGGGGAATAGTTGAGTTCGCAGAGGGCAGCGTGGCCGGTGCCGGCGTTGTTCCACGGGCCGGAGCTTTCCAGCCCGGGCTGGTCCAGCCGTTCGAACTGGGAGATGGTCCAGTCCGGCTCCAGCTGCTTGAGGAATGCCCCCAGTGTGGCGCTCATGATGCCGCCGCCAATCAGGACGACGTCGGCATGTGGGGTCTTGGAAATGAAGGTCACGATCAGTCTCCGATTGCAGCGGCTCTGGCTGTCACAGAATATCCCCGGGCAGCGGACATACTGAAATTGGGCCGCTCCGTCAAGGCTTTAGTTGCACCTTCGTGAAAACTTCATTTAAGACCGGCGACGCCGGATAGCTCAGGACACGGTCGGACAGGGCCAGGGCGGAGATGGGGAAGGCGACGGGGACTGCGGGTACGGTCGCCGCAATCTGGGCGTTGATGGTGTGATATTGCTCATCCCGTTCCTTGCCTTCGGGCAACCCGCGCGCCCGGTTGATCTTCGAAAAGACCTGGGGATCATGGTAGCCAAACTCGCCGTTCTTCTCCCCGAAGAGGGGGCCCACGAAATTATCGGCATCGGAGTAGGAGCCGTTCCAGCCCAGGAGATGGAGCGCGTGGTCGCCGGGGGACTGCACCTTCTGCAGGTAGCCGTCGGACCAGTCCACCGGAACCGGCTGGATGTTGAATCCGACGGCGGTGAGCTGGCGGCTGATCTCGGCATAGACCTTCTCGGGGGTGGGCAGGTAGGGGCGGGTGACGTTCAGGGGGTAGTAGAACTTGAGTTCCTCGCCGGCGTACCCGCCCTCCTTCAGGTACTCCTTGGCCTTGGCGGGGTCGTGGCCCAACTCCGGGGCCTCGTTGTTGAAGCCGCTGATCTTGGGCGGGACGAACTGCGTGGCCTTGGCCGTGTTGTCGATGAAGAACCTGCGGATCAGGGTCTCCTTGTCGATCGCCATTTCGATCGCCTGGCGGACCTTCAGGTTCTGGAGCACGGGGACATCCTGGTTGATGCCCACGTACATGACGGAGAAGGGGTCGCGCTGGACGATCTGCTTTCCGCGCTTGACCAGTTGATCGAAGTTGCCCACCGTTACGGCGTCATAACCGTCGATCTTGCCGTCGAGCAGGGCCTGGAGCCTGGCCTGCGGGTGGTCGTAGGCGACGAAGTTGATGGTGGAAATCTGGCCGCGTTCGCCCCAATAGGACTTGTTGGTGGCCAGCGTCACGCTTCCTTCGTCCCAGGAGGAAAGGCTGAACGGACCGGTTCCCACCGGCTTGGTGCCAAAGGCGGAGACGGGCTGGCCGCCGCGGCTTTGGTCAAGGACATCGGCCTTGCCCGCGGCGAGGGCGGCAGGGGAGGCCATGGCAAAGGCCGGCAGCGTAAGGGCCTGGAGGAAGGCGGTGAACCGCTGGGTAAGGTCAATCCTCACAGTGTCCGCTGAGAGTGCGGTGCAGCTTTTGAAGATGGAGAGCTCCGGCTCGTCCGAATGCGCCTTGAAGACACCCTTGAAGGTTCCGCCCGGAGCCTGCCGCCTCAACTCCGCGGAAAAGGCGAACCAGCGGTTGAAGTTGACGCAGACGGCCTCCGCGTTGAACGGGGTCCCGTCCTGGAAAACGACGTCGGAGCGGAGTTTGAAGGTGTAGGAACGGCCTTCGTTCGATTCAGTCCACTCCGTGGCGAGCAATGGCGTGGGCTTTCCGGTGATTTGGTCCACTCCCACCAGCCCTTCGAGGATCTGGCGGGTAATGCGCTGGGACTCGACATCGTTGGACAGGGCCGGATCCAGGCCCAGGGGCTGGGCAGCAGTCCCAAAATTGAAGGTGGCGGCGGGCTCGGCGGCGGTTGTTGCGCTGGGGGAGTCCGACGACGGCGAGGGAGCAGGGACGGCCGTGCAGGAGGTCACGCCCAACGCCAGGAGGACAGCGCCCGTCTTGATGACTGTCCGCCGCGAAGTACTGCTGGGCACTCGTTTATCACCTCTGGATCTGCCGGAGCCGCCGCGTGCGGACCGAAGCCCAGTCTAATAGACGCCACCTGCAGATCCCTGGCGCCGCCGGGTGTTCCGGCCGCGGGGCAGCAGCGGCCTCCGCGGCACAGGGAAGCCGGGGGCCATCCTTTCGGCCCCCGGCTTCGCTGTTCCCGCGGACACGGTGGGGTGTCCGCACCTGGTGGTTACTTGGGCATCAGCACCGAGTCGATCAGGTAGACGGTGGCGTTCTTGGTCTGGACGCCGCCGCAGACCACGTTGGCGTTATCAACCTTGAGCTGGTCACCGCTGCCCGTGACAGTAACTGAACCGCCCTGGACCGTAGCGTGGGTGCCGGCGATCTTGTCGGGGGTGATCTGGCCGGGAACAACGTGGTAGGTCAGGATCTTGCTCAGGAGGGCGTCGTCCGTCTTCAGGGTTTCGATGGTGGCGGCATCGATCTTGGCGAAGGCGTCATCCACCGGAGCGAAGACCGTGAACTCGCCGCCGTTCAGCGTGTCCACCAGGTCAACCTTGGGGTTCAGCTTTCCGGAAACGGCCGCGGTGAGGGTTGTCAGGATCGGGTTGTTGGACGCTGCAACCGCCACCGGATCGAGGGCCATGCCTTCAACGGAGCCTGCACCTGAGGGGACCTTTTCGGCGTAGCCGGCGCAGCCCGGGCCAACCAGGTTGGCCGCCGGATCCATGGCCGCAGCGGAGGCGGTGGCGGACGGTGAAGGCGCCATGCTCGTAGCCGCCGGCGATTCCGCGGGAGCGGAGGAGCCGGACGTCGATGCCGAACCGCCACAGGCGGTGAGGCTGAGCAGAGCTGCTGCTGCTACGCCTGCGACGGTGAAGGTTGTGCGCTTGATGGTCTGCATTTCGGTTCTCCTTGGATTGTGGCGTCTGCCCGCCGCGGACACACTGTCGGACGGCGTCGTTCGAATCTTGCTGGTGGGCACCTGCCCTTGGCCGGTGTCTCACTGGGTATTCGGCCGGGGGCGGGACGCGGATGGGTGCATTCCAAGGAGTTTTTCGGCGCCCTGCGAATTTTGCCGTGCATACGCGCAGGTGGCGGGCCGGTTAAACGGAGTGGTCCCCCGGCCACAGCCGGGGGACCACATAGTGCGCAAGGGGGGACTTGAACCCCCACGCCCGAAGGCACAGGAACCTAAATCCTGCGTGTCTGCCAATTTCACCACTCGCGCAGGGCTTCCTGCCGCCGTTTCCCTTCGGCAGGGCCCGACGGCGGATGCCAGTGTCCATTGTAGCGTCGCCACGGCAGGGCTTTGGTTAGCGCCGCATGGTCAGGCGTCGAGGTTAAGGTCCCGCCGCAGCTTGGCAACGTGGCCCGTGGCCCTGACGTTGTACTGGGCCAGCGCAACCTTGCCCTCGGGGTCCACCACGATGGTGGAACGGATCAGCCCCTCGTAGGTCTTGCCGTAGTTCTTCTTCTCGCCCCAGGCACCGTACGCCTCCGCAACGGCATGGTCCGCGTCCGAGAGCAAGGGAAAAGTGAGCTCTTCCTTTGCCGCGAACTTCGCCAGTTTTTCCACCGGATCGGGGGAGATGCCCAGCACGTCGTAGCCGGCCGACTGGAGAGAGGCAAGGTTGTCGCGGAAATCGCACGCCTCCTTGGTGCACCCCGGTGTTGCGGCTGCCGGGTAGAAGTACACAATGGTGTGGCGGCCGGGGCGCCCGGACAAACTGACGTCCGCGCCGGAAGAGTCCTTCAGTGTGAAACCGGGCGCGTCGTCGCCGGTTACGAGTCTGTCAGCCAATGTTTTTCTCCTTTTCGCGGGCGGGACACACCAGCCTAGTAAGGGCAGGGAACCAGTGCTAATCGGCACTTGGCTATACTTGCTGCATGCCTGATATGGATCACTGGCCCACGGGGCGCCTCTTGTCCACTGCTGCGCGCCTCGTTGAACACTCCTGGAATGAAAAACTGGGTGCCATCGGCCTCACCCATGCGGGAGTCATTGCCATCGAGGTTCTCGATGCGCAAGGCCCCATGACCCAGGCGCAGCTTGCCCAATACGTTCGTGTCCAGGCGCAGACTATGGGTAAGACGCTCAGCCGCCTTGAGGCCCACGGACACATCGTCCGCGTCCGCAGCACGTCGGACCGCCGGAGCCATGTGGTGTCTCTCACCGAGCAGGGCAAAGAAGCCGTTAAGGCCGCGGTGGAAATGGAACGGTCGGTGCTGGCGTCAGCCTCAATTGATCCGGACTTGCTGCGTCAGGAACTCCAGGCTGTCGTGCGCGAACTGGCCAGCCAGTTCGCCACAACCCCCAGCTCCGCCAACGGCGCGCTGGTGGAGAACACACCCTAGAAGTAAGGCGCCGGCCTAGTCGCCGGCGGGCAGGCGTGACTGCGGCCTCCACGGGCTGCGGTCACGCCTTTTTTGTTGCCCGAGGACGGCCCCCGGCCACCGCCGCCACGTCGGCGCCACGCAGGTCCCTCCGCGGTGGCCAGGGGCCGAAACAAGTGGGGACACAACAAAACAGCCTCCTGCTCGCGTTTCCGCGAGCAGGAGGCTGTTTTCCCAATCGTGCACCCCCCGGGACTTGAACCCGGAACCCATTGATTAAGAGTCAATTGCTCTGCCAATTGAGCTAGAGGTGCATCTTTTTGCTGTGATCACCGGGCTTTTCTTTCCCGGTTGATCTCCGCAACGACATGAAACTCTACACGAACTTTTTGCGCATGTGAAATCGGGTGGAAAGCCGGGCCCGCATCGCGGGGGAGGGGGCAGAACCAGCACAAAATCAGGGTTTTTGTTGTCGGGTGGGAGCCGGAATCCGCCCTCCGGCGTCCTGGCGACGCCGCGGATCGTGCCGCACGGGCCTGTGAAATGGGCCACAGGGCAGCAGTGAAACCGGTGGTGGTGCCGTAGGCGCCGGCGCGGGCCTTACTCGAGCCGCTTCCGGCGGGGAACCCGGAAGCCCGCGGCCTCGGCATGGGCGGCCGACTCAAACCAGACCTCGGCCCGCACCTGGTCATATTCGGGATGCCCCTCCTCGTAATAGACCATGGTTCCGGCGTCACCCTTGACCGTGTAGCCGGCCGGTCCGCTGCCATCCGCTCCCGCGGCCGCTGAGCCCGCCCCGTAGGGTTCATCCGCCGCCAGGTGTCCTGCGGGTTCCGTCGCTGCTGCGGCCTGGGGCTGTCGGGCGTGGTCGGCTCCGTTTTCAGTCACGGCGGAAGACTGGGTGCGGTCCGCCGTTTCTGCCGCGGGCGCGCTGTCGGGAACGACGGCAGCTGTCGGCGTTGCGGGCGCGCCGCCACCGGCGGGCTGGCCGGCGGCAGAGGCACTCGCAGCACTACTCACAGCACCACGTGCAGTGCCGTTTTCAGTACCGGCACCCGCCGGCGTGGAAGCCCGGCCCGCCGGACCGGCGTCGTCCAGGTCCTCCACCGCCGCCGTCTCGGCGCCCGGGAGGGTGGGGGCCTGCGGCTCCGTGTATTCAGGGTGATGGACCGGCCGGGATGCCGGCGCCGGTTCTGCCGGCTGGTCCGCGGGAGCCGGGGAAGGAGCCGCCATGGACGCGCCACCGGTCCCGGCCGGGCTTTCCTGCAGAGGACTTTCCTGCGGCCCGCGGTGCGATGCTCCGCCGGCTGCAACGACAGAGGAGCCCGAGGCCTCGGACCATTTGGTTTCCCACTCGTCCTCGTCCTGGCGGCGGCGCTCGTCCTGGCCGGGTACTGGCGGGACTGCAGCCGGTGCCGCCGTATCTGCGGGTTCCTCTGCGGTGGTCGGCGCTGCAGGTTCGGCGGGACGGCCGAAACCTGCTGCGCCGGGAAGGCCGGTGGTGCCGGCTGCTTCAGCAGAGGCAGCGGCGCTTCCGCCCGAGAGCGCTCCGTCGGTGCGCGTGCGCTCGGCGCCGGACTCCCCGGACGGCTTGGATGCACTGTTGCGGTTCAGCAACCACCACACAACGCCGATGATGACAATGATCAGGATGATCCAGAAAACGAAATCCATGGCAGGCCCTTCAGTCCGGATGGCAAGGTGTCTTTTCCTGACGCTACGTCCGGCGGCCACGACTGTCCAGATTGACGGCAGTGGCTGTTGCGCGGGGCGGGGCATGGAAGACGCCCGTGAGCCGGCGCCGGGCGGGACGGGCCTCGAACGACTCGTCTCACTATGCGGGATGGCAGTCCATGATCCGGCATCGAATTTCAGGCTTTTGGTATTGAGGGGCGTGAACCTGTCGTTCCGGTGTGCAGCCGAGCCCTAGACTTTCCCCTATGAGTGACGCCCAGATCGCAACCGAGAACAAGCCTGACATCAAACCCCGGAGCCGGGTCGTAACGGACGGAATCCACGCGGCGCCCGCCCGCGGCATGTTCCGGGCGGTCGGTATGGGAGATGACGACTTCGCCAAGCCCCAGGTCGGCGTCGCCAGTTCCTGGAACGAAATCACTCCCTGCAACCTCTCCCTGAACCGGCTTGCGCAAGGCGCCAAGGAAGGCGTCCATGCCGGCGGCGGGTTCCCCATGCAGTTCGGCACCATTTCGGTTTCCGACGGCATCTCCATGGGCCATGAGGGCATGCACTTCTCCCTGGTGTCACGCGAAGTCATTGCCGACTCCGTGGAGACCGTTATGCAGGCGGAGCGGATTGACGGTTCGGTCCTGCTGGCCGGCTGCGACAAGTCCCTCCCCGGCATGCTGATGGCAGCTGCCCGCCTGGACCTGTCCAGCGTCTTCCTTTACGCCGGTTCCATCATGCCGGGCTGGGTCAAGCTTGAGGACGGCTCCGAGAAGGAAGTCACCCTCATCGACGCGTTCGAGGCCGTTGGTGCCTGCGCCGCGGGCAAGATGAGCATGGAGGACCTGACCCGCATCGAAAAGGCCATCTGCCCCGGCGAAGGTGCCTGCGGCGGGATGTACACGGCCAACACCATGGCCTGCATCGGCGAGGCCCTGGGCATGTCCCTGCCCGGCTCGGCCGCCCCGCCCTCGGCAGACCGCCGTCGTGATGAATTCGCCCGCAAGTCAGGCGAGGCAGTGGTCAACCTGCTCCGCCAGGGCATCACTGCGCGCGACATCATGACCAAGAAAGCGTTCGAGAACGCCATCGCCGTCACCATGGCCTTCGGCGGCTCCACCAACGCCGTGCTGCACCTCCTGGCGATCGCCCGCGAGGCCGAAGTTGAGCTGACGCTGGATGACTTCAACCGCATCGGCGACAAGATCCCCCACCTGGGCGACCTCAAACCGTTCGGCCGCTACGTCATGACCGACGTGGACAGGATCGGCGGCGTGCCGGTGATCATGAAGGCACTGCTCGACGCCGGCCTGCTGCATGGCGACTGCCTCACCGTCACCGGCAAGACCGTGGCCGAGAATCTCGACGCCATCAACCCGCCGGATGTGGACGGCAAGATCCTGCGCGCGCTGGACAACCCCATCCACAAGACCGGCGGCATCACCATCCTGCACGGCTCCATGGCGCCCGAGGGCGCAGTGGTGAAGAGCGCAGGCTTCGATGCCGATGTCTTTGAAGGCACCGCCCGAGTCTTCGAGCGTGAACAGGGAGCCCTGGACGCCCTGGACAACGGCCGGATCCACGCCGGGGACGTCGTCGTTATCCGCTACGAAGGCCCCAAGGGCGGTCCGGGCATGCGCGAGATGCTCGCCATCACGGGCGCCATCAAGGGCGCAGGCCTGGGCAAGGACGTCCTGCTCCTTACCGACGGCCGGTTCTCCGGCGGCACCACAGGCCTGTGCATCGGCCACGTGGCCCCGGAAGCGGTCGACGGCGGCCCCATCGCCTTCGTGAAGGACGGTGACCGTATCCGCGTGGACATCGCAGCCCGCAGCTTCGACCTGCTGGTGGACGAGGCCGAGCTCGAAGCCCGCAAGGTGGGCTGGGAGCCGCTCCCGGCCAGGTACACCAAGGGCGTGCTCGCCAAGTACGCCAAGCTGGTGCACAGTGCCAGCACAGGCGCATACTGCGGCTGATGCCTTCCCCTTGCATGAGTCGCTGAGCGCCTCATGCAAGGGGCCCCTCGGCATCACCCTTGTTTAGCCCCTTCCGGGCCAGGGTGATTGGCTGTAGGTTTTGATCCTTCCGCTGGAGGATCAATAAGTGGACAATGGGGTCCACATGGTGAGATCGTGACACGGCTCGTTGACACGCATCTCGCCCAGAGGGAAAACTGAACGCATGACTTTCGTTACCAGCTGCGCTGTTGCAGAAGCAGTCGTCGTCCTTAGCAAGCGCGTGGCCCACTAGCCCCGGCAACGAACTGTCACGCGCGAACCCCTCGAAGAGCCGCCAGGCTGAGGGGTTTTTTTATTTCCCGCAGTTTCCACGAACCACAGATGATCCACAAGGAAGAGTCCGATGAGCAAAGGATCGCCCATCAGCCCCTCGCTGATGGCCACCAAGTCCGCCGGAGCCGCCAAGGCTCCGGACCGCGCCGACCGGACGGCTGAGAACGCCGTCGTCGCCGAGCTTGCCGCCGTCTCTCCTGTCCTTGGGCCGAACAACGTCGTACCCCCGACGGTGATGACCGGCTCGCAAGCAATTGTCCGCTCGCTCGAAGAACTCGGCGTCGACGATATTTTCGGTTTGCCCGGTGGCGCGATCCTGCCCACCTACGACCCCTTGATGGCCTCCAGCATGAACCACGTGCTGGTCCGTCACGAACAGGGAGCCGGCCACGCCGCGCAAGGCTACGCCATGGTGACCGGGCGGGTGGGCGTCTGCATCGCCACCTCGGGCCCGGGCGCCACCAACCTCGTTACCGCCATCATGGATGCCCACATGGACTCCGTTCCGCTGGTGGCCATCACCGGCCAGGTGTCCAGCGGTGTGATCGGCACCGACGCGTTCCAGGAAGCCGACATCGTGGGCATCACCATGCCCATCACCAAGCACTCGTTCCTGGTGACCGACCCCAACGACATCCCGCATGTCATGGCGGAAGCGTTCCACCTCGCTTCCACCGGGCGCCCCGGTCCCGTCCTCGTGGACGTGGCCAAGGACGCCCAGGTAGGCGAGATGACCTTCTCCTGGCCGCCGCGCATCGACCTGCCCGGTTACCGCCCGGTCACCCGAGGGCACAACAAGCAGGTACGCGAGGCCGCCAAGCTGATTGCCGCGGCCAGCAAACCCGTGCTGTACGTGGGCGGCGGTGTCATCAAAGCGCACGCATCCGCTGAGCTGCTGGCACTCGCCGAGGCCACGGGAGCCCCGGTCGTCACCACGCTGATGGCCAAGGGCGCGTTCCCGGACTCACACCCGCAGCACATGGGAATGCCCGGCATGCACGGCACCGTTTCGGCGGTGACTGCCTTGCAGCAGTCGGACCTGCTGATCACCCTCGGTGCCCGGTTCGACGACCGCGTCACCGGCGTGCTGAAGACGTTCGCACCGATGGCCAAGGTCATCCACGCCGACATCGACCCGGCCGAAATCTCCAAGAACCGCACTGCGGATGTGCCGATTGTTGGTTCGGTCAAGGAGATCATTCCGGAGCTCACCGAAGCCGTCCGCACCCAGTTCGAGGCGTCGGGCACCCCGGACCTCACCACCTGGTGGGCCTTCCTCAACAACCTCAAGGAAACCTACCCGCTGGGCTGGACCGAGCCGGACGACGGCCTGACCGCCCCGCAGAAGGTCATCGAGCGGATCGGCGCCCTGACCGGTCCGGAAGGCATCTACGTGGCAGGCGTTGGCCAGCACCAGATGTGGGCAGCTCAGTTCATCAAGTACGAGCGCCCGCATGCCTGGCTCAACTCGGGCGGCGCCGGCACCATGGGCTATGCCGTGCCGGCTGCGATGGGCGCCAAGGTGGGCGAGCCGGACCGGGTGGTCTGGGCCATCGACGGCGACGGCTGCTTCCAGATGACCAACCAGGAACTGGCCACCTGCGCCATTAACAAGATCCCCATCAAGGTTGCCGTCATCAACAACTCCTCCCTGGGCATGGTGCGCCAGTGGCAGACCCTCTTCTACGAAGGCCGCTACTCGAACACCGACCTGAACACCGGCCACGACACCGTCCGCATCCCGGACTTCGTCAAGCTGGGGGAGGCGTACGGCTGCGCCTCGTTCCGCTGTGAACGCGACGAGGACATCGACGCCACCATCCAGAAGGCCCTCGAAATCAATGACCGCCCCGTAGTCATCGACTTCGTGGTGAGCCCCAACTCCATGGTGTGGCCGATGGTGCCCGCCGGCGTGAGCAACGACCAGATCCAGGTTGCCCGCAACATGACCCCGGAATGGGAAGAAGAGGACTGACCATGAGCCGCCACACACTTTCCGTCCTGGTGGAAGACAAGCCGGGCGTCCTGACCCGGGTTGCGAGCCTCTTCGCCCGGCGCGCCTTCAACATCAACTCCCTGGCCGTCGGCCCCACCGAGGTTCCGGGCATTTCCCGGATGACGGTCGTTGTCGACGCCGACGGCGACCTCATCGAGCAGGTCACCAAGCAGCTCAACAAGCTGATCAACGTCATCAAGATCGTTGAGCTGACTTCCGAATCTTCCGTACAGCGCGACCACATCCTGGTCAAGGTACGTGCGGATGCCGCAACACGCCTGCAGGTTACCCAGGCCGCAGACCTGTTCCGTGCCGCCGTCGTCGACGTGTCCACAGACTCGTTGGTGATCGAGGCAACCGGTACCCCGGAGAAGCTCGCAGCGCTGCTTTCAGTGCTGGAGCCCTTCGGCATCCGCGAAATCGTGCAGTCCGGCACCCTGGCCGTTGGACGGGGATCCCGCTCCATGAGTGACAGGGCGCTGCGCTCCGCTTAGGCCCTCAAGGCCCCGCGCGGCAGTACGCAACGCCCGTAACCGCACCACGCAAGACACCTATCTACAATCCACTCAAGAGGAGTTACGCAAGTGACTGAAATGTTCTACGACGACGACGCCGACCTGTCGATTATTCAGGGCCGCAAGGTAGCCATTGTTGGCTACGGTTCCCAGGGCCACGCCCACGCGCTTAACCTGCGCGATTCCGGCGTCGAGGTTGTTATCGCCCTGAAGGACGGCTCCAAGTCCGCACCCAAGGCCGAGGACGCAGGCTTCACGGTCAAGAACGTTGCCGACGCCGCCGAATGGGCCGACGTCATCATGATCCTGGCGCCGGACCAGCACCAGCGCTCGATCTACAACGACTCCATCAAGGACAAGCTGAAGCCCGGCAAGGCCCTTGCCTTCGCCCACGGTTTCAACATCCGCTTCGGCTACATCCAGGCTCCGGAGGGCGTTGACGTCATCCTCGTCGCCCCGAAGGCTCCGGGCCACACCGTGCGCCGCGAATTCGAAGCCGGCCGCGGCATCCCGGACATCATCGCCGTCGAACAGGACGCCACCGGTTCCGCCTGGGAGCTGGCCAAGTCCTACGCCAAGGCCATCGGCGGCACCCGCGCCGGCGTCATCAAGACCACCTTCACCGAAGAAACCGAAACGGACCTCTTTGGCGAGCAGGCCGTCCTGTGCGGCGGCGTGTCCCAGCTGGTCCAGTACGGCTTCGAAACCCTGACCGAAGCCGGCTACCAGCCGCAGATCGCCTACTTCGAGGTCCTCCACGAGCTCAAGCTCATCGTCGACCTCATGTGGGAAGGCGGCATTGCCAAGCAGCGCTGGAGCGTTTCGGACACCGCTGAGTACGGCGACTACGTCTCCGGTCCCCGCGTCATCACCCCCGAGGTGAAGGAAAACATGAAGGCCGTCCTGGCCGACATCCAGTCCGGCGCCTTCGCCAAGCGTTTCATCGAGGACCAGGACAACGGCGGCGTCGAATTCAAGGCCCTGCGTGCCAAGGCTGAGCAGCACCCCATCGAGGCTGTTGGCCGCGAACTGCGCTCCCTCTTCGCCTGGCAGCAGCAGGACGTGGACTACGTCGAAGGTTCCGCAGCCCGCTAAGGCTGGCCCAACGTGCCGTTATAAAGTCAGACTGTGAGGCCGGGTTCACACTTAACAATGTGAGCCCGGCCTTTCCGTCGGCCTAGACTATTTTTATCCCCCGGACTGCAACGCAGAGGATCAGCCGTGTCAAAACCCGTAGTACTGCTCGCCGAAGAACTTTCCCCCGCTACCGTCGAGGCCCTGGGCCCGGACTTCGAGATCCGCCAGACCGACGGCGCCGACCGCTCCCAGCTGCTCTCCGCCATTGGCGACGTTGACGCGATCCTGGTCCGCTCGGCAACGCAGGTGGACGCCGAGGCGATCGCCGCTGCGAAGAACCTCAAGGTCATCGCCCGTGCGGGAGTAGGCCTGGACAACGTGGACATCAAGGCAGCCACGCAGGCCGGTGTCATGGTGGTGAACGCGCCCACCTCCAACATCGTCTCGGCAGCAGAACTCACGGTGGGACACATCCTCAGCCTGGCCCGCCACATCCCGCAGGCCAGCGCCGCCCTCAAGGACGGGGAGTGGAAGCGCTCCAAGTACACGGGCATCGAACTCTTCGAAAAGAAGATCGGCATCATCGGCCTCGGCAGGATCGGCGCCCTCGTCGCTGCCCGCCTGAAGGGCTTTGACACCAAGATCCTCGCCTACGATCCGTACATCACCTCAGCCCGTGCGGCACAGCTCGGCGTCCAGCTGGTGACCCTGGATGAGCTCCTGGCCCAGGCGGACTTCATCACCATCCACATGCCCAAGACGCCGGAGACGGTGGGCATGCTGGGCGCGGACGCCTTCAAGAAGATGAAGAGCACCGCCTACGTTGTCAACGTGGCCCGCGGCGGACTGGTGGACGAGGAAGCACTCTTTACGGCCCTGCAGGACGGCGAAATCGCCGGCGCCGGCGTGGACGTCTTCTCCAAGGAGCCGAGCACCGACCTGCCGTTCTTCAAGCTGGACAACGTGGTGGTCACCCCGCACCTCGGGGCCTCCACCGACGAAGCCCAGGAAAAGGCCGGCGTTTCGGTCGCCAAGTCGGTCCGCCTCGCCCTCGCCGGTGAACTGGTGCCCGACGCCGTGAACGTGGCCGGCGGCGTCATCGCCCCCGACGTCCGCCCCGGCATCCCGCTGATCGAGAAGCTGGGCCGGATCTTCACAGCCCTGACCCATGCCTCCCTGACCCAGTTCGACGTTGAGGTTGCCGGCGAGATTTCATCCCTCGATGTCAAGGTCCTGGAGCTGGCCGCCCTCAAGGGCATCTTCGCCGACGTCGTGACCGAGCAGGTCTCCTATGTCAACGCGCCGGTCATCGCCGAGCAGCGGGGCATCAACGTCCGCCTGATCACCACCCCGGAAACCGAGTCCTACCGGAACGTCCTGACCCTCCGCGGCGCCCTCAGCGACGGCAGCCAGATCTCGGTGGCCGGTACCCTGACCGGACCCAAGCAGATCCAGAAGCTGGTGGGCATCAACGGGTTCGAGGTGGAAATCCCGATCAGCGAACACCTGGTGGTAGTGGCCTACACCGACCGCCCGGGCGTGATCGGAACGATCGGCCATATCCTGGGCATGAACAACATCAACATCGCCGGCATGCAGGTTGCGCGCTCTGACGAGGGCGGCCAGGTGCTCGCGCTCCTGACCATCGACAGCTCGGTGCCGCAGCAGGTCCTCGACGCCATCAAGGCCGGCATCGGCGCCGAAATGGTACGTGAAGTGGACCTGGAGGACTAGTCCACGGCAGCGAAACGCCGTACCCGCCGGACCCGCTTCGGCGAGTCCCCGCAAGGCCACGTATGATTGGCCGGTCTGCTTACAATGGCTTGGTCCTGATTCAGGACCGGGGCCGGCAGGCCGGCCAATTACCTTTTGCACATCAGTCCGTAATAGTCCATGTCCGCCCCGCGCGGACTCGAATGTGCGCACGCATTCCAGGTTTCAGGGAGTTCCATGAACGCCGTCCAGAGGTTCATCAGAAGCAGGGTGCTGCTGTTGACCGCGGCCATCTTGATCGCAGCCATGTGCTTGTCGGTCCTCGTCCAAAGCCAGTCACAGGCTGCACTCAACAGGACCGTGGATGAAAATTCACGGGGACTCTATGACATCCTGGTCCAGGCCAAGGCGCCTTCCGGCGCGCTGATGCAGCCGGAGATCGCCAACGGGACCGGAGGCATCAGCTTTGAACAGCTGGAAGCCATCAAAAAGCTGACCGGAACCTCCGTGGCAGCCCCCATCAGCCTCGTCTCCCGGGTGACCCAGAACCTCGAGTCGCCCCGCCTGGAGGCCATGGACTACCTGGGCTACAACGCCGGGCTGGCCGGCACCGCAACCGCCGACCAGGCCGCCGGGGCAACCGCCCCGGACCAGTGGCCTGCCGCCGAATCCGTGCTGAGCGACGAAAGCAAGAAGTACCGCCTGACCGCCAGCGCCGTCAGCTCCGACGGCGTCTCTGAGCAGACGCTGTTCAAGTCCACTGCCGAAGGCACCCTGGGCAAGGCCAAGCTCGTTGAAGAAAAGGCCGCCGGAGGCAGCAGTATCAGGATCGCTGCACCCAAGGATGAAACGGGCATCAAGTTTCCCGCCCCGGCCGGCGGCTCCGAGCACAACCTCTTCAACCTGTCCGTATCACTGCCCCTCGCCCCTGAGGTAACCGAATCGGTGGTTGCTGTCGATCCGGCCGCAGAGCGCGCCCTCCTGGGTTCCGCCGGTGACTTCCTGGCTCCGCTGGAAAAGGCGCCGCCGGCCGACGCCCGCGACGCCGGGGCAATTGGACGCTACTTTGAGGGACTTTTCACCAACGGCATCAGCCTGGACCAGCTGAAGGAAGGGCCGGACTTCCTCGGCGTCAAGCTCAAGTACTGGGCACCGCTGATGACGCAGTACCAGCAGGCCAAGCGGACCGGGCAGCTGACTGCCGACTCCCAGGCCATTCCGCTGATCGTGCGCTCCGGCACGTCGCTGGACCTCAAGTACAACGTCAAGATCGAAGAGATTGACGGCGCCGGCAAGGTCGTCAAGGACGTCGGTACCGTTTCCCGGTCCCTGGACAAGGATTACCTCCCGTTCGTCTCCAAGGACCCCTTCGTCCTTTCCTGGCCGGGCTCCACGGACCACTCATCCCTGCTGGGGAGCACCGGCAACTTCAACCAGGGCCTCTACACCCCGGCCACGTGGAGCACCGACTTTGCCGCCGCACCCAAGTACACGGACGGCGAAACGGCTGCGAACGGCGCCGTGGACAAGGCAGCAGTTCCCGGCGAATGGGTGACCGTCAACCGGCTGCCCGAGAAGAGCGCCAACGGCGCCCCTGTTGACCAGACCCAGCGCGAACCCGTGGACGAACGTTCCTACCGCGAGAACCTCGAAACGGGGTCGCAGGCAGCTGCTCCGCTGGCGATGGTCTACGGCACGTTCGACCCCTCTGCCGTTGCTGCCGCCGCCGGCGACGTCAACAAGCTGCCGCTCGGTGGCTACGACCCCACCCCGTTCACCCTGGTCAAGGACGCTGCCGGAAACGATGTCCCGGCCACGGAGCTGGAACCTTCCCTGAGCGCCACCGGCCTGGCCAGCCAGTCCGCCGGTGCCATCACCGATTACTACGGGCTTGCCGCTGCCCGGGGTTACACCGACAACGCCAGCGTGATCGACGCCGTCCGGGTCCGCGCGAAGGCGCCGGGCAGCTGGAAGCAGGCGCAGCCCGACGTCGAGAAGCTGGCGGGCGAAAT
Organism: Paenarthrobacter sp. NEAU-H11; assembly: GCF_050573415.1. Lineage (NCBI taxonomy): Bacteria > Bacillati > Actinomycetota > Actinomycetes > Micrococcales > Micrococcaceae > Paenarthrobacter > Paenarthrobacter sp. NEAU-H11. Next base: position 69,657 of record NZ_JBNZGA010000001.1, on the reverse strand, counting down.
CCGCTCGATGGGCCTGGAAGCCACCATTGTGGCCGGTTCCGCACGCGAGGATGCCAGCATCTTCGTTCCCGGCTACTCCAAGGACGGCGCCGGGAAGGAATCCGCCCTGGGCACCGTCCGGCAGTCCTGGGTGCGGCAGAACGCTGCCGAAGCCGTCACCGGATCCTTGTCCGGCACCAACGTCACGCTGCTCTTCCTGACGCTCTGCGGTGCAGCCCTCCTGACGGGGGCATCCACCGTCAGCTACATCCGCAAGCGAAGGAGCGAAGCCGGAACGCTCCGGGCCATGGGCTGGACCCAGCGCCGGGTGCGCCGGTGGGTGCTGGAGGAGTTCGGAGTGGGCGCCGTCCTGCTGGCCGTCGCCGGGACCGTGCTGAGCCTGGTGAGCTGGAGCCTTGCCACGGCCCTCGTGTCCGTGTCCGTCCTTGTGCTCTACGCCGCTGCGGCCTTCTTCGCAGCGCAGCAGCTGCGCCACGGCCACGTCGTGGACCAGGAGCCGCAGCATGACGAGCGGCTCATTCCGGTGGACTCGCCGCTGACTTTCGCCAACCGCCAGCTGAGCACCAACAAATTCAACACGATCTCCCTTGCCCTGGCCGTAGGCGTGTTCGGCGCTGCAGTGGGCGGCCTCATCGCCTTGCTCATTGACATTCCCCGCGCTGCCGGCGCCAGTGCCCTGAGTGGCCTGGCCGCAGCCAGTGTTGCCCTGCCCAGCATCCTCCTTGCTCTTTCGGGCGTGGCTGTCGGGCTGGTGCTCACGCTGGTCACCGGGCGGTTTGAGCTCAACGCCAAGCGCCAGTACCTCGGCATCCTCGAGGCGATGGGTTGGAACCCGGACATGCTGCGCCAGGTCCGGCTGTTCGAGAATGCCCTGGTGGGAACCCTTGCCCTGCCGCTGGGCGTGCTGGGCGCCCTGGGGATAGGCCTGCTGCTGGCGCCGTACGCTGCACTGTGGGCGGGCGTGGCAGGCCTTGTGGCTGTACTTTGCTGGATACCGATTGCAACGAAAGTGGTCCAATGACAAACCCGACGAATGTCCAGCGGAGCCGCCGGTCCGGCTCCGCGGAGGTCCCCCTGCAGACCCGCGCCAACACCATCGTCAAGGCCGCCGACCACGGGACCCCGCTGGAACTGAACGACATCACCATCCGCTACGGCGGGGGCAAGGGCGGTGCCGAAGCCGTCAGCGTGGTGGAAGGCTTCGATCTCACCCTGCACGCCGGCGAGATGCACTGCGTTGCCGGCCGCAGCGGCTCCGGCAAGACCAGCATCCTCACCGTCGGCGCGGGACTGACGCTGCCGACGTCGGGCCGTGTCTACTGGGAAGGCGATTCCCTCGAAAGCATGGGCGACGACGAAATCGCCGACCGCCGTCGTGCCTTGATCGGTTACGTCGACCAGGGCGGTGCACTGATTGACGGGATGAGCGCCCTCGAGAACGTGCTGCTGCCCGCTGTCCCTGACGGCGAAGTGGACCAGCGCCGCGACATGGCCAACGACCTGCTGGACCTCGTGGGGCTGGGCCGCCGCATGCGGCACCGTCCTGCCCAGCTCTCCGGCGGTGAACGCCAGCGCGTCGCCATTGCCCGGGCACTGATCCTGGGCACGCGCGTCCTGGTGGTGGATGAGCCCACTGCCAGCCTCGACCGTGCCTCTGCCAACCGGATCATCAGCATCCTGAAGGACACCACGTCGGACGGAATCGCCGTCCTGGTGGCCTCGCACGACCACGAACTCGTCCGTCTCAGCGATACCCTGACCGAACTCATCTAGCCCGCCCCTCCGCACCGAAGGTAACGTCCTCTACGTGACTGCTTCAGAGAAAACGCCGTTCTACATCACCACGGCCATCACCTACCCCAACGGGGTGCCGCACATCGGCCACGCCTACGAGTACATTGCCACCGACGCAATGGCCCGCTTCAAGCGGCTGGACGGCTACGACGTGATGTTCCTGACCGGCACGGACGAGCACGGGATGAAGATCGCCCAGACGGCCGAGAAGGAAGGCATCACTCCCAAGGAACTGGTGGACCGGAATGTCGAAGCCTTCAAGGCGGCGCATGCCGCGCTGGGGATCTCGTACGACCGTTTCATCCGGACCACTGACGAGGACCACTACGCCGCGTCGCAGGCCATCTGGAAAAAGATGGAAGCCAACGGGGACATCTACCTGTCCAAGTACGAGGGCTGGTACTCCGTCCGGGACGAAGCCTTCTACGTTGAGGACGACACCGTGGTCAAGGACGACGGCGTGCGCTACTCCAAGGAGACGGACACGGAGGTGACGTGGACGGCGGAGGAGAGCTACTTCTTCCGGCTGTCCGCCTACCAGGACAAGCTCCTGGCGCTCTACGAGTCACATCCGGAGTTCGGTGCCCCGCAGTACCGCTTCAACGAAGTCATCAGCTTCGTGAAGCGCGGCCTGGAGGACCTGTCGATCAGCCGCACCACGTTCGACTGGGGCGTCCCGGTTCCGGGCAACGACAAGCACGTCATGTACGTCTGGGTGGACGCCCTGACGAACTACCTCACGGGAGTTGGCTACCCCGACGTCGAATCTGAAAAGTTCCGGAAGTACTGGCCCGCCGACGTGCACATCATCGGCAAGGACATCTCACGCTTCCACGCCATCTACTGGCCCGCCTTCCTCATGAGCGCAGGCCTTGAACTGCCCAAGCGCGTCATGATCCACGGCTTCCTGCAGAACAACGGAGTGAAGATGTCCAAGTCCTTGGGCAACGTGGTGGCTCCATCAGATTTCGTGGACCAGTACGGCGTGGACCAGGTGCGGTTCTTCTTCCTCCGCGAAGTGCCGTTCGGCGCTGACGGCAGCTACAACCACGACGCCATCGTGGGGCGGATGAACGCGGACCTGGCCAACAACTTCGGCAACCTGGCCCAGCGTTCGCTGTCCATGGTCGCCAAGAACTGTGGGGGCACGGTCCCCGTTCCCGGCGCGTTCACTGCGGAGGACAACGCCATCCTGGAGCAGGCCGGCGGCCTCCTCGCCGCGGCCCGGGCAGCCTTTGATAAGCAGGAATTCAGCCGCGCCCTTGAAGCGATCTGGGGAGTCCTCGGCGACACCAACGCCTATTTCGCCGAGCAGGCGCCGTGGGTGCTGCGGAAAACCGACGTTGAGCGGATGAATACCGTGCTTTACGTGACGCTCGAGGTGCTGCGGATCGTGGCCATCCTGGCACAGCCGGTCATGCCCGCCGCAACGGCGGCGCTTCTGCAGACGCTGGGCCAGCCCGAAGGGGAAGCCCGGCAGTTCGCGGCCATTGGCACCCCGATCGTTGCAGGGACGGAGCTGCCGGCCCCTTCGCCGGTGTTCCCGAAGTACGAAGAGCCGGCTGAGGCCAAGTAGTTCCGTATTCCGAAGATAAGTACGTCCTACTGGGGATTCCGGACAGGAAAATCCATAGCCTGAACGTGTTAGCAAACTGACAGTTCGCATCTGGGAGAACCGTCGCCCCGATGCTGTCTGTTTGCCCTTCGACCCGTTACTCCGGGTTGATCCGTCAGGTTGGGGCGGTGCGTTCTCCTTCGCGTCTGGACAGTCTGAAGCAGACTATGGACGGAGACGGAAATGAAACGGATCCTTGCCACCTTGGGGGTCACAAGCCTCGCACTCCTGGGTGCAACAGCCACGGCATTCGCCACAGGCGAATCGGGCGGCGGTGAAAAAATCACCATCTGCCATGCCACGGGATCGGAAACGAACCCCTACGTGCCGATCACCATTGACCTCAATGCGTTGAACGGCCACGCCGGCCACCAGCATGAAGAGGACATCATCCCGGCCAACAACGGGAAGGTCCTGCCTGGCGGCCAGAACCTTGACAAAGTGGATGTGTGGAACGCCGGTTGCGCCAAGCCCGGTGGAAATCCCGCCGGGCCGCCCAAGGACAACGACAAGAAGATCACCATCTGCCACGCCACGGGTTCGGAAAAGAACCCCTACGTGGTCCTTTCAATCGCGTTGCAGGGCCTGAACGGCCACGGTGGTGCCCACCACCAGCACAGCGAGGACATCATTCCGCCGAACAGCGGAAAAGTGATTCCTGCCGGTCAGAACTGGACCGCTGAGGGGCAGGCAACCTTCAACAACAACTGCGTTCCGGTGAAAATTACCACGACGCCGCCGACTACCCCGCCGACGGTACCGCCGGGTGGAAATGTCGTTCCTCCTGCCGGTGGAGTGGTGCCCGGGACGAATCCCCGCGGCGCTGTTGCCGGAGGCGGTGCGGGTGCAGTGGCCTCGCCAAACGAGGGCTTCAACGTGCAGACCGCGGTCTCGGCGCCGTCCGGTTCGGGCGCAGCTCCGTGGCTTGGCGGCCTGGCCGCCGTGATGGTTGCCGGTGCCGCCCTTGCCGTCCGGAAGACGATGGCTAGGACTGCCGTCCGCGGACAGCAGCGCGGATAGCGCGTGGTAGCCGCCGCCCCGGCGGCATTCGGGTAAAAGGGACGCGAAGCGCCGTGCAGGTGTTGCACGGCGCTTTGCGTCTCCCGGCATTTTCCCCACGCTGAACCGAAGCATGAGGACAATTCATGGCAGGTAATGACCCGGAGGAAGTACCGGGAGAGAACGCAACATCCGGCACGACCGGCCACGGTCACGGGCTTTCAACTCTCAGGACCGTTGTTCTGCTGGCCCTGGCCGGAGCCGTGGGCTTCCTTGCCGTGGCCCTTCTCCCTGCGCTGGTTGAGCCCGGGGCGCGGACGTCGCCGCCGGGCGGCGCAACAGCGGTGGCCTCAGCGCCCGCTCCACTGCAGTCCGAGACGGGCGCCGTTTCAGTTTCCCCTGTTCCGGCCATCACCCCGGAAGTGCCGTCGGCCGCCGCCGGGGCGCCGGCTGCTCCTCCGGAGCGGCTGGTCTATCCAGTTGCTGATATCGACGTCCCCATCCATCCGCTCGATCCGAGCAGCTCGGACGTTGCCTCCCAGACCATAATTCCGCCGCCCACCATGGACGGATACTGGCTGACCCCCTACGGAATGCCGGGGGCGGGCTCCACCAACACCACCTACGTTGTGGGCCACAGCTGGCAGGACCTTGAGGCGCCCTTCAACCGGCTCAGTTCAAAGGCGGCAGCGGGGGACAGGCTCACGGTTGCCACGTCCGCGGGTGAGCTTGAATACCAGGTGGACTCTGTCACCACGTACGTAAAATCGGGACTCAAGGACAGTCCTGTCTGGGATGTTGCGCCCAACAGGCTGGTCCTCATCTCGTGCTACACGGACGACCTCTGGGGCACGAACGTCGTTGTCAGTGCCTCCCCGGTAGCCCAGTGAGTGCCGCCCAGCGCCTCCTGCCGCCCGGCGCTGCGGCGGCCCTCGGCATCTTCTCGAATATTGAGACGGCTTGACCAGCATATGGATGTTTTGGCTAACCTGAATCCATGAGCGCATCCTCCATTGATCTTGCAGTTATTCCCGGCGACGGCATTGGCCCCGAGGTGATTGCCGAGGCCATTAAGGTCCTCGAAAAGGCCGTGGCAGCGGAGGGCGTGGAGCTCAAGCAGACCCACTACAAGCTCGGTGCAGAGCACTGGCTGGCCACCGGGGAGACCCTGCCGGACGAGGTCCTGGCGGACCTCCGGACCCGGGATGCCATCCTGTTCGGCGCGGTGGGCGCCGCCCCGGGAGACACGCGTATCCCGTCGGGACTTATTGAACGCGAGATGCTGCTCAAGCTCCGCTTCAGCCTGGACCACTACGTCAACCTGCGGCCGTCCCGGCTCTATGGAACGGTGGGAAGCCCGCTCGCCAACCCGGGCACCATTGACTTCATCGTGGTCCGCGAGGGCACCGAGGGGCCCTACGTGGGCAACGGCGGCACCCTGCGTGCGGGCACGCCCCACGAGGTGGCCACCGAGGTTTCACTGAACACTGCCCACGGCGTGGAACGGGTAGTCCGGGACGCGTTCCGCCGGGCCAGCGCCAGGGAGCGCAAGCACCTCACCCTGGTCCACAAGCACAATGTCCTGGTTTACGCGGGGCACCTGTGGAAGCGCACCGTTGAGGCGGTGGCGCAGGAGTTCCCGGAGGTCACCCACGACTACCTCCACGTGGACGCCGCCACCATCTTCATGGTCACCGACCCGTCCCGCTTCGACGTGATAGTCACTGACAACCTTTTCGGCGACATCCTCACCGACCTGGCCGCCGCGATCACCGGCGGCATCGGGTTGGCGGCATCCGGCAACATCAACATGGACCGCACGGCCCCCTCCATGTTCGAACCCGTGCACGGGTCCGCCCCGGACATTGCGGGCCAGGGCAAGGCAGACCCAACGGCTGCCATCCTCTCCGCTGCGCTCCTGCTGGACCACCTCGGCTACGCCGCAGCGGCCCGCAGGATCGAAGCGGCAGTGGTTGCCGACGTCGAGAAGCGCGACGGCGGTTCACGCACCACGAGTGCCGTGGGCGACGCCATCGCCGCCGGGCTCTGACACCGCGCCAGGGGCTCCGGCATCGGGCGTAAGCTTGTCTCGAATCACCAAATGCCGCCGCGCCGTTCAGTGCTGAACACGGGGCGGCCGATCGTGGAGGAACCATGACCCAGACCGCCCATGGCGTCGAATTCAGCCAGCAGCTTTCGGCCAACCCGAAGTCTGCTGAAGAGCGTGCAGCCATCCTGGCCAACCCGGGATTCGGCAACCACTTCACCGACCACACCGCCGTGGTGGACTACAGCGTGGACGAGAACGGCCACGGCGGCTGGCACAACGCCAGGATTGAACCGTACGGTCCCATCGTCCTGGATCCCTCTGCCGCCGTGCTGCACTACGGCCAGGAGATTTTCGAAGGCCTCAAGGCCTACCGCCATGCCGACGGCTCCATCTGGTCCTTCCGTCCCGAAGCAAACGCGGCCCGCCTGAACAAGTCAGCCCGCAGGCTTGCCCTTCCCGAGCTGCCGGCTGAATACTTCCTCGGAGCGATCCGAGCCCTGGTGAACGTGGACAGGGACTGGGTTCCCGGCGGCGACGGCGAGGCCCTCTACCTGCGGCCGTTCATGATCGCCACCGAGGCCTTCCTGGGTGTGCGCGCCGCACGCGAAGTTTCCTTCCGGGTGATCGCCTCACCGGCCGGCAACTATTTCGGCGGTGAGCTGAAGCCCGTATCCATCTGGATCTCCCGTGAATACGCCCGTGCCGGCCGCGGCGGAACGGGCGATGCCAAATGCGGCGGCAACTACGCCGCGTCGCTGATTGCCCAGCAGGAAGCAGAAGCCAACGGCTGCAAGCAGGTCCTCTTCCTCGACCATTTCAACGACAATGCAGTCGAGGAACTGGGCGGCATGAACGTCTTCTTCGTGATGAAGGACGGCTCGCTGGTCACCCCCGCGCTGACCGGCACCATCCTGGAAGGCATCACCAGGATGTCCGTCATCCAGGTGGCCAAGGACATGGGCCGCCAGGTCACCGAGCGCAAGATCACCCTTGACGAATGGCGCGACGGCGTTGCTTCCGGCGAGATTGCCGAGGTCTTCGCCTGCGGTACCGCAGCCGTCATCACCCCGATCGGAGTCCTCAAGGACGCCACCGAGTTCATCGGCTCCGAGGACGCCAAGGCGGGGGAGACCACCATGGCCATCCGCGAGCAGCTGCTCGGCATCCAGACCGGAACTGTCCCGGACACCCACGGCTGGCTGACCCGCCTGGCCTAGGCGCCCACTTTCCAGACGCGTACGACGGCGCCTGCCGGACTTTGCTCCGGCAGGCGCCTTTCGCGTCTGCAAGGATGGTGTGGTGACTTCAGCTTCCGGCCCCGTCCTGCAGCGCAGCTCGGCCCTGACCCGGTGTCTCCTGGCGCCCAATCCAGGACCCATGAGCCTGGCGGGGACCAACTCCTACGTCCTGCACGCACCCGGTAACCCCGGCGCCGTGGTGGTGGATCCCGGTCCGTTCGACGAGGCCCACCTGGAGGCCCTGGCAGCGGCAGGCCCCGTGGACCTCATCCTCATCACCCACCGCCACGCGGACCACACAGCAGGTTCCGCCCGGCTCCATGGCTTGACCGGCGCCCCCGTGCGTGCCGCCGACGCCGTCCACTGCCACGGGAGCGGCACTCCTTTGCAGGATGGCGAAGTTCTTTCCGCCGCGGGCGTGGACATCCGGGTGGTGGCCACTCCCGGCCACACTTCCGATTCCGTGTGCTTCCACCTCCCCGGCGACGGTGCCCACGGCTCGGTCCTGACCGGGGACACCATCCTGGGCCGCGGCACCACAATGCTCGACTACCCTGACGGAACCCTCGCGGACTACCTTGCCTCCCTCGACCGGCTGGAAGCGATTGGCCCCGCCACAGTGCTTCCCGCCCATGGTCCCGTTCTTCCGTCGCTGGCGGAAATTGCGCGCGCCTACCGCAGCCACCGCCTCGAGCGGCTGGAACAGGTCCGCGCTGCGCTGGACACCCTGGGCCGGGACGCAACCGCCCGTGACGTCGCCGGCGCGGTGTATTCCGACGTCGACCCTTCCGTGCGGCGGGCCGCTGAAACGTCCGTGGCGGCGCAGCTCCACTACCTCCGGGGCACTGCGGCCCAGACGTAGCACTGGCAGGCGCGGGGTGGCGAGACGGTAGGGTAGGAGCCATGCGTATTGCCAGGTTTGTCGTTGATTCTGATCCCCTCTACGGCGTTGTCGAAGGTGACACGGGCAGTGAGGAAATCACTGTCATCCACGGAGACCCGTTCTTCAACGGGGTGGAGCGCACCTCCGTCCGCCACAAGCTGGAGGACGTCCGGCTGCTGGCCCCGATCATTCCCCGCAGCAAGGTCATCGGCGTGGGACGAAACTTCGTGGAGCACGCGCATGAACTCGGCAACGAAGTCCCGGCCCAGCCCCTCCTGTTCCTGAAGCCCAACACCGCCGTCGTGGGCCCCAACGATCCTGTAGTGCTGCCGGAGTTCTCCGAGGAAGTCTCCTTCGAAGCTGAGCTCTGCGTGGTCATCGGTAGGATCTGCAAGGACGTCCCTGAGGACCGCGTGGACGACGTCATCTTCGGCTACACGTGCGGCAACGACCTCACTGCCCGGGACGTCCAGAAAACCGACCTGCAGTGGACCCGGGCCAAGGGCTTTGACACCTCCGCGCCGCTGGGCCCGTGGATCGAGACAGAGCTGGATACCGAGGACCTGCAGATCCAGGGCAGGCTGAACGGGGAGCTGCGGCAGGACGGCAGCACCAGCCAGATGGTCAGGGGAGTGCGCGAACTGGTCTCCATTGTGTCCCAGGCTTTCACCCTCCTGCCCGGCGACGTCATCATGACGGGGACTCCGGCCGGCGTGGGACTCGTCAACGCGGGGGACCGCTTCGAAGTGGAGATTGAGGGCATCGGCCGCCTGTCCAACCCCATCGTGCGCCGCTGACGCCAGGCCCGCCTTCACCCCTGGCGGCAGACGGTAAAGTTGGAGCCACTATGACTACTGCTTCCGCGTCGACTGCTGCCTCCTTGCCCTCCGTTTCTGCCGACACTCCCGTACGGGTCCGGTTCTGCCCGTCACCCACGGGCACCCCGCACGTGGGGCTGATCCGCACGGCACTGTTCAACTGGGCCCATGCCAAGCACACCAAGGGCACCTTCGTCTTCCGCATCGAGGACACGGACGCTGCACGCGACTCGGAGGAGAGCTACCAGCAGCTGCTGGAAGCATTGAAGTGGCTCGGCATCACCTGGGAAGAGGGCGTGGAAGTGGGCGGGCCCCACGAACCGTACCGGCAGTCGCAGCGGCTGGACCTTTACAAGGACGTCGTGGCCAAGCTGATCGAGGCCGGCTACGCCTATGAGTGCTACTCGTCCCCCGAGGAGGTCGAGGCGCGCCACCGCGCGGCCGGCCGCGACCCCAAGCTCGGCTACGACAACTTTGACCGCGAGCTGACCGAAGATCAGGTGGCTGCCTTCAGGTCCGAAGGCCGGCAGCCGGTACTCCGGGTCCGGATGCCCGATGAAGACGTCACGTTCACCGACCTGGTCCGCGGCGAGATCACCTTCAAAGCCGGCAGTATCCCGGATTACGTCATCGTGCGTGCGGACGGGTCCCCCCTGTACACCCTGGTAAACCCCGTGGACGACGCCCTCATGGGCATTACCCACGTACTGCGCGGCGAGGACCTGCTGTCCTCCACACCGCGCCAGGTTGTCCTCATCCGCGCCCTGATGGAAATCGGTGTTGCCAGCTACATGCCGGAGTTCGGCCACCTGCCCTACGTGATGGGCGAAGGCAACAAGAAGCTGTCCAAGCGTGATCCGCAGTCCAACCTCTTCCTGCTGCGCGACCGCGGCTTCATTCCCGAGGGCCTCCTGAATTACCTGTCCCTGCTGGGCTGGAGCCTGTCCGCGGACGAGGACATCTTCACCGTGGACCAGCTGATCGAAAACTTCGATGTCCACGACGTTCTGGCCAACCCTGCGCGCTTTGACATCAAGAAGGCCGAAGCCATCAACGGGACCCACATCCGGATGCTCGCGCCGGGGGACTTCCGGGAGCGGCTGGTGCCGTACCTGCGCACCGCGGGCTACGTGGGGGAGCAGCTCACGGCGCGGCAGGAGGAAATCCTCACCGAGGCCGCGCCGCTGATCCAGGAGCGCATCACGCTCCTGGGCGAGGCGCCCGACATGCTCGGATTCCTGTTCAAGGATGACGACGCCATCGATGTAGCGGACGACGCCCGGAAGGGACTTCCGGAGAACCTTGGGGAGGTCCTCGATGCGGCAATCGCCGCCCTGGACGGCGTGCAGGAGTGGACGGCGGAAGAAATCCAGGCTGCCCTGAAACGGACCCTGGTTGAGGAGCTGGGCATCAAGCCCCGGCTCGCCTTCGGACCGGTGCGTACGGCTGTTTCCGGCCGCCGCATCTCGCCGCCGCTCTTCGAGTCCATGGTGATCCTCGGCCGGGAATCCTCACTCCGCAGGCTCCGGGCCTTCCGCGGCTGATGTCAGCTCCCACCGCTGCCTCCACCAGTTTCCTGGACACGCCCTTCGGGGCGGTGCGGGGGATCCTGTTCGACATCGACGACACACTGGTGGACCTCGAGTTCTCGATGACAACCGCGCTGCGGGAAGTCAGCGAACACCTCCTGCCCGGACTGGACCAGGCCGGGTGGGAGAGGTTCGGCCGTATCTTTACGCACGAAACCACCCACTATTACGACCGCTACCTGGCCGGTGAACTCACGTTCAACGAGCAGCGGCTGCTGCGCGGCCGTGCCGCCCTGGGCCACTTCGGCGTCGAGTTGGACGAGGGCGAGCAGTCCCACCAGTGGCTGGCGGCCTACATTGAAAAGCAGCCCGCCTACGTAAAGCCCTTTCCGGATGTCATGCCGCTGCTGGACGTCCTGGACCAGGCAGGCATCCCTTACGGGGCGGTCAGCAACAACGTGCATGATTACCAGCGCGCCAAGCTGGACGGAGCCGGACTGGAACGCGTCCGGCGGCTGGTGGGGACGGACACGCTGGGCGTGGCGAAGCCCGATCCGGCCATCTACCTGGAAGGTGTCCGGCTGCTGGGTACCGCACCGGCCGACACGCTCTATGTGGGCGACAACCGGCTCCTGGACGCGGAGGGCTCGACGGCGGCGGGGCTGGTCGGCGTTTGGCTCAACAGGGTGGGGGAGCCGGTGGCGGAGTTTGAAGGCAACGCCGTGTCCTCGCTGGCAGAGCTGGTCGGCTAGGAAGCGCTCCGGGCAGGGGTCCGGCCGTCCTCCCCGCCCGGGGAAGTTCCGCTCTGCTCGGCCCGTTCACGCAGGCCGGCCAGCATTTTGCGGATCATCCAGAAGTCGGCAACTTCCAGCAGTGCCGAGAACGCAATGGATGCCGGCGACCACCGGATGCGGGAGCGGATCCGGGTGAGGAGCCGGGTGGTTCCGTCCGGTTGCGGGTCAAGCTGCCAAACCCATGTGGTGTCACCCGGGGTTCCCCAGACCATGGAGCGCGGGTAGTCCATTGAGTAGACGTTGATACCGTGCTTGCCGTCCGGACTCATCGGCAGTGTGTCGCCCGGTTCCAGGGCCTGCCATTCGGGGCGGATCTGCCTGGCGCTGGGACGTCCGAGGTTGTCCAGCAGGTCATAGCTGTACCACCCGGCCCGCCGCACCCCGACCTGGACAAGCCAGGGCCAGATCCGTTCGGGTGCAGCTCCGACTGAGATGGCACGGGTGGCGTTGAAAGTCGGAGACCGCACCAGGTCATCACCCGGCAACGCCCGGGCCACCTCATCAGGGGTTGCGCCCCACGTCAAGTGCCGGGGGCGCCAGGCCCGAGCCCACGCCGCGACCCCGGCCGCACCGAGCAAACCGATGACTGTCCGCGCCCTCCAAGCCATTGCGTCGCCCCTTCCGTCCGTCCATTCACTATGCAAGGATGTCGTGGCCAGCATCACCCGCGCCGATTTGTGCGAGCCAAGAGTCTCAGGTAAAGTAATTTCTCGTGCTGAGGCGCACGGAGCAGGGTAAAGCCCCTGAAATCCGGCCCGAAAGTATCATTGGGATATGGTGTAATTGGCAACACTACGGTTTCTGGTACCGTCATTCTAGGTTCGAGTCCTGGTATCCCAGCTCTGGTTTGAGCAGCAGTTCCAAGCTCGAAACAGACGGTTTCAGCCGGTCCGCCGATTTGAAACCAAAGCAAAGTGTGTGAAAGAATCACTGAGCTTGATCAGCGGAAACGCTGGCAAAAGTACGGAAATGTACACGGCCCCATCGTATAGCGGCCTAGTACGCCGCCCTCTCACGGCGGTAACGCGGGTTCGAATCCCGCTGGGGTCACCACCGAAATGGTCCCGGGCAAACGCCCGGGGCCATTTTGTTTTGCCATGGCCCCGGGTAGTGCGCAATACGCCGCGACGGCGCCGCCGATTGCCGTAAGCGTCGTCGCGTGACTCGCCGGAACTGCGGCTGCTGTCGATGTGAACTGGCATGATGATGCTGTGACCTCCCGGAACGAGCAAGACGCCCCGCAGGATCCGCAGCGCAAACCTTCCGGCAGTGCTGCGGCCTCTGCGGCCTTAACGCTGCTCGAAGAGGTGCGCAATGATCTTGCGGCGGCGGAGCTGCCCCTTGCCCTGCCGGATGCTGAGCTGGCGCGCCGCGAGGCCGCCAGCGCCGTGGCCCAGCTCGATGACTACATCCTCCCGCGGTACCGCAGCCTTGACGCTCCGCTCCTGGCCGTCGTCGGAGGTTCAACCGGAGCCGGCAAGTCGACACTCGTGAACGGGATCGTAGGCCACCCGGTAACCCGTGCAGGCGCCATCCGCCCCACTACCCGCCAGCCCATCCTCCTGCACCACCCGTCGGAGGCGGCCTGGTTCGAGGGCCAGCGCGTGCTGCCGAGCTTGAACAGGATCCGCGGTTCCATCGTCAGCAGTCCCGTGCCCGCCAACCGGGCAGGAGCGGTTCCGGACGCCGCTGCAATGTCATCCCTCGTCCTCGTGGCGGACCCCGGGGTGCCCGCAGGAATCGCTGTCCTCGACGCCCCCGATGTGGATTCCATCTCGGATGACAACCGCAAGCTGGCAGCCCAGCTGCTGGCCGCCGCCGACCTGTGGGTCTTCGTCACCACCGCCAACCGTTATGCCGACGCCGTTCCATGGAAACTGCTCCTGAATGCAGCCTCGCGGGACATCATGGTGGGGGTGGTCCTGGACAGGGTCCCTCCGGCGGCGGAGGCAGAAGTCAGCGAGGACCTGCGCGGCCTCCTGGACCGCGAAGGCCTGGGGGCGGCGCAGATGTTCGTGATACCTGAAACCAGCCTGGATCCCATGGGCATGCTCCCCGCCGGGGCGGTCCAGCCGCTGCGGACCTGGCTGACAGGGCTGGCCGCTGACGCCGCCGGCCGGTCCGACATTGCCCGCCGCACGCTGAACGGAAACGTCAGGGCGATGGCGGAGCGTGTCTCTGCCGTTGCGCAGGCAGCACGGGAGCAGCAGCATGCGGCCGCGAACCTGGAGGGCGCCGCCGTCTCCGCCTATGAGGCCGCTGCGGACCGCATCCTGGACGCGACAAGGGATGGCGCGCTCCTGAGGGGCGAAGTGCTGGCCCGCTGGCAGGACTTCGTGGGCACGGGAGAATTTTTCCGGGCCCTCGAACAGAATGTGGGCCGCTTCCGTGACAGGGTGGGTGCCTTCTTCCGGGGTGAACCGGCGCCCGCGGTAAGGGTGGAAGCAGCCATCGAGACTGGCCTGCAGGCTGTCATTGTTGACGAAGCAGCCAACGCCGCCGAGGACACGGACCAGCGCTGGCGCAACGACCCCGCCGGCCGGCAGCTGCTGGGGACTGATGATCTCTCCGGCACGATGCCGGGCTTCGAGGACCGCGCGGCCGCCGAGATCCGGGCGTGGCAGGAAGCACTGATGGAACTGATCCGCACCGAGGGCCAGGGCAAGCGGACCCAGGCGCGCTGGCTGTCCTTCGGCATCAACGGGCTGGGCGCCGCGCTGATGATCGTGGTGTTTTCGATGACGGCGGGACTCACCGGACTGGAGGTGGGCGTAGCAGGAGGCACCGCCGTCGTGGGCCAGCGGCTGCTCGAAGCGGTTTTCGGCGAGGACGCCGTCAGGCGGATGGCCGAACAAGCGCGCAAGGACCTGCACGCCCGCTGCCAGCGGCTGCTGCAGGAGGAGAGACGCAGGTTCCTCGCCCGGCTGCCGGAATACGACGGAAGCGCGCCCGAAGCCCTCGCCGCCCACGCCGCATCACTGCTCCGGCTGGCGGACAAGGCATGAGCCGCCACAGCGATACCCGCGAGTCGTCCCGGCTTGACCGGCGGCTCTCAGCCCTCAACGATGCGCGGGAACTTGGCGAAGGAGTCCTTCCGGATGAGTCCCTGCAGGAGGTCTTTAGCGTCCTGGAACGCGCAAGTTCACGGCGCTCCCTCTCCGCCGACCACACCGTGGTGGGCTTCTTTGGCGCCACAGGAAGCGGAAAGTCCTCCCTCTTCAACGCGGTCAGCGGCGCGGAAATTGCGACGGCGGCAGCCCGCCGTCCCACCACATCGGAACCTTTGGCAGGGGTGTGGGGGGCGGAAGGCAGCGAGCCGCTGCTCGACTGGCTCGAAGTCCGCAACCGCCATCACGCCGCCGCCGTCGATGGGTTCGCGGACGAAGGCACTGGCCTGATCCTGCTGGACCTGCCGGACTTTGACTCCACCAAGGCGTCCAACCGCGAAGTGGTGCAGCGGATGGTGGGGCTGGTGGACGTGCTGGTGTGGGTCCTTGACCCCCAGAAGTACGCGGACGCTGCCGTGCACAACGACTTCCTGTCCCGCCTGGCCTCCCACGGAGCCGTGACCCTGGTGGTCCTCAACCAGGTGGACAGGCTGCCGGAGCGCGATGTGCAGCCCGTCCTGGAATCCCTGCGCTCCATCCTTGCCCGGGACGGACTTGGCAAGGTCCAGGTGCTTGCGGCCTCCGCCTTGACGGGGGCCGGGGTGGACCAGGTCCGTGCGGCCATCCGTGGTGTTGCGGTCAAGCGGAAAGCCCAGGCCCAGCGGCTTGCAGCGGATATCTCAAAGGCGTCGGCCGACCTTGGTGCCGTGTCGGGCGAGGGGACTGCTGCCGGTGTCCGGCCTGCAGCCAGGACACGCCTGGCTGATGAGCTGGCCATCGCAGCGAACGTGCCGGTGGTGGTGCAGGCGGTGGCGCAGTCCTACCGGCTGGAGTCAGTGAAGCGCACGGGGTGGCCGGTGACCCGGTGGTTGTCCAGGTTCCGTGCGGATCCGCTGCGCCGGCTCAACCTGCGCAGCGCGGCGCCGTCGGAGTTGAACCGGACGTCGCTGCCGCCGGCAGGGGCGCCGGAACGGGCGCGCACGGACGCAGCGGTGCGGGAGTTCGCCGACGCCGCCAGTGCCGGTGCCCCCGGCCCCTGGCGTGCAGCCATCCGGGGGGCCGCCCGGGAAGGCAGGGAGCGGTTGCCTGATGCCCTGGACCAGGCCATCGCCGGAACGGACCTCGCCGCGAACCGTAAATCCTGGTGGTGGGGAGTCTTTAACGTGGTGCAGTGGCTGGCCCTGCTGACTGTGCTGGGTGGCTTGGGCTGGCTAGGTGTCCTGGCGGCACTGGGATACTTCCAGATGCCCGTGCCGGAGGTGCCCCGGGTCGAAGGATGGCCTGTGCCCACGCTGATGATCGCTTTTGGGGTGGCCTTGGGGATCTTCCTTGCCATCACGGGCCGCATTATTGCAGCCGCCGCGGCCAATGCACGGGCGGCGAGGGCACGGAAGCGGTTGAATGCCGCAGTGGCCGCGGTGGCGCAGGAACTCGTCGTGGAACCCGTGGAGGTGGAGGTCAGCCGGCTGGCCGGCTTTAACTCCGCGCTCCGGACGGCTGCGGCCGGATAGGGCCTGCGCGGCCGGGCAGGCGAGCTAAGCCCCGCTCGCCGCGAGTTCGGCGGCGGCGTCCCTTACCTTGAGCAGGGTGCGCAGGTTGCGCGTAGTGGTCGCGGCTTTGAATTTGGCTTTCGCGGAAATCTTGCTGAAGGGGCTGTCCAGCGTTCCGCCGGCCGGTGCCAGCCAGGCGAGGGCCTCCGGACCCAGCCTCTCCTGTTCGTTTCCCTCCAGCGCCGCCCCTGCCGCATCGAGTTCATCGAGGACCCCCGTGTCCGAGGAGAGCGTGATGTAGCTGTGGGTGGTTTTGTCGTCCTCGGGGTAGGGGCAGGCGGCCACGAGGTCCGACAGCCGGGCTGACTCGAGGACCACCACCCAGGCGTCATAGCCGAACGTGTCCCGCAGGCATTTTTCGCATTCGCGTTTGACGGCGTCCGCGTCCAGGGGGCTGGCCAGGACCACATTTCCGCTGGCAAGCAGGGTGCGGGCGTCAGCAAAGCCTGCGGCCTTGAGCGCCTCCCGCAGATCAGCCATCTTGATGTTGATGCCGCCCACGTTGATGCCGCGAAGAAACACTGCGTAGCTGCCCATGCCGAAAATCCTAGCCCGACGGCGCCGGTACGGGCCGCCGGTTGGTGTCAGCGCGTCAGTCGTTGTTCTTCCGCAGGGCCTCGGTGAGGATGCGGCCGGCATTGCAGACCACTTCCGCATGCAGCCTGCCGGGCTGGCGGGTGAGCCGCTCGATGGGTCCGGAAATGGAAACTGCCGCGATCACCCGGCCGGACGGCCCGCGCACCGGCGCCGAAACTGAGGCCACCCCGGGCTCGCGTTCGCCGAGGCTCTGGCCCCAGCCCCGCCGTCGTACACCAGCCAGGACGGTAGGCGTAAAGCGGGCTGACTGCAGCCCCTCGAGCAGGCGGTCGTGGTCCTCCCAGGCGAGCAGCACCTGGGCGGCTGATCCTGCCTTCATGGACAGCTGCGTGCCTACGGGAATGGTGTCACGAAGGCCGATGGGCCGTTCGGCCGACGCCACGCATACCCGCCAGTCACCCTGGCGGCGGAAAATCTGGGCGCTTTCGCCGGTGGCGTCGCGCAGCTGCATCAGGACGGGCCCGGCGGAGGCGATCAAGCGGTCCTCGCCCGCGGCGGAGGCCAGTTCAACCAGCCGGCTCCCCAGGACGAACCGGCCTTGGATATCACGGCTTACCAGCCGGTGGTGCACCAGGGCGAGGGCAAGCCGGTGCACAGTGGGGCGGGCCAGGCCGGTGGCCGCCACGAGCTGCGCGAGGGTGGTGGGGCCGGCTTCCAGTGCATCAAGCACCTGGGCCGCTTTATCAATGACACCGACTCCACTAGAATTGTCCATGTAATGATATTGCCGTCTCAATATCTGAGATGCAAATCTTTCGGCTGGCGCAGTGCGGAGCCGTCCTGATTCAGTTGATCTCATCAGCCAAACAGCAGTGAAGGGAGATGGCCATGGCAAAGACATTGGCCGAGAAAGTCTGGGACGCACACGTGGTGCGCAAAGGTGATGGTGATGGAGCCAACGCCCAGCCCGACCTTCTCTTCATCGACCTCCACCTGGTCCACGAGGTCACGTCTCCGCAGGCATTCGAAGGCCTGCGGCTGGCCGGCCGCAAGCTGCGCCGGCCGGACCTGACCATCGCGACGGAGGACCACAACACTCCCACGCTGGACATCGACAAGCCTATCGCCGACCTGACCAGCCGCACCCAGATCCAGACGCTGCGCAACAACTGCGCAGAGTTCGGTGTGCGGCTGCACAGCCTCGGCGACGCCGAGCAGGGCATCGTCCACGTCGTGGGCCCGCAGCTGGGCCTCACCCAGCCGGGCATGACCGTTGTCTGCGGTGACTCGCACACCTCCACCCACGGTGCCTTCGGTGCGCTGGCCATGGGCATCGGCACTTCCGAGGTGGAGCACGTCATGGCCACCCAGACCCTCTCCCTGAAGCCGTTCAAGACGATGGCCATCAATGTCGAGGGAACGCTGCGTCCCGGCGTGACGGCGAAGGACATCATCCTGGCCGTGATCGCCAAGATCGGCACCGGCGGCGGCCAGGGCTACGTCCTGGAATACCGCGGCTCCGCCATCCGGGCGCTGTCCATGGACGCGCGCATGACCATCTGCAACATGTCCATCGAAGCGGGTGCCAGGGCCGGCCTCGTTGCGCCGGACCAGACCACCTACGACTACATGAAGGGCCGCCCGCACGCGCCGGAAGGCGCGGACTGGGATGCCGCCGTCGAGTACTGGAACACCCTGCGGACCGACGACGACGCCGTCTTCGATGCCCAGGTGGACCTGGACGCCGACACCCTGGAGCCGTTCGTCACCTGGGGCACCAACCCTGGCCAGGGCGTCTCCCTGTCCGAGTCCGTCCCGTCTCCGGAGGATTTCGGTGACGAGAACGCCAAGGCAGCGGCCGAGCGGGCACTGCAGTACATGGGCCTCAAGGCTGGCACGCCGATGAAGGACATCCGGGTGGACACCGTGTTCCTGGGTTCCTGCACCAACTCCCGGATGGAGGACCTGCGTGCCGCGGCGGACATCATCCGCGGGCGCCGGAAGGATCCCAACATCCGCATGCTCGTGGTGCCGGGGTCGGCACGCGTGCGGCTGGAAGCGGAGGCCGAAGGCCTGGACCGCGTGTTCAAGGATTTCGGCGCTGAATGGCGCTTTGCCGGCTGCTCCATGTGCCTCGGCATGAACCCGGACCAGCTGGACGTGGGGGAGCGCTGCGCGTCCACCTCCAACCGCAACTTCGAAGGGCGCCAGGGCAAAGGCGGCCGCACCCACCTGGTCTCCCCGGTGGTTGCCGCAGCCACTGCCATCCGAGGCACGCTGAGTTCGCCGTCGGACCTCGATCCGGCTCCCGAATCCGCCGCCATCCGCACCGACGCAGCCTAGGACACGCCATGGAAAAGTTCACCACCCACACCGGAATCGGCGTCCCGCTGCGGCAGAGCAACGTGGACACGGACCAGATCATCCCCGCCGTCTACCTCAAGCGGATTACCCGGACCGGCTTCGAGGACGCGCTGTTCTCGGCGTGGCGCAAGGACCCGTCCTTCATCCTGAACAAGGAGCCGTTCAACGCCGGGTCCGTCCTGGTCGCAGGCCCGGACTTCGGAACAGGATCGTCCCGCGAGCACGCCGTCTGGGCGCTGAAGGACTACGGCTTCAAGGCCGTCCTCTCTTCCCGCTTCGCCGACATCTTCCGTGGGAATTCCGGCAAGCAGGGCCTGCTGGCCGCCGAGCTCTCCCAGGATGACATCGAGCTGATCTGGAAAGAACTGGAGAACGCTCCGGGGACCGAAGTCACTGTGGACCTGGTGTCCAAGACCGTGGTGTGCGGAAACATCGTTGCGCCCTTCGAGATTGACGACTACACGCGCTGGCGCCTGCTCGAGGGCCTGGACGACATCGGGCTGACCCTGCAGCATGAGGCGGACATCACGGCCTACGAGGCGACCCGTCCTTCGTTCAAGCCGAAAACCCTGCCGGCACGCCTTTCCTCCAACGGCTGAAGCAGCCGCGCAGGGCCGACGGCGGCACGCCACGCCCTGCCGCCGTCGCCCGCGTATTTCGGTTAGGTAACGCAACCTCCTATGCTTGGTTGGAGCCTTTGCAAGGATTTGGGGGCGAGTGATCGTAAGGAAACCGGTATATGAGTAGTGTTCTGACAATCCGCGGCGGAGTCCCGCTTACAGGCCGCGTCAGCGTCCGGGGAGCAAAGAACCTTGTTCCCAAGGCGATGGTGGCAGCGTTGCTGGGCAACGAACCGTCGGTGTTGCGGAACGTGCCGGAGATCAAGGACGTGGAGGTCGTCACCTCCCTCCTGCAGCTCCATGGCGTGACCGTGGTGAAGGACCCGGTGACCGGCGACCTCACGCTGGACCCCAAGGCCGCCAAGACGGCGTCCAGCACCGCCATCGACGCCCACGCGGGCGACTCCCGGATCCCCATCCTGCTTTGCGGGCCGCTGATCCACGCGATCGGCGAGGCGTTCATCCCCGACCTCGGCGGCTGCAAGATCGGCGACCGGCCCATTGACTACCACCTGGACGTCCTGCGCCAGTTCGGTGCCGTGGTGGAGAAGCGGCCCGGCGGCATCCACATCTCAGCCCCCAAGGGCCTGCACGGCGCCAAGATCTCCCTGCCCTACCCTTCCGTGGGCGCCACCGAGCAGGTGCTGCTGAGCGCCACGCGCGCCGAGGGCATCACCGAGCTGTCCGGTGCTGCAACAGAGCCGGAAATCATCGACCTCATCGCCGTGCTGCAGAAGATGGGCGCCATCATCAGCGTCCAGACTGACCGCACCATCCGCATCGAGGGCGTCCGCGACCTCGGCGGCTACAACCACCGGGCGCTTTCGGACCGCAACGAATCGGCGTCGTGGGCTTCTGCGGCACTGGTGACCAAGGGTGACATCTTCGTTGAAGGCGCCTCCCAGCGGGACATGATGACCTTCCTGAACACCTACCGCAAGGTGGGCGGCGGCATGGACATCGGTGAAGACGGCATCCGTTTCTACCACCGCGGCGGGAAGCTCAATCCGCTGGTGCTGGAGACTGACGTGCACCCCGGCTTCATGACGGACTGGCAGCAGCCGCTGGTGGTGGCCCTGACCCAGGCCGAAGGCGTCTCCATCGTCCACGAGACGGTCTACGAGAACCGCTTCGGCTTCACGGACGCGCTCATCCGGATGGGCGCCAGCATCCAGGTGCACCGCGAGTGCCTGGGCAGCGTGCCGTGCCGTTTTGGCCAGCGCAACTTCCTGCATTCCGCGGTGATCTCCGGACCCACCCAGCTCAAGGGCACCGACATCGATGTTCCGGACCTGCGCGGCGGCTTCAGCCACCTGATTGCCGCCCTCGCGGCCACCGGCACCTCCCGCGTCACGGGGATCGACATCATCAACCGCGGCTACGAGCGCTTCACTGAAAAGCTGGCCGGCCTTGGCGCCGACTTCGACATCACCACAGAGAAGTAGCAGGCAGCCGTGAAGGAACCGGCCAAGAGCCGCGCCACCCTCGCTGTGGTCGCCGGCATAGTCCGCCCCCTGTTCAACCTCATGATGGACAAGAAGTGGGAGGGCACGGAAAAGCTGCCTGCGGGCGGTTTTATCGCCGCGCCCAACCACTGCACCGAGATCGATCCCCTGATCGTCGGCCACCTCCTCTACAACCACAAGATTGCCCCGCACTTCCTTGCCAAGTCAGGGCTCTTCAAGGTTCCGGTGCTGGGCTGGGTCCTGCGGGCAACAAAGCAGATCCCGGTGGAACGTTCGTCCGCGGGGGCGAACCGCTCCCTGCAGCTCGCGCAGGAGATCGTTGCCGAAGGCGGGGCCATCATCATCTACCCCGAAGGCACCCTGACGCGTGATCCGGCGCTGTGGCCCATGAAAGGCCACACGGGTGCTGCGCGGCTTGCCCTGGAGGGCGGCATTCCGGTGGTTCCGATTGCCCATTGGGGCGCCCACGAAGTTTTCCCCCGTTACGGCAAGCGGTTCCACCTGTTCCCGCGCAAGAAGTCGACCGTAGTGGTGGGCGAGCCCGTTGACCTCAGCGCCTTCAGCGGCCGTCCGCTGGACAAGGCAACCCTTGCCGGGGCCACCGACGCGATCATGGATGCGATCACTGGACTTCTGGCCGAAATCAGGGGAGAAGAGCCTCCGGCTGAGCGGTGGGATCCGGCCAAGAAGCAGCAGGCCCGGCACGGCAGGTTCGTGGAGCGCGGGCAGCAGCAGACCGGTACCGGAACGGAAGCTCCGTGACCCCTGGGGGAAGGCAGACGGGCTCGGCCCGCTCCGTTGCTGTTCTCGGCGCCGGCTCCTGGGGAACAACCTTTGCGAAAATCCTCGCTGACGCCGCGGCTGCTGCGGGCGAGCCGCGCAGCATCAGGCTGTGGGGCAGGCGTGCTGAAGTGGTGGACCGGATTAATGCGGACCACCGCAACGAGCAGTACCTGAAGGACATCCCGCTGCCGGAGAGCATCTCCGCGTCAACAGACGTCGCCGCTGTCCTGGAGGGCGCTGACCTTGTGGTCATCGCGGTCCCGGCGCAGTCGCTCCGGCCGCAGCTGCGGGAGTGGAAAAGCCTGATCGCTCCGGACGCCATGGTTGTCTCGCTGATGAAGGGCCTGGAGCTCGGTACGGACGCCAGGATGAGCGAGGTCATCAGCGAGGAACTGGGCTTGCCCGCCGAGCGCATAGCCATTGTGTCCGGCCCCAACCTGGCCATGGAAATCGCCCGCGAAGAACCCACTGCCTCTGTGGTTGCCTGCACCGACTCCGCCGCCGCAGGCTGGATCGCCAGGAGCTGCACGGCCCCCTACTTCCGGCCGTACACCACCGCCGACGTCGTGGGCGTGGAGATCGGCGGGATCGTCAAGAACGTTATTGCCCTGGCCGTCGGCATTTGCGAGGGCAGGCAGATGGGGGACAACACCAAGGCGTCCGTCATCACCCGCGGACTCGCGGAAACGTCCCGCCTGGCCCTTGCCCTTGGCGGAGAAGCCAAGACGATGGCAGGCCTCGCAGGCCTGGGCGACCTTGTGGCCACCTGTTCCTCCCCGCTGTCACGCAACCACACCGCCGGGCGGCTCCTGGGGCAGGGCCTCACGCTTGAGGAAGTGGGCCAGAAGATGACACAGACCGCCGAAGGCATAAAATCGGGTCAGGCGGTCCACGAGCTG
Organism: Paenarthrobacter sp. NEAU-H11; assembly: GCF_050573415.1. NCBI lineage: Bacteria > Bacillati > Actinomycetota > Actinomycetes > Micrococcales > Micrococcaceae > Paenarthrobacter > Paenarthrobacter sp. NEAU-H11. The sequence continues at coordinate 46,611 of NZ_JBNZGA010000001.1, read as the reverse complement.
GCAGGCAAGCTGGGCGTGGAGATGCCCATTACAGCCGCCGTCGTTGCCGTGCTGGCCGGCAAGCTGTCCGTTGACCAACTGGGGCCCGTCCTGCTGTCCCGGGAACTGAAACCTGAAGGCGAATACTGACGATGTCCCATGAAAACCTGGCTGCAGGGGAGCCCGCGCGCAGGGCCAAACCCCGGGTGGCGGTCCTTTTCGGCGGCCGCTCGAGCGAGCACGCCGTGAGCTGCGTGACAGCGGCCGGTGTCCTCGGCGCGATCAACAAGGACAAGTACGAAGTAATTCCCATTGGCATCGCCAAAACCGGGCAATGGGTCCTCGCGTCAGCCGATACGGCCCAGTGGTCCCTCGCGGGAACATCCCTCCCTGAGGTGGCGCCTTCGCCGCAGACCGTGACCCTTGCCGAGATCGGGGGCGAGCACCAGCTGATCGTCACGGCCCCGAACGAGGTACCCCAGGAGCTCGGCACGGTGGACGTGGTTTTCCCGCTTCTCCACGGCCCGTTCGGGGAGGACGGAACCATCCAGGGGCTCCTGGAACTCTCGGATACCCGCTATGTCGGCGCCGGCGTCCTGGCCTCGGCCGTGGGCATGGACAAGCACTTCATGAAGGTGGTGTTCGAGGCTGCCGGGCTGCAGGTCGGTCCGTATGTCGCGGTGACGGACAGGCAGTGGCGCAAGGACCCGGAGTCAGTGCGCAAGCAGGTGGACCGGCTGGGATTTCCCGTCTTCGTCAAGCCGGCGCGGGCAGGATCATCCATGGGTATCTCCAAGGTGGATTCCCTGGAACTCCTCGATGCAGCCATCGAGGAAGCCCGGCGGCACGACCTGAAACTGGTGATCGAGGCCGGCATCACCGGCCGGGAGATCGAATGTGCGGTCCTCGAAGGCAGGGGCACCGACGCGCCACGCACCTCCATGCCCGGTGAAATTTCCGTGGCGGGCGGAACCCACGAGTTCTACGACTTCAACGCCAAGTATGTGGAGGACGACGCCGCCTCCCTCAGCTGCCCTGCCGACATCCCCGAGGAAGCCATAGCCCGGGTCCGGGAGCTTGCCGCGGCGGCGTTCGACGCCGTGGGGGCCGAGGGCCTGAGCCGGGTGGACTTCTTCTACACGCCCGCCGGGGAACTCATCATCAACGAGATCAACACCATGCCCGGCTTCACGCCCAAGAGCATGTATCCGCAGATGTGGGCGGCTTCCGGCCTGGGTTACGCCGACCTCATCGACGAACTGATCTACCTCGCGCTGAACCGCAAAACCGGGCTGCGCTGAGAGTCAGCCGCCACCGCCTACTGGCTCGGCGGCAGGTTCTGGAGATCCTCCTGCCCCACGCAGTTCCTGGCGGCCGGCACCTTGCCGGCCGCTGCCGCAAGGTCGGCAAGGACAGTGGCTGAACTGATTTTGTCAGGGTCCAGGAGGATCTCCGTTGCCGGTTCGCGGCCGTAGGTTGTCAGGGTCCACACCGGATCCCCTTCCTTGATGACCCAGTCGATCCCGTTCACGGTCACGCAGCGGTCCGTGGTGGGCCCGGGCACATTCACGCCGCAGCGCAGGATCACCAGGGACGGATCGCCCCACGCGGCCGTGGCCTGGCTGTTTGTCTTTCGCAGCGCGTACTCGCCGATGGCATCAGGCAGGCCCACCATCATGGGCGCGCACGCCGGGTTGGCCGCGTCCTTGGCCGCCGGAACATCCACGGCAGGCGAGCACGAGGTTAAAGAAACGGCCGCAAGGCTCCCAATCAGTGCCAGCCTGGCAACGCGGGCGGGCAGGGAAAGCTGGGGACGGTGCATGTCTCCAGCCTATCGCCGCGGTGGGCTCCGCCCTGACGCGGCACCGTGGGCCGGCAATGTCGGAGTACCGCGATAGCGTAGTGGAGTGCCTGAGAATCCCATCACCCACCACGGGCGGCCCCACCCTGAAGGCGCTGCCGCCGTCGGGGAGCCGCAGACCGTCTCCGCCCTGACCGTCTCTGCGCTCTCCGAGGCCGGGCTGCTGGCCCGGATTTTTCCGCGCCTGGCCATGGACGGCGCGCACAGCGACGCTACGTTGCTCGGCCCGGGGGACGACGCCGCCATAGTGGCTTCTCCTGACGGCAGGACCGTCATCAGCATCGACACCCAGGTCCAGGACCAGGACTTCAGGCTGCAATGGCCCAACGGCTACCGGACTACCGGCTTCGACGTCGGCTGGAAAGCTGCGGCGCAGAACCTGAGTGACATCAACGCCATGGGTGCGCGCGCCACGTCGATGGTGGTAAGCCTTACCCTTCCGCCCGAAACGGCTGTGGGCTGGGTGGAGGACCTGGCGGACGGCCTCACCGCGGGCATCAGGGAACTGGGCGCGGCATCCTGCTCGGTAGCGGGCGGGGACCTGGGGCGCGGGCGCGAAATCTCCGTCACGGTGGCCGTGCTGGGAACGCTCGACGCCGGCGCGCCGGTCCTCCGGTCCGGGGCCAGGCCGGGGGACGTCCTGGCCCTTGCGGGCACCGCCGGCCATGCTGCCGCAGGCCTTGCACTGTTGGAGTCGGACGTGCCTGTTGATGCCCTCAGCGACGGTCAACGCGCCTTGGTGGAACTGCAGTGCAGGCCACGGCCGCCCCTGGCGTCAGGGCCCGCCGCGCGTGCCGCCGGCGCCACCGCCATGCTGGACGTCTCAGACGGGCTGCTGCGCGATGGGCTGAGGCTGGCAACAGCCAGCCGTGTCGCCGTCGACCTCAATCCAGGCCCGCTGAAGCGGCTGGCGGACGCCCTTCGGCCGGCCGCTGAGCTGTTGGGCATGGACCCTGGAGAGTGGGTCCTCGGCGGCGGGGAGGACCACGGACTGCTTGCCACCTTCCCTCCTGGTTCGCCGCTGCCTCACGGATTCACTGCGATAGGCTCAGTACAAGCACTGGGAATCAATGAAGGCCCGGGCGTCAAAATTGCGGGCCGGTCCGCGGACACCGGGGGATGGGATCACTTTGCACACTAAGGTTGCCGCTAACGCGCAAGCGATGAAGAGATGGTTGGGCAAGGCTGAGACCGCCATTGGCAACCACAGCGACCGCCTGAATGCCATCAACATCTTTCCCGTGGCCGACGGCGACACCGGCACCAACCTCTACGTCACCGTGCGCGCCGCAGCCCGTTCCCTCGCTGCCACGGGTGACCACCCCGCGCAGATGGACGTCGGTGCCGTCCTTGCCGCCGCGGGCCAGGCCGCCATGGAGGAAGCGCGGGGCAACTCGGGGACCCTTTTCTCGGTGTTCCTGTGCGCAGCCGCCGAGCCGCTGGCAGGCCACACCCGGCTGACCTCCACCCTGCTGGCGGCAGCCCTCAACCGTGCCCAGATCCGTGCCTGGTCGGCATTGAGCGATCCCGTGCCGGGAACCATGCTGTCCGTCATGGAAGCGGCAGCCCGGGCCGCGGCCGCTGTCGACGCCGGACAGAACGGGGACGACAGCAACCACGCCCTGGGCCTTGCCCTGGACGCCGTTGTGGAGGGCGCCCTCGCCGCGGTGATCCACACCGAAGACCAGTTGGACGTTCTGACGACCGCCCATGTGGTTGATGCGGGCGGAGTGGGGATGCTGCTGATCCTCGATTGCCTTCGCTCAGCGATCCTGGGTGAAGAGCTCCAAAGCGAACTCCTTGACGGCCTGCACGGCTACGACGTGTCTGACCCGCACATCCATACGGCCATGCCGGATGACGACGGCGTGGAAGTCATGTGCACCATCAGCCTGTCACCCCTCAACGCGGCAACCCTCCGCCAGCGGCTGGACGAGGTGGGCGAGTCCGTGATCATGAGCCAGGTTGGCAGCGTGCCCGATTCCGACGGCAACTACCGGTGGCGCGTCCACGTCCATGTCCCCGAGGCGGATCCCGCCGTCCACATCATCCGGTCCCTGGGGGAGCCGGCCAACATCAGCATCAGTGAACTCGCGCTGCCGCGGGACCCTGCAACGGATGCAGTGAACTCCAGTGGGCATGAGCGCTGAACTGGACCTGGCGCTGGAACGGCGGCTTGGCAAGCGTTCCGCAGCGGTCATAGAAAAGCATCTGGGCATCACCACAGTCGAGGGGCTGCTGAATTACTACCCGCGCCGCTACATGAGCCGGGGAGAGCTGACGCCCATCAGCGAGATTCCCCGGGACGAAGAAGTCACCCTGATCGCCCGGGTGCTCTCCAGCAACACCCGCCGGATGCAGGCGCGCCGCGGCACCATCACCGACGTCGTGGTTTCCGACGACGACGGAAGACAGGGCCTCCGGGTGGTAGGCGGCACGGAGTACCGGGGCAAAGCGCCGGGTACGCTCAAGATCAGCTTCTTCAACGGCTACAAGGCCCAAGCGGACCTGCTCCCTGGCCGCCGGGCGCTGTTTTCCGGCAAGGTCACGTTCTTCAAGGGATCCCTTGGACTCACCAACCCCGACTACCAGCTGCTGGACGATGATCCGTTCAGCGAGGGCGGCCGGGATCCGGAAAAGCTGGCCGCCATGCCCATTCCCATCTATCCGGCCACCGCCAAGCTTCCCAGCTGGAAGATCCAGAAGGCTGTCTCAACCCTGCTCGAAACTGCTGACCTTGGCTCCCTGCCGGATCCCGTGCCACCCGCCATCGCGGCCCGGGAGAAGTTCCTGCCGATCGCCGAAGCCTACCGGCTGATCCATGAGCCGGAGTCGGCCACGGACTGGCAGCAGGCACGTCGCCGCTTCCGTTACCAGGAGGCACTGGTGCTGCAGTCCGCCCTGGCCCGCCGCCGTGCACAGCTGGCCTCGGAAGAAGCCACCGCCCGCCGGCCCGCTCCGGAGGGCCTGCTGGCCAGTTTCGACCGGAGCCTTCCGTTCACGCTCACGGCCGGGCAGGCCGCCGTCGGGGAAACCCTGGCGGCAGAACTCTCCCGGGACGTCCCCATGAACCGGCTGCTGCAGGGAGAAGTGGGCTCCGGCAAGACCATCGTGGCGCTCCGTGCCATGCTGCAGGTGGTGGATGCCGGCGGGCAGGCGGCCCTGCTGGCGCCCACGGAGGTCCTCGCTGCCCAGCATTTCGAATCGATCCGCCGGACCCTGGGCCCTCTCTCCGGAGACGGCCTGCTGGGCGGGATGGACGGCGCTTCCGTCCAGGTTTCGCTGCTCACTGGCTCCCTGCCGACGGCGGCGCGCCGGCAGGCCCTGCTTGATGCCGCCTCGGGGACGGCCGGGATCATCATCGGGACCCATGCCCTGCTGAGCGACAACGTCTCATTCTATGATCTCGGCCTGATCGTGGTGGATGAGCAGCACCGCTTCGGGGTGGAACAGCGCGATGCCCTGCGCGCCAAGGCGCGGAAGCCGCCGCATCTGCTGGTGATGACGGCCACGCCCATCCCGCGGACCGTCGCGATGACAGTTTTCGGCGACCTCGAAACGTCGGTCCTGGACGAACTGCCGGCCGGCCGTGCCCCTATCGCCACCCACCTGGTGGGACTTGCCGAGAACCCGGCCTGGGCAGGCCGCATCTGGGCCCGCGCCCGGGAGGAGATTGACAGGGGCCATCAGGTGTACGTCGTCTGCCCCAGGATCGGAACGGACGACGACGGCGACTTCAGCCCCGGGGAGGCGGAGCCTCCGGCGGGGGATGCGGAAGGGGACGGCAGCCGGGAGCTCGCCTCGGTGACGGCCGTCGTCGAGCATCTGCGGGAAGAGACCACACTGTCCGGAGTTCCCCTGGCGCCGCTCCACGGACGGCAGGAACCGGACGTGAAGTTCGGCGTCATGGAAGACTTTGCGGCCAACCGCATCAAGCTGCTTGTCTCCACTACGGTGATCGAGGTGGGCGTGGACGTTCACAACGCAACCCTGATGGTCATTCTGGATGCGGACCGGTTCGGTATTTCCCAGTTGCACCAGCTCCGCGGCCGGGTGGGCCGGGGCGGGCTGCCAGGGACCTGCCTGCTGGTCACCGCCCTTGAACCCGGGCATCCCAGCCGCCGCCGGCTGGATGCCGTGGCGGCGACTACCGACGGCTTCGTCCTGTCCGAAGAGGACCTGAAGCTGCGGCGCGAGGGCGACATCCTGGGAGCCTCGCAATCAGGCGGTCGCTCCACCCTGAAGCTGCTCCGCGTCCTGGAGCATGGCGACGTCATTGCGCGGGCAAGGGAAGACGCCCAGGAGATTGTGCGCGAGGACCCTGCCCTGTCCGCTCGCCCGGAGCTTGCCGAAGCGATCGACAAATACCTCAATCCCGAGAAGGAGGCGTTCCTTGAACGCGGCTAGCATGGTGGGTGCCGGATATCCTGGCGGCCAAGACAGGAGCGTTGAATGAGCCGGATTATTGCAGGTGCCGCCGGCGGCACTCCTTTGACCGGCGTCCCGGGATCCCTCACCAGGCCCACCACGGACCGCGTCAAGGAAGCGCTTTTTTCCCGCCTTGATGCCTTCAACGTCATTACCGGCGCCCGTGTGCTGGACCTCTATGCGGGTTCCGGCGCCCTGGGGGTCGAGAGCGGCAGCAGGGGCGCCCGGACAGTGGACCTGGTGGAGTCCGATGGCAGGGCCAGCGCCGTTTGCCAGCGCAATGCCGATCTCGTCAACGGCGTCCTGGGCCGGAAAGTGGTAACCGTCCACCGCTCAAAGGTGGAATCCTTCCTGGAACGCGCATCGGAGGCGGCAGTCTGGGACCTTGTTTTCCTGGACCCGCCGTATTTGCTCGAGGAGGTTGGCTTGCAGGCAGTGCTCCTGAAGCTGTCCACCCACCTGTCGCCGGCGGCGGTGGTGGTGGTGGAGCGCTCCTCCCGCTCGCCCGAGCCCCGGTGGCCCGAGGCCCTCACCCGGTTTGCGGAGAAGAAATACGGGGAGACCAGGCTGTGGTTCGCGGAGCCTTTCGTGCCCGATGCAATCGACGATGACGACATTCCCGAGGCGCCGGAACCGGCCGGACGCTAGCCCGGGCGCGGGAACTTTGGCCTCCCGGAGTCATCCTGCAAAGGGGTCGAGGTCCACTCCGGCCAGCACTTTTGCCGGGTGCGGCCCGCGGGCGGTCAGTTCAGTGGTCCATTCCGGCGGCCACGGGGTGAGGGTGCCGGCGAGGATGATGTTGCCGGGGTAGCGGCCTTCGAACATGCCTGTTTCCGCGACGGCGGCCACATCCGCCATGGCCTGCCGCATGGCGGACACCTGGCTTCGGACCAGGGTCAGGCCCGGCTCGTCGCCGACATTGACGATCAGCAGTCCTGCAGGGTTGAGCCGCTCCCTCACCTCCCGGTAGAACGCGCCGGTGGTCAGGTGCGCGGGCGCGTCCGGCCCGGAAAAGATGTCCAGGCTGACGACGTCGAACCGGACTTCGGGGTCAATCCGGACAAGTGACTCCCGGGCATCGCCGATGATGGTCTGCAGGTCCGTCCCCTCGGGCAGGGGCAGCTCCCGCAGGACGAAATCGAGCAGCTCACGCTCCAGCTCCACCGCATACTGCACCGACCCGGGCCTGGTGGCCTGGATGTACCGGGCCAGGGTCAGCGCTCCCGCGCCCAGGTGCAGCGCACTGACCGGAACCCCGGGGCTTGCCGCCAGGTCCACCAGGTGTCCGATCCGGCGCAGGTATTCGTAGAAGATCTCCTCGGGCTGCAGCAGGTTCACGTGGGACTGTTCCGCGCCGCCGATGCTGAGGACGTAGCTGCCGGCTGTGAAGGCGTCGGGTTCTATGGACGCGTGCTGTCCGGTGGTGCGCAGGAACCGGGACGCCCGGACTTCCCGCCCGCCGGGCATCAGAGCCTGCCGCTGAGTGCAGCCAGCCGCCCGGCAGCCTCTTCCAGGACCTCGGCCTTCTTGCAGAAGGCGAAACGGAGCAGGCTTCGGGTGCGCTCCGCTCCCTCGGCGTGGCAGAAAACCGGGACAGGGATCGCGGCCACGCCCACCAGTGCCGGAAGCTTCCGGGCCAGGTCCACGGAGTCGCTGATGCCCAAGGGGGCGGTGTCCACATTGACGAAGTACGTGCCCTGCGGCGAGAAGACCTCGAACCCCGCGGCACGCAGGCCTTCACTCAGGATGTCCCGCTTGTGCTCAAGGGACGCCGCGATGCCCTCATAGAAGGAGTCCGGCAGGGCCAGGCCCGTGGCGATGGCCGACTGGAACGGCGTGCCCGAACTGTAGGTGAGGAACTGCTTGACCGTCCGGGCGGCCGACACCAGCTCTTCGGGTCCCGTGAGCCAGCCGACCTTCCAGCCAGTCAGGGAAAAGGTCTTGCCGGCCGAGGAAATGGTGATGGTTCGGTCCGCCGCTCCGGGCAGGGAAGCCACCGGTACGTGCCGGACGCCGAACGTGAGGTGCTCATAGACCTCGTCCGTGATGATGATGCTGTCATGCCTGCGGGCCAGGTCAACGACCCGTTGGAGCACGTCCCGCGGGAAGACCGCCCCGGTGGGGTTGTGGGGGTTGTTCAGCAGCACCACCTTCGTCCGCGCGCTGAAAGCGGCCTCGAGGGCGGCCATATCCGGCATGAAGTCCGGGGCCAGGAGCGGTGCAGTCACGTGCGTCGCACCGGACAGGCCGATCACGGCGCCGTAGGAATCGTAGAAAGGCTCCAGGGTGAGGACCTCGTCGCCGGGACCGGCGAAGGCCAGGAGCGAGGCCGCGATGGCCTCGGTGGCTCCGGTGGTGATGATGACTTCCGTCGCCGGGTCGGGGGAGAGGCCGTAGAACCGCTGCTGGTGGGCCGAGACTGCCTCCCGCAGTTCCGGGATGCCCTTGCCGGGCGCATACTGGTTCGCGCCCGCCAGGATGGCAGACCGGGCGGCCTCCCTGATTTCCGCCGGGCCGTCCTCGTCCGGGAACCCCTGGCCGAGGTTAATGGCGCCTGTCTGCACGGCCAGGGTGGTCATCTCTTCGAAGATGGTGACGCCCAGGCCTCCGTCGGGGGCAAGGAGGTTTGCTCCGAGGGCGGCGCGCTGCCACGGAGCAGGGGCCATGGGGGTGGAAAGTTCCCGTGGTGGATGCATCCAGTCATGGTATCCCGGTGTTCCCATGGGGTAGGTTCGGAGCATGAGACGCGCTGTCTGCCCCGGATCCTTCGACCCTATCCACAACGGCCATCTCGAGGTTATTGCACGTGCCGCCGGCCTCTTTGACGAGGTCATCGTGGCCGTGTCCACCAACCAGGCCAAGCAGTACAGGTTCACCCTCCAGGAGCGCCTGGACATGGCACGGGAAACCCTCGCCTCACTCAAGGGCATCGTGGTGGAACCAGTCGGGGAGGGCCTGCTGGCAGAGTATTGCCGGCAGCGCGGTGTTTCGGCCATCGTCAAGGGACTCAGGTCGTCCTCGGACTTCGACTATGAGCTGCCCATGGCCACCATGAACCGGCAGCTCAGCGGCGTTGAAACGGTCTTCCTGCCTGCAGAGGCCCATTACCTCCACCTTTCCTCCACCCTGATCAAAGAGGTGGCCGGCCTGGGCGGAAATGTGTCCGAATACGTGCCCCGGTCGGTGCTGCGGCGGATGCTTGCGGGCGAGTCGGGCCCCGGCCAGCAGCCGAGGGGGTAGGCTGGTCCGGTACTTCGGCACTCCCTGCCGGCCGGTTTGAGTCCCTGTGGCTCTTCAGGCTAAGATAGTACGTCGGTCATATGTTCAACAGGAGTTCTCATTAAAAGAGATGCTGGTTCGCCCCTGGCGTTCGACGTCAAGGACCTCGGGCGCAGCCCGGGAAGCATGCGGACACTGAAGGAACATGTACCCGCGCCAGGTGATCTTGGCGTGGCGCTCATTGGCGTTCAGGAAGGCTCGGATATCGAGCTGGATCTGAGGCTTGAAGCCGTACACGAAGGAATTTTGGTATCAGGAACCGTGCTCACCGAGGTAACAGGTGAATGCGGCCGATGCCTGGATCCCCTTGCGTATGACCTCGAGGTCAATGTGCAAGAACTTTTCTTCTATGAGGGCGTGGAGCTCTCGGACGGAGAAGATGATGAAGAGCAACGTCGAGTCGAGCACGATGTAATCGATCTTGAACCGGTGTTGCGGGACGCAGTGGTGACCGCGCTGCCGTTCCAGCCGGTGTGCCGGGAAGACTGCCAGGGCCTTTGCTCCGAATGTGGAGTTCGCCTGGAAGACGAGCCGGGGCACCACCACGAGGTCTTGGATCCTCGCTGGGCTGCCCTAGCTGATATGGCTAAGCCTGACCGGCAAAATTGATTTGTACGTGTTTGTCTAGAGAGAAATGAGTTAGCCGTGGCTGTTCCCAAGCGGAAAATGTCTCGCTCGAATACCCGCGCCCGCCGCTCCCAGTGGAAGGCGACCGCCCCCCACCTGGTGAAGACCGTCGAGAACGGCCAGGTCACCTACAGCCTGCCGCACCAGGCAAAGGTCGTCACCGACTCGGCTGGCACTGCGCTGTTCCTTGAGTACAAGGGACGCAAGGTCGCGGACGTCTAATCGGCCCCTGAGGCTGACATGATGTCTTCAACTGAAGAGCTTCTGAAGCGTCTCGGTGTCTCTATAGACGCCGGGACGCTTCGTCTTGCGCTCACACACCGTTCCTACGCCTACGAAAACGGCGGCATCCCCACCAACGAGCGGCTCGAATTCCTGGGTGATTCCATCCTCGGGTTCTCCGTTACCGATGCCCTGTACCGGGACAACCCGGAACTGCCCGAAGGTGAGCTCGCAAAGCGGCGCTCCGCCGTCGTCAGCACCCGTGCGCTTGCCGGCATCGGACGCAGCCTGGGCATCGGGGAGTACATCTACCTTGGCCAGGGCGAAAAGCTCACCCACGGCAACAACAAGGCTTCCATCCTCGCCGACACCATGGAAGCACTGATCGGTGCCACCTACGTGTCCAACGACATCGAGACCGCACGCCAGCTGGTGATGCGCCTGATCGGCCCTTTGCTGAAGGACGCGGCCGCCCTGGGCGCCGGAACGGACTGGAAGACCAACATCCAGGAACTCGCTGCAAGCCGCCAGCTCGGCACCATCCACTACGCAGTGGACGGCTCCGGGCCGGACCATGCCCGCACTTTCACGGCTGTCCTCCATGTGGGCGGAACCGCCTATGGCAAGGGTTCCGGCCACTCCAAAAAGGAAGCGGAGCAGGAAGCCGCCGCGGACGCGTGGCGGGTGCTCTCCGGAGCAGCAGCGGGAACAAAAAAGTCCGCCGGTTCCGTCCCCGCCAAGTAGCGCCATGCCTGAACTTCCCGAGGTTGAGGTGGTACGCCGCGGCCTGGTGAGCTGGGTCCGCGGCCGGACCATCACCTCGGTGGAGGTCCTTGATCCACGGTCGGTGCGCCGCCACGCCCTGGGCGTGGAGGACTTTACCGGCAACCTGGAAGGCGCCACGGTTGCAGACGTCGTCCGGCGGGGCAAGTTCTTGTGGATGCCGCTGGTGGAAGGCGGCCACGGGGACGGCGCCGCCGGGGACGCGCCGGCGCCGGCCGTGGAACGCCCCCGCGTTGCCCTGATGGCCCACCTCGGGATGAGCGGCCAGCTCCTGATGCAGGACCGGGACGTCCGGGACGAAAAGCACCTGAAGGTCCGTTTCCGGCTCAGCCCCGGTGACGGCAAGCCGGAAGAACTGAGGTTCGTGGACCAGCGGATCTTTGGCGGGCTGTTCGTCACGGCGATGGTTCCCACGGACGACGGCGGCCCCGGCGGCCTCGCCGAATCGCCCCTGCCCTTGATAGCTGAGGAAGCGTCACACATTGCACGGGACCCCCTGGACCCCGCTTTCTCCTTCGACGTTTTCTACCGGCGCCTCCGCAAGCGCAAAACCGGCCTGAAGCGGGCGCTGCTGGACCAGGGACTGGTCTCCGGGATCGGAAACATCTACGCGGACGAAGCGTTGTGGAGCGCCCGGCTGCACTATGCCCGGCCCACCGACACCCTGCGCCGTGGCGATGCGGAAAGGGTGCTCGCCAGCGCCCGGCAGGTCATGCTGGATGCCCTCGCGGCCGGCGGAACGAGCTTCGACTCGCTGTATGTGAACGTCAACGGCGCCTCCGGGTACTTTGACCGGTCCCTTAACGCCTATGGCCGGGAAGGTCAGGCCTGCAAACGCTGCGCCGCAGCTGGAATCCACGCCGTCATCCGCCGCGAGCAGTTCATGAACCGGTCCTCGCACACCTGCCCCGTCTGCCAGCCCCGTCCCCGGAACGGGCGCTGGTGACAATGCCCGCGGGAATCCCGGATATTGGGCCCCCACGCAGTAGATTGAGGACAGCGAAGCAGCCGCCTCAGCCACTCAGGAGATCCGAAAAGCCTTGCACCTCAAAAGCCTGACCGTCCGGGGGTTCAAGTCATTCGCGTCCGCCACCACCTTCAATTTCGAGCCAGGGGTCACCGCGGTGGTTGGCCCCAACGGATCCGGGAAGTCCAATGTGGTGGACGCCCTGGCCTGGGTCATGGGCGAACAGGGGGCCAAAACGCTCCGCGGCGGAAAGATGGAGGACGTCATTTTCGCCGGGACGTCAGGCCGGCCGCCCCTTGGCCGGGCCCACGTTTCCCTGACCATAGACAACACTGACGGCGCCCTGCCCATCGAGTACACCGAAGTGACCATTTCGCGGACGCTTTTCCGTACGGGCGGATCGGAATACGCCATCAACGGCGCAGGCTGCCGCCTGCTGGACATCCAGGAACTGCTGTCCGATTCCGGGCTGGGCCGCGAGATGCACGTCATCGTCGGCCAAGGCCAGCTGGACCGCGTCCTCCATGCCACGCCGGAGGACCGGCGGGGCTTCATCGAGGAAGCGGCCGGAATCCTGAAGCACCGCCGGCGCAAAGAACGGACCGTGCGCAAACTGGAGGCCATGCAGGCCAACCTCCAGCGCCTCACGGACCTCACGGGAGAAATCCGGCGCCAGCTCACGCCGCTGGGGAAACAGGCGGAAGTGGCGCGCCGGGCCCAGCGGGTCCAGTTCGATGTCCGCGATGCCCGCGCCCGTTTGCTGGCCGACGATCTGGTCCAGCTCCAGCTGGCACTGGAACAGGACGTGGCGGACGAAGCCGCCTTGAAAGAACGGCGGGCCCTCGCCGGCCGGGAGCTTGAGGCCGGCCGCCGCCAACAAGCCGAGCTGGAGCAACTCGCAGCTGAAGCAACCCCCCGGCTGAATGCCGCACGGGACGCCTGGTACCGTCTGTCCGCTGCCAGGGAGCGGCTGCGTTCACTGGGCTCCCTGGCACAGGAACGCAGCCGCCTCCTCGGTTCCGTGGAGGCACCGCCGCCGGGCCGGGACCCGGAACAACTGGAACGCCAGGCGGCCAGGGTCCGCGAGGAGCTGGTTGAGCTCGAGCGCAGCATCCTTGACCGGCGCAGCGCCCTGGACACAGCAAGCGCCGCAAAGGCCGAGGCTGAGCATGCCGCGCTCGAAGAGGACAAACGGCTCACGGCAGAGCTGCGGGCCGCAGCTGACCGGCGCGAAGGCCTGGCCCGGCTGGCAGGCCAGGTTGCGGCGGCGAGGTCCCGCGTTGAGTCCGCCCAGGCGGAACTGGGCAGGCTCCGTGAATCCCTTGCGGCGGGGACCGAACGCCGGGCACGTGCCCAGGCCGAATTCACGGCACTGGAAAACCAGGTGGCCGGTGTGGAGGAGGGAGAGGAATCCCTTGACGCCGACTACGAGGCCGCCAATGAGGCCCTCGACACCGTGGTCCAGGAAATCGCCGGCCTGAAGTCAGCCGTCAGTGAGGGGGTCCGGAAGCGCGACGCCCTGGCGGCGCGCCGTGACGCGTTGAAGCTGGGCCTGGAACGGAAAGACGGGGCGAGGCACGCGCTGCACGCGGGCCTCGATGGAATCCTCGGAACCCTGGCTGCCGGGCTCACGGTGGAAGCCGGCTTCGAGACTGCGATAGCCGCGGCATTGGGGGAGGCCTCCGAAGCAATCGTGGTGCGGGACGCGGAGACGGCAACGGCGGTGCTCCAGCTCCTCAAGGACGACGACGCCGGGCGGGCGTCACTGCTCCTCGGATCGGCAGGGGCTGCAGCTGGACCCACAACCGGCACCGACATGTCCCTCCCCCCGGGCGCGCGCTGGGCCGCGGACCTCACCAGCTGCGACGCCTCCTCCGCCAGCCTGGTTGCGGACCTGTTGGCCGGCACTGCCGTTGTCCCGGACATCCAGGCAGCGGCCGCCCTGGTGGCGGAACACCCCGGGCTGACGGCCGTCACCACCGGCGGAGACGTTTTCACCGCAGTGTCGGTCACCGGCGGCTCGGCCAAGGCACCGTCGCCCCTCGAGGTGCAGGCGGCGGTGGACGACGCCGAGAGCCGGCTTGCGGCGGTCACGGCAGCCTTGGAGCGGAACAGGTTCGCCCTCGCGGCCACCGAGGCAAAGCGCGCGGAGGCGCAGGATCGGGCCGACGCCGCCCTGGAAAGGCTGCACGAATCCGACGCGAAGCTGGCCGCCGTGGCTGAGCGCCTCGGCCACCTGAACTCCGTGCTCCGCAGCGCCGTCGGCGAAAGCGACCGCCTGGCGTCATCGCTGGCCAGGGCGGAGGAGAACGTGGCGGCAGAGGAGGAAGCGCTCGCAGCTGTGGCCGCACGCCTGGCGGCGGCACAGGAAGCGCCCGCGGAGCAGGAGCCGTCAACTGAACACCGCGACGCCCTGGCCCAGGCGGCGGCCCACGCGCGCGCTGCAGAGGTTGAGGCACGGCTGGCGCTTCGCAGCGCCGAAGAGCAGCTCTCAGCCACCAGGAACCGGGTGGCCTCACTGGAGCGGGCGGCCGCCACTGAGCGCCGGGCCCGGGAGGAAGCCGCCGAGCGCGCCCGTGTCCGCCGCATCCAGGCGCGGCGCGCAGCCGCCGTGTCCGCCGCCGTCGACGTGGCGCTCCGCCACGTTGACGTGTCCGTGGATCTGGCACGGCATGAACGTGACCTTGCCGAAGACAACCGTGAGCAGCGGGACCAGGCACTTGGGGAAATCCGGACCGCCAATGAACTCCTGGCGAGGAAACTGGCCGACCTCACGGACAACGTCCACCGCGACGAACTCGCCCGGGCCCGGCAAAGGGCGCAAATCGACGCACTGGAAACCCGCTCCATCGACGAACTGGGCATCACCCCGGACGCCCTGGCAGCCGAGTACGGACCGGACGTTCCCGTTCCCGTTCCGGCCGAAGAAAGCGGCGACAAATGGGCTGCCCTTCGTGCTCCGGTGGACGGCGCCGGCGCGGAAATCGTCGAGGGAAAGCCTTACGTCCGCGAAGAGCAGGAGAAGCGCCTGCGGAAGGCTGAACGCGACCTCGCCAGCCTGGGCCGGGTGAACCCCCTGGCACTGGAGGAATTCGCCGCACTCGAGGAGCGCCATCAGTTCCTCAGCACCCAACTCGAGGACCTGAAGGCCAGCCGGAAGGACCTGCTGGACATCATCAAGGAGGTGGATGACCGCGTCCAGCGCGTCTTCACCGAGGCCTTCGAAGACACCCAGGCCCAGTTCGTCAGGGTCTTCGCCCGGCTCTTCCCGGGCGGGGAGGGGCGGCTGGTGCTCACCGACCCTGCCGACATGCTCACCACCGGTATCGAGGTGGAAGCCCGTCCCGCCGGAAAGAAGATCAAGCGGCTCTCGCTCCTGTCCGGCGGGGAACGCTCGCTGACTGCGGTGGCGCTGCTGGTGGCGATCTTCAAGGCACGGCCCTCGCCCTTCTACGTCATGGACGAGGTGGAAGCTGCCCTGGACGACACCAACCTGGGCCGGCTCATCACCATCTTCGAGGAACTCCGGGAATCCAGCCAGCTCATTGTCATCACCCACCAGAAGCGGACCATGGAAGTGGCGGACGCGCTGTACGGCGTCACCATGCGCGGCGACGGCGTCTCCACAGTGATCAGCCAGCGGCTCGGGGCCGACGTATGACCGGCCGGGTGTAACGGCAGGTCAACTGCACGCCTGCCCCGGAAGGCCGCCCCCGCGCGTATGAGAAGCTAGGGGAGTGAATGACATCCTTCCCATAATCCTGTCCATTCTTGCTGCCCTGGTGGTTATCGGCGGGCTGATTCCGGTCCTGATGAAGACCCGGAAGAACATCACCCGGTACCCTGGCACACGCGATGCCAACGACCCCGTACTGCCGCAGGGCGGGAGCACTGCCGTTGAGGACAGGCCCGGCGCGGTTGCGGACCGTACGGCCCCGGGCCCGGTGGACCTGGAGGGGCTGGAAACCGCTGAGGTCCCGGATAACGCCGCGGGGCTGGAGGTCATTCCGGTTGAGACTCCGCTTCCCGTGGCGGGCCGGCTGGTCCGCCTGCGCGAGCGCCTGGTCCGGTCCAACAACATCATGGGCAAGGGACTCCTGGCGCTGCTCTCAAGCGACAAGATCGACGAGAACGTGTGGGACGAGGTGGAGGAGACCCTCCTCCTGGCGGACCTGGGCACCGAACCCACCATGCAGCTCGTGGACGCCCTCCGTGAACGGGTCAAGGTCCTGGGCACCCGGACCCCCGAGCAGGTCAAAGAGCTGCTCCGCGAAGAACTCATCAAGCTCGTGGACCCCACCATGGACCGCTCCCTCAACGTCCAGCGCCACGCGGACAAGCCGGCCGTCATGATGGTGGTGGGCGTCAACGGCGTGGGAAAGACCACCACCGTGGGCAAGCTCGCCCGCGTCCTGGTTGCGGAGGACAAGGATGTCCTCCTCGGCGCTGCGGACACCTTCCGCGCCGCGGCCGCCGAACAGCTGGCCACGTGGGGCCAGCGGGTTGGCGTTCCCACTGTGAAGTCGGACATCGACGGCGCCGATCCTGCCTCCGTTGCCTACGAGGCAGTCAAGGCCGGCATTGACCAGGAAGTGGACGTGGTCATGATCGACACTGCCGGCAGGCTGCAGAACAAAGTGGGCCTCATGGACGAACTGGGCAAGGTCAAGCGCGTCATTGAGAAACTGGCCGAGGTGGACGAGGTCCTCCTGGTGCTGGATGCTACTACCGGCCAGAACGGCCTGAACCAGGCCCGCGTCTTCTCGGAGGTCGTGAACATCACGGGCATTGTCCTGACCAAGCTGGACGGAACCGCCAAGGGCGGCATCGTCGTCGCCATCCAAAAGACCCTCGGAGTCCCGGTCAAGCTGATCGGCCTGGGTGAGGGAGCGGATGACCTCGCCCCCTTCGACGCAGAGGCCTTTGTGGACGCGCTGCTGAACTAGCCCGCTGCTGAACTGGCCCGGAGGACTTAGGACCGGGCTGTCCGCAGGGTTTCCCGGGTGGCGGCCCAGGCCACCGCGGCCACGAGCATGATGCCGCCGGTCACCCCGAAAGCCCAGCCGTAGCCCAGCCGGTCGGCCAGCACACCTGCCAGGACGGGCCCAACGATCGCGCCGACGTCGGACGTCATCTGATATACGGCCAGGACCTTGCCCCCGGACCGGCCGTTGCCGATCACGTCCGCGACGGCGGCCTGCTGGGCCGGGCCGAAGAGGCCGGAGCCGGCCCCGGCCAGGGCCGATGCCGCAAGGAACCAGCCCAGCCCGGACGTAAAACCGATGGCAGCGGTCGCGGCCCCGGCAACAATCAGTCCGGCAATCATCATGGGTTTGCGGCCCAGGGTGTCAGCCAGCCGGCCCGAGAAGGTAAGGGCTGCGGCGTTCCCGGCAGCAAAGACTGCCAGTGCAAACCCGGCCGCCTCGGGTCCGGCTCCGAGGGCCGCCACCGCGAAGAGCGGAACAGTGGCCATCCGGACCCCAAAAGTCGCCCAGCCGTTCACGAAGCTGGACAGCACGGCGGTCCGGTAGGTGCCCATGGCAAGCGCTTCGCCCAGGGGCATGTCCGGTGCGCGGTCCTGCCCGTCCCCGCCGCCCCGGCGCTGGTGGCTGAGCTGTGTCTGGACCACGACGGCGGCCATAACCAGGGCGGCCGCGTACGCCAGGAAGGGAACGCGCAGGCCGAAGCCGGCCAGCAGGCCGCCGACGATCGGGCCGCACACATTTCCGATGAGGAAGGCGGACGCGTAGGCGCCGGAAACGCGGCCCCTGCTCTCCGGCGGCGCAAGCCGCACCACCAGCGCCATCGAAGCGACCGTGAACATTACCGATCCGGCTCCGCCAAGCCCGCGGAAGAGCAGGAGCTGCCAATAGTCCTGGGCGAACGCGCAGGCAGCGGTGGAGGCGGCGACGATCAGCAGGCCCATGACGTAGACGGGCCGTTCGCCGATCCTGCCGATGAGGGCACCGCCGGCGGGCGCGAAGACCAGCCGCATGAACGCGAAGATCGCCACGATCACCGAAGCTTCGGTATTTCCCACGCCGAAGGTTGTGGCGAACTGTGGCAACACGGGCGCAACAAGACCGAATCCAAGGGCAATAAGGAAGGCCGCGGCCAGCATCACCTTGATGTCGCGCGGCAGCTTTTGCCTGCCGGGACGCAGCAGGGAAAAAATCCGCGCTGTGGCGCGGCTCACGCGGGGTTCTGCCGTCATGGTCGAGGGGTCCTTGCGTACTTGTCCGAGGGGCGTCGGCGGGAGAGGTGAAACATAACCGTAACAAGCCAGATATGCACCATTTACTTCCTAGAGGTTGTTGTAACAGCCCCGCAATAAAAAACCTCCGCGGCCGAAACACAGCGCCGACACACTCGTTACAGGACGCAAAAGGCGTTGGCAGGCGGATCATCTCCGCAATTTCGACCAATTCGATAAGAGAGGCGTGCACCATGGAACTTACCGCAGGTCACGTATGGATCATGGTGTCGGCGGCGCTTGTGCTGTTCATGACACCGGGTCTGGCATTTTTCTACGGCGGCATGACCCGGGCCAAGGCCGCGCTGAACATGATGATGATGAGCTTCATCTCCATCGGCATGGTTGGCGTTGTCTGGGTCCTCTGGGGCGCCTCCATGAGCTCCGGCGAGGGCTTCTTCCAGATTGTGGGCAACCCGTTTGCCACGTTCGGCCTTGAGGGCATCGACACCCCGGACGGACTGATCAAGGTCGGCTACGCCGCCACCTTCGCCATCATCACCGTCGCACTCATCAGCGGCGCCATCGCTGACCGCGCCAAGTTCGGCGCCTGGTCTGTCTTCGTGCCCGTCTGGGTCACGCTTGTCTACTGCCCGCTGGCCTACATGGTGTGGGGCGGCGGACTGTTCGGTCCTGAAGGTGCAGTGGGCCAGGCCCTCGGCCCGGCCATCGACTTCGCCGGCGGCACCGTGGTCCACATCAACGCGGGTGTTGCAGCCCTGGTCCTGGTCCTCATCATCGGCAACCGCAAGGGGTTCGGCAAGGACCCGAACCACCGCCCGCACAACATCCCGTTCGTTATGCTCGGCGCAGCCATCCTCTGGTTCGGCTGGTTCGGCTTCAACGGCGGTGCCGCCACCACCGCTGAGCAGGGCGGCCTCATCTGGGTGAACACCCTTGCCGCCCCGGCCGCCGCGATGCTCGGCTGGCTGGTCACCGAGCGCATCCGCGACGGCCACCCCACCTCCCTGGGTGCCGCCTCCGGTGTTGTTGCCGGCCTCGTCGCCATCACCCCGGCCTGCGCCAACGTGAGCCCCGTCGGTGCCCTCGGCCTCGGCATCGTGGCCGGCGTGGCTTCCGCCCTCGCGGTGGGACTGAAGTTCCGCTGGGGCTTCGATGACTCACTGGACGTTGTCGGTGTCCACCTTGTCTCCGGCATCATCGGCACCGTGGCCCTGGGCTTCATTGCACTGCCCACCGACGGCGTGGGCGGCGGCCTCTTCTACGGCGGCGGCATGACCCAGATGTGGGCGCAGCTCGCAGCGGCCGGCATCGCCATCGCCTACTCCGCCATCCTGACGGCGATCATCGCCCTGGCCATCCACAAGACCATGGGCTTCCGTGTCTCGCAGGAACAGGAAACGGTGGGCGTGGACCTCAGCCTGCACGCCGAGACCGCCTACGAGTTCGGCGTCGGGGGACACGGCGGAAGCTTCCAGCCCCTGCACGACATGATCACCGGCAAGACCCAGTCGGACGCGGCACAGAAATCAGGAGCCGCGAAGACCGAATCAGCAACAGGTAAGGAAAGCGTGGGGGCATGAAACTGATTACTGCGATCGTCCGGCCGGAAAAGCTCGAGGCCATCCGTGAGGGGCTGGAGGCCTACGGCGTACAGGGCCTGACGGTCAGCGCGGCGAGCGGCTACGGCCGGCAGCGCGGCTACACCGAGGTCTACCGCGGCGCGGAGTACAACGTGGACCTGCTGCCCAAAATCCGCGTGGAGGTCCTCGCCACGGACGAGCAGGCAGACGACATCCTGGATGTCATCATCGCCAGCTCAAACACCGGCCGGGCCGGCGACGGCAAGGTCTGGACCGTGGATGTCTCGGAGGCGGTGCGGGTCCGCACCGGTGAACGGGGCGTTGCGGCAATCTAGGCCGGCAAAGCACTAACTAAAAGACGGAGCGGGCAGGAAAACCGGAAGGTGTTCCTGCCCGCTCCGCTGTGCTGTCCGATACCCCGCCGCCAGCGTGGATGCAGCTGCGGCGGAAGCTGGCCTTAGTCTCCCGGCACCGTGCCAGGCCAGCCCGCGGGGCCGGCCGATCCGGCGTCGTACTCTTCCAACGGGACAGAATCCTGCTGCCAGGCCTTGAGCACAGGCTCAACAATGCGCCAGCATTCTTCCGCGGTGTCGCCGCGGACGGAAAGCAACGGGTCGCCCGCGAGGACGCCTTCCAGGACTTCACCGTAGGGGAGGAGGTCCGAAGCGCTCAGTTCCGCGCCGAGGGTGATGCGGCCCAGGCTGAAGATGTTGCCGGGACCATTGACATCGACGTCGAACGCCAGGGTGTCCGGCCCGAAGCCGATCCTTAGCTTGTTCGGCGAGTCAACGCCGGTAAAGCCCCGGGGAAGGTGGGGCACCGGGCGGAACGTGACCACGGCTTCCTTGCGCTTAACGCCCAGCGCCTTGCCGGAACGGAGGATGAAGGGGACGCCCTTCCAGCGCCAGTTGTCGATGTTCACCTGGATCTCGGCCAGGGTCTCGGTGCCGCGTGCCGCGTCCACACCGTCCTCCCGCGCGTAGTCCGGGACCTCCTTCCCCGCCAGTTCACCCGCCGTGTAGCGCGCCCTGCGGCTGGAACCGGCGTAGGGCTCCGGGACGCTGCTGGCGCGCAGGACCGTGGAAATGGCGTCGCGCAGGTCCCGTTCGCCGATCGTGGCCGGCGGTTCGATGGCCATCAGCGCCATGATCTGCAGGAGGTGGCTCTGGATCATGTCCCGGAGCGCGCCGGCGCCGTCGTAATAACGGGCGCGTCCCTCCAGCGCGAGGTCCTCGTCAAAGATGATTTCCACTTTTTCCACGTGGTGGCGGTCCCAGACGGGTTCCAGGAAGTTGTTGGCGAACCGCAGGCCCAGGATGTTCAGCACGGTGGCCTTGCCCAGGAAATGGTCCACCCGGTGGATGTGGTCTTCCGGAACCAGCCGGACCAGTGTCTGGTTGAGCGACCGGGCAGACTCCTCGCTCGAGCCGAAGGGTTTTTCCATCACCAACCGCGTGCCGGCCGGAACCTGGTCGGGCCTGAGCGCTTCACAGGCGAGCTGGCTGATCTTGGGCGGGAGGGCGAAATAGACGGCCGTTGGGCCGTCCAGCGCAGCAAGGAGCGAGGCCAGGGCGCCGTCGGCGGTGACATCCAGCTGGTGGTAGACCGTCTCCTTTTCAAGGGACTGCAGGGCGTCCTTTCCCTCGGGACCTGCGGGCCCGGCTGCTGCTTCGAAGGAGGTGTGAACCCTTTCCCGCCACTGTTCCGGGGTCCAGGGATCTGACCCGGCACCGACGAGCCGGAGATCCGTGGCGTGGCCCTTCGCCACCAGGCGCGCCAGGCCCGGCAGGAGCAGCCGGCCCGTCAGGTCCCCGGAAGCGCCGAGGATGAGGAGGGTTTTCACAGATGCTTGGCTCGTCATTTTGCCAGCATGCCACCTTGGGGGTCCGACTTGGTACCCTAGATAGTCGAGTCCCGATCATCCACAGCCTTTGATTATTCATAGCCTTTGATCATCCACAGAAAGAAGTGCACGTCGCGTGTTCAATTCACTCTCTGACCGGTTGACAGCAACCTTTAAGAATCTGCGGGGTAAAGGCAGGCTCTCCGAGGCCGACGTCGATGCCACAGTCCGCGAGATCCGCCGTGCCCTCCTGGATGCCGACGTTGCCGTTCCAGTTGTCCGTGAATTCACCGGCCGGGTACGGGAACGCGCCCTGGGTTCCGAGGTGTCCGGTGCGCTGAACCCGAGCCAGCAGATCGTCAAGATCGTCAACGAAGAACTGGTGGAGATCCTCGGCGGTGAAACCCGCCGGATCCGCCTCGCCAAGAACGGCCCCACCATCATCATGCTGGCCGGCCTCCAGGGTGCCGGTAAGACCACCCTCGCCGGCAAGCTGTCCAAGTGGCTGAAGGCCCAGGGCCACAGCCCCATGCTGGTGGCATGCGACCTGCAGCGCCCCAACGCGGTCACCCAGCTCCAGGTGGTGGGCCAGCGCGCCAAGGTGCCGGTGTTCGCGCCGCACCCGGGAGCCACGTCCTCCGAACTCGAGCACCCTGCCGGCGACCCCGTGGCCGTTGCCCGCGCCGGTGTGGAGGAAGCCCGCCAGAAGCTGCACGACGTCGTCATCGTGGACACCGCCGGCCGGCTCGGTGTCGACGCCGACATGATGGAGCAGGCGCGCCAGATCCGCCGCGCCATCGTGCCCAACGAAGTCCTCTTCGTCATCGACTCCATGATCGGCCAGGACGCCGTGAACACGGCGCTCGCCTTCGATGAGGGCGTCAACTTCACGGGCATCGTGCTCTCCAAGCTCGACGGCGACGCCCGCGGCGGTGCCGCGCTCTCGGTGGCGTCCGTCACCGGCAAACCCGTCATGTTCGCCTCCACCGGCGAAGGCCTTGACGACTTCGAGCTGTTCCACCCGGACCGGATGGCATCGCGCATCCTGGACATGGGTGACGTCCTGACGCTGATTGAGCAGGCGGAGAAATCCTGGGACAAGGACGAAGCCGCCCGGATGGCGAAGAAATTCGCCGACCAGGAAGACTTCACCCTTGAGGACTTCCTGGCCCAGATGCAGCAGATCCGCAACATGGGCTCGATGAAGAAAATGCTCATGATGATGCCGGGTGCGCAGAACATCCGCCAGCAGCTGGAGCAGTTCGACGAACGCGAGATCGACCGCGTCGAGGCCATCGTCCGGTCCATGACCCCGCACGAGCGTGTTGCGCCCAAGATCATCAACGGCTCCCGCCGCGCCCGTATTGCCCGCGGCTCCGGCGTCCACGTCTCCGAGGTCAACGGCCTCCTGGAGCGCTTCGCCCAGGCCCAGAAGATGATGAAGAAGATGGCCCAGGGCGGCATGCCGGGCATGCCCGGGATGCCAGGCATGCCGGGTGCCGGCGGCGGGGCGCGGAAGAACGCCAAGAACGCCCCCAAGAAGAAGGCGAAGTCAGGCAACCCCGCCAAGGCTGCCCAGGAGCGGAAGGACGCCGAGGCCCGCCGGGCCAACGCGGCCAAGGCTCTGCCGACCGGCGCCGCCTTCGGCCAGCAGCCGGGCGACTTCGATCCGTCCCAGCTGAACCTGCCCAAGGGCTTCGACAAGTTCCTCGGCAAGTAAGCACGCCTGGCCCAACTAAGTAGCGCCAAGTGTCGTTTTGACGGTTCATAACGACACTTGGCGCTACCTAGTTGGGATGTCGGGGCTGTGGATTAGGGTTGGGTCATGTTCAAGCAGAGGGTAGTGTTCGTGCACGGCGCGGGCAGCTTCGGCGCCGCGGCCTGGCCCCGCCAGCATGGCCTGGCACTGTCCTATGACGCACTGTTCCTGCGCCGCCACGGCTACGATCCCGTGGCAGAGCCGGTGGAATCATCCTTCGAAGAGGACGCGGGGATCCTGCTGCGGTCACTGGCCGACGACGGCAGGGGCGCCGTCGGCGGGCACGTCGTGGCACATGCCCAAGGCGCCGTCGCAGCGATGATGGCCGCCGTCGAACGCCCCGACCTTGTCTACTCGCTGACGCTGGTGGAGCCGGCCTGCCTATCGCTGACCGCGGAACTGCCGGCGACGGCGGCGCACATTGCGCTGATGAAGCCGCTCCTGGACGTCCGGCACCAACTCGGCGACGAGGACTTCCAGCGGGAATTCGTGCGCCGGGTCTACGCCACGGACCTGCAGCACCCGGTCACCGTGGAAGAGAAGCGGTCCGCCCGGCGGCTCCGGCTGCAGGTGCCGTCGTGGGAAGCTCCGCTGCACATCGTGCCGGGCGTGCCTACGCTCGTCCTCACGGGCGGCTGGGAGCCGCTCTACGAAGAGATCGCGGGCTACCTCCGGGAGACCGGCGCCCTCCACCGCACTGCGGCGGGAGGGCACCGGCCCCAGGATTCAGTAGAGGGGGACCGCATCATCCGCTCGTTCATCGGCGATGCCAGCCGGGTCCGGGCACGCGCCTCCTGACGCCCTAGCTTCCGGCGGCAACACGGGGCTCCGGCAGGTACACCTTGCCGCCGGCTGCCCGGAATTCCTCGCTTTTCCCCTTCATCCCCGCGGCCGCCGCCAGGGCCGCCTGCGACTCCGCCGAGCCAAATTCGTCCCGGATGTCCTGGCTGATCCTCATGGAGCAGAACTTGGGACCGCACATGGAACAGAAGTGCGCGGTCTTGGCAGGTTCTGCGGGCAGGGTCTCATCATGGAAGGCTTCCGCCGTGACCGGGTCCAGGGACAGCGCGAACTGGTCGCGCCAGCGGAATTCGAAGCGTGCCTTGGACAGCGCATCATCGCGCTCGTGCGCCCCCGGGTGGCCCTTGGCAAGGTCTGCCGCGTGTGCGGCGATCTTGTAGGTGATCACCCCGGTCTTGACGTCGTCCTTGTTGGGCAGCCCCAGGTGTTCCTTCGGGGTGACATAGCAGAGCATGGCAGTGCCGTAGCGTGCGATCTCCGTGGCACCGATGGCCGAGGTGATGTGGTCGTAGCCCGGTGCAACGTCGGTAACCAGGGGCCCGAGTGTGTAGAACGGCGCACCCTTGCACAGCTCCTGCTGGCGCTCTACGTTCTCGCGGACCAGGTGGAACGGGATGTGCCCCGGACCTTCCACCATCACCTGCACGTCGAATTCCCAGGCGCGCGCCGTCAGCTCAGCCAGTGTGTCCAGTTCGGCGAACTGGGCAGCGTCGTTGGCATCCGCCGTCGCCCCTGGCCGCAGCCCGTCACCCAGGGAGAAGGCGACGTCGTACTTCGCGAAGATTTCGCACAGCTCATCGAAGTGCGTGTAGAGGAAGTTTTCCTGGTGGTGGGCCAGGCACCAGCCTGCCATGATCGAACCGCCGCGGGACACGATGCCTGTCACCCGGTTGGCTGTCAGGGGCACGTAACGCAGCAGGACGCCGGCGTGGATGGTCATGTAATCCACACCCTGCTCGCACTGTTCAATGACGGTGTCGCGGAAGATCTCCCAGGTAAGGGCATTGGCTTCCCCGTTGACCTTCTCGAGGGCCTGGTAGATGGGGACGGTGCCGATGGGGACGGGGGAGTTGCGGAGGATCCATTCGCGGGTGGTGTGGATGTCATCGCCGGTGGAAAGGTCCATGACGGTGTCGGCGCCCCACTGCGTTGCCCACTGCAGTTTGTCCACCTCCTCCGCGATGGAACTGGTAACGGCCGAGTTGCCGATGTTGGCGTTGATTTTCACCAGGAAGGCCTTGCCGATAATCATCGGCTCGGACTCGGGGTGGTTGATGTTGCTGGGGATGATGGCGCGGCCCGCGGCCAGCTCGCTGCGGACCAGTTCAACATCGCAGTTCTCGCGCAGCGCCACAAAGCGCATCTCCGGGGTGATCACGCCCTGCCGCGCGTAGTGCATCTGCGTCACGGTCCTGCCGTCGACGGCGCGGCGGGGCACCGGGCGCGCTCCCTTCCACTCGGCGCTGGCGGCGCCGCGGCGGACAGCCGAGCGGCCGTCGTCGAGCAGGTTCCGTTCCCTGCCGCTGTACGCCTCGGTGTCTCCGCGTGCTTCGATCCAGTCCGTCCGGAAGGGCGGGAGGCCGATGACGGGGTCGCTGCCAGGTCCCGCCGTCCGGTAGGTCCGGAACGGCCTGTTCGGCGTCCCGTTCGGGGAAGGTTCCAGCGCAATCTCCGTCACCGGGACCCTGATCCCCGTGCCGGCATCCTCAAGGTAGGCCAGTGAATGGGATTTCAGGGACTGGGTCACCGGTGGCTGGTTGCCGGCTGCTCCCATGGCCGGACGGTCTTGGGCAGGGTTCAGCTGTGCATTTTGTGTACTCAAGGAATACTCACTTCCTTCGCCGGCATTACCCGGACAGGTTCAACGGTCGCAGGCTGCGTCAGCCCGATCTCAGCCCCTGCAGGGGCACCCGTGTGGTCAAGATGTAAGCTACCACACGCCCCCGGAAGGGCGGCGTCACATTTGCGGGTGCTAGCCTGACCGGGCATCGAAAGGAAGCCCGATGGCAGACATCATTCACTTTCGCGGACCCGTCCTGACCGCACCGGACCGGGTACGCCATGGACTCTGGTCGGTGGACGGCAAGCTCACGTTCAGCCGGCCAACTGCCCCTCCGGCGCGGGAGCTCGGCGGCTGGGTGCTGCCGGGATTCGCTGACGCCCACTGCCACATCGGACTGGGCCCCGCCGGCCCGGTCGAACCCGCCCTTGCACGGGAACAGGCGCTGGCTGACCTCAACGCCGGAACCCTGCTGGTCCGCGACGCCGGCTCACCTGCCGATACCCGCTGGATGCAGGGCGGCCGGGACTTTCCGGTGCTGATCCGGGCAGGACGGCATGTGGCCCGCACGCGCCGCTACCTGCGCGGCTTTGCGGCGGAGGTCGAACCCGACGGGCTCGTGGAGGCCGTGCGGAAGCAAGCACGCGACGGCGACGGCTGGGTCAAACTGGTGGGCGACTGGATCGACCGGAGCGCCGGCGACCTCGCGCCCTCCTTTCCTGCCGCCGTCGTCCGTGACGCTGTCCAGGCTGCCCATGATGAAGGTGCCCGGGTCACGGCGCATTGCTTCGCCGAGGACACCCTGGACCAGATGCTGGACGCCGACATTGACTGCATTGAGCACGCCACGGGGCTGCTGCCCCGCCACCTGCCCCGGTTCGTGGAGCAGGGCGTGCCGATCGTGCCCACCCTCATCAACATCGCTACCTTTCCTGACATAGCGGAGCAGGCAGACGCCAAGTTTCCGCGCTACGCCGCCCACATGCGCGCCCTGTGGGAACGCAGGCTGGAACGGGTGGCGGAGGCCCATTCCGCCGGCGTACGCATCTTTGCCGGGACGGACGCAGGCAGCGTGGTCCGCCACGGGAGGATCGCAGATGAGATCCTCGCCCTGCACGGGGCCGGCCTGCCCATGCCTGCGGCCCTGGATGCCGCCTGCTGGGCAGCCCGCACGTGGCTGGGAGCGGACAACCTGGAGGAAGGCGCGCGGGCCGACGTCGTGGTGTGCCGCGAAGACCCGCGGACCACCCCGGAAACGATCAGGGCGCTGGAACACGTGGTGCTGGGCGGCCGCATCATCCGCTGAGTTATTTTAGGCCGCCACTTGGAATAAATTGAAGCTTCAAGTAATTTTAATATGTGACAGGCCGCCGACGGGACGGCCTCCAATACAAGGAGCCTTCAAATGACCGACGCAGCCGCCCGCCAGGATCTCCTTCCTGCCGACCTCGCCATGGGCACCGTGATGCTCAAGGTGGGCGACATGAAGGTCATGACCGATTACTACCAGCGGGCCCTCGGCCTGGAGGTCGTCGCGGAGCAGGACGGCGGGCTCTACCTCGGCCGGCTGCAGAAACCGCTGGTGCACCTGGCTCCCGCTCCGGGCCTGACGCTTCCGGGCCGGGGAGAGGCCGGCCTCTTCCACACCGCGCTGCTGTTCGAGAACCAGGCAGACCTGGCCGCGACCATCGCCACGGCCGCGCAGTTTGAACCCCGTTC
This sequence comes from Paenarthrobacter sp. NEAU-H11, assembly GCF_050573415.1. NCBI lineage: Bacteria > Bacillati > Actinomycetota > Actinomycetes > Micrococcales > Micrococcaceae > Paenarthrobacter > Paenarthrobacter sp. NEAU-H11. The sequence continues at coordinate 18,766 of NZ_JBNZGA010000001.1, read as the reverse complement.
CTTCACCGGCAGCGCAGACCACCTTGTCAGCGAGGCCTTCTACTTCACCGACCCCGAAGGCAACGGGATCGAACTCTACTGGGACCGGCCGCGCAGCAGTTGGTCCTGGAACGGCACTGACGTGGTGATGGACAGCCTGGCCCTTCCGCCGCAGCGCTATTTGGAGCAGCACCTCACTGAGGAGTCCCTGGAACGCCAGCGGGGAACCGTTGCGGGCGTGGGCCATGTGCACCTCCAGGTGGGCGACGTCCAGACCGCCCGCGACTTCTACGTGGGGACCCTCGGCTTCGAAAAGACCGCAGGCTGGCACGGCCAGGCCCTGTTCGTCTCGGCGGGCCGCTACCACCACCACATGGCAATGAACGTATGGAACAGCCGCGGCGCGGGGCCGCGCAAGGACACCCTCGGCCTGGGTGAGGTCCTCATCGAAGTGCCGTCGGGGGACGACGTCGGCGCCCTCGCCGACCGGCTCAAGGTTGCCGGTGTTGCCGCCCACCACACCGGAGCCGAACTCCGGTTCGAGGATCCGTGGCGCAACAGGATCCGGGTGGCAGTCCGCTGACCGGCGCACTCCCGGACAGGGGCTGCGTGCCGCCGCAGGGGTTGTCCGCCGGCTGGTACCGCCGGGAAAGCCCGGCGGTACCTGTACTAGGCTGAAACCGAACTGCCGGGCAGCGCGCGCTGCATCCCGGCGGGCCGCACCGTCAACGGAATGAGGGCACTTCCCATGGGCTTCACCGAAATCTTTGTTGCCACCCACGACGCCGCACTGAAGCGCGGCGGCATCCTGGACAAGGGCGGCAGCGCCCCTGCCGGCGACGCGGTCCGGATCCCGGGAATCAGCGACTTTGAAGTGGAGCAACTGGGCGACCTGGCCGGCACTGCCGTCCATGCCGGCGGGGCAGACTATGAGCTGACCATGGTGGACGTGGCGAGCGATTCGCTCCTTGCGGTTCCGCCCGCGATGGTGCGTGCCCTGGCCGACCTGCTCTCCTATGAAACCGAAGGGGAGGGCGACGTCCTCGACGACGTCGCTGAGCAGTGGGCGGCGCAGGATGACATGCCCTTCGATGCCGCCCAGGCGCGCACCTACGTGCGGCAGCTCGCTGAAATGGCCAGCGGAATCGCCGACTCGGAACGCACCGGCCTCTACGTCTGGTCCGCCTGAGCCGTTCCTGCCCCGTCTGTCCGGGCGGGGCGGGGCCGCGCCAGGACGTGTCAAGTCGAAATCCGAACGCTGATCTGGCACAATAAACAGGTACTCGATCTGCGTGGCCCCTCTCTCCGCGTCAGGATCCTGTCCTTCGAGCCCGCAAGTATGGCCCGCCCCACGGGTGCAGAAAGCCGGGTTCACCCCCTTTTCTGAAACAGGAGTGACCACAACAGTGGCCGTAAAGATTCGCCTTAAGCGCTTTGGCAAGATGCGCGCACCGTACTACCGCATCGTCGTCGCGGACTCACGCACCAAGCGTGACGGCCGTGCCATCGAAGAAATCGGCAAGTACCACCCCACCGAAGAGCCCTCATTCATCGAGGTCAACTCCGAGCGTGCGCAGTACTGGCTGTCCGTCGGCGCCCAGCCGTCCGAGCAGGTCGCCGCGATCCTCAAGATCACCGGTGACTGGCAGAAGTTCAAGGGCCTGCCGGGCCAGGAAGGCACCCTGAAGACCAAGTCTGAGAAGGCTGCCTTCGTTGCCCCGGAAAAGGGTTCCGTGATCATCCCGGAAGCCATCACCAAGAAGGCATCCAAGTCTGATGCAGCCGAAGCACCCGCCGAGGCCGAAGCAGAGACCACCGAGGCTGAGTAGATTGCTGGCAGAAGCGCTGGAACACCTGGTCCGCGGAATCGTTGATTCCCCGGATGACGTCAAGGTCAGCTCCAAGAACAACCGCCGCGGGGACACCCTCGAAGTGCGTGTTCACCAGGACGACCTCGGACGGGTGATTGGCCGCCAGGGCCGCACGGCGCGTGCACTGCGCACCGTGGTGGCAGCCCTGGCCGGCGGGGAGCCGGTGCGGGTCGACGTCGTCGACACCGACCGCCGCCGCTGAGCGCTCGGCAATATCAGTTTTAGCTCCGGCCCCTCCACCAACGCGGTGGAGGGGCCGGAGTGCTTTCACCAGAACACCGTGGATTAACCACAACCCGAACAGAGGAACACATGCAGCTTCAGGTGGCACGAATCGGCAAACCCCATGGCATCCGCGGGGAAGTAACGGTCCAGGTCCTGACCGATGCCCCTGGGGACCGGTTTGTCCCGGGCGCCGAGTTCACGGTTGAACCGGCGGCCGTGGGCCCGCTCACCGTGAACAGTGCCCGCTGGAACAAAGACATCCTGCTGCTGGGCTTCGACGGGATCGAAACCCGCAACGAAGCGGAAACCCTCCGCGGTGCCAAACTCTTCATCGAAACCGAGGAGCTGGAGGAGGACGACGACGAGGGCTGGTACGAGCACGAGCTCGTCGGCCTGGAGGCCCGGGTGGGCTCAACCGTTGTGGGCAAGGTTGCCGCCCTCAACACCGGTACCGCGCAGGACCTGCTGATGGTCACCACTCCGGAAGGCGGCGAGATCCTGGTTCCGTTCGTCGAACAGATTGTTCCGGAAGTCAATATCGAGGAGGGCTACATCCTCCTGACGCCGCCGGAGGGTCTTTTCGAGCTGAACGCGGAGGCCGAAGCAGCCCCTTCGGAGCCGGAAGGCAAAGCGTAGATGCGGATCGACGTCGTCAGCATCTTCCCGGAGTACCTGGCACCGCTGGAACTGTCGCTGATCGGCAAAGCCAGGCAGGACGGGATCCTGGACCTGCGTGTCCACGATCTCCGCTCCTTCACCACGGACCGGCACCGGACGGTGGATGACACCCCCTACGGCGGTGGCGCCGGCATGGTCATGAAGCCCGAACCGTGGGCGCAGGCCCTGGCCTCGATTGCCGAAGACCGCCCGGAAGGGGCGGCCCGGCCGGTATTGATAGTTCCCTCGCCCGCCGGGGAGCGCTTCACCCAGGCGCTGGCCTATGAACTGGCGGAACAGGAGCACCTGGCGTTCGCCTGCGGACGCTACGAGGGCATTGACGAACGCGTCATCGAGTGGTCCAGGGAGCATTTCGACGTCCGTCCCGTCAGCCTGGGGGACTACGTCCTGAACGGCGGCGAGGTGGCAGTCCTGGCCATGGTGGAGGCCATCGGCCGCCTCCTGCCGGGCGTGGTGGGCAATCCCGAGTCCCTTGTGGAGGAATCCCACTCCGACGGGCTCCTGGAGTATCCCGTCTATACGAAACCGTCCGTGTGGCGTGACCGTGAAGTGCCGGCCGTCCTGTTGAGCGGCAACCACGGCAAGATCGCGCAGTGGCGCCGGCACGAACAGTTCCGCCGGACGGCGGAGCGCCGGCCGGACCTCCTTGAAACGTTCGACGCCGGAAAGCTGCCGCGCGCGGACCGCGCCGAACTGCAGGAGCTGGGGTACGACGTCGTCGACGGGCGCCTGCGCCGCCGCCCCGGTGCTGAAGGCGCCCAGGCGGACTCATCCAGGTCCTAGGGCGGGCGGCGGGGCAGCCATTTTTCGGCGGTGGCCCCGGGGATTGGCTGTAGCCTCCGCAATGTGGCAAAATTAGTCCTTGTGTCTGCTGGGTCCGCACCTGCCACAGGGGGAGCGCAACCAACAGCCAAGACAACCGGCCCCGTCAACCAGTGAAGCGGCCGGACCACTTAACTTTCGGCAGCAATTTCCGGGTACGCCACCAGCGTCCGGGCTTGCCTGCCGTGACCCAAAGTGAATGACCTGTGGCGTTCACCAGGAGTGCACATTATGCATATTCTCGATTCCGTCGATGCAGCCTCGCTGCGTACCGATGTTCCCGCGTTCCGCGCCGGTGACACCCTCAAGGTTCACGTGAACATCATCGAAGGCAAGAACACCCGTGTCCAGGTATTCCAGGGCTTCGTCCTGGGCCGCCAGGGCGAAGGCGTCCGCGAAACCTTCACCGTCCGCAAGGTGTCCTTCGGTGTCGGCGTGGAGCGTACCTTCCCGGTTCACTCCCCGATCATCGAAAAGATCGAGGTCGTTACCAAGGGTGACGTCCGCCGCGCGAAGCTTTACTACATGCGTGCACTGCGCGGTAAGGCTGCGAAGATCAAGGAAAAGCGCGACTTCAGCACCGCCAAGTAAGTCCCTTCGGACCTACAGAGGCTGGGCCGCAGCCGTATCCGGCCAGCGCCGGAGCCATCCAGCACCAGCGCCCAGGATACGGACCATGGACCAGACAAAACGCCAGCCCCGAAAAACGGGCTGGCGTTTTGCGTTCCTCGCCGTCTTCCTGGCCGTTGCCGTCAGCGGGCTGGTCCGCTCATTGTGGCTCGATGTCTATTTCATCCCGTCTGCCTCCATGGAGCCCGGGCTGGAAGGCGGGGACCGCATCCTGGTTTCCCGGACCGACTTCCGGGACGAACCGGTCCGGCACGGGGATATCGTCGTCTTTGACGGCCGGGGTACCTTCGCCCCGCTCAAGAGCGGCAACGGCCCCTTCATGGATGCGGCGGCCGCCATTACCCAATGGGCCGGCCTTACCGGCAGCGACACAACCTACGTCAAAAGGGTCATCGGCATGCCGGGCGATTCGGTAGCCTGCTGCGACGCCGGCGGCAACGTGACGGTGAACGGCGAGCCCTTGGAGGAGCCGTACATTTTCAGCGGTGACGCCCCCAGCACCCAGAAGTTCAGCGTCGTGGTCCCGGAGGGGCGCCTCTGGCTGATGGGTGATCACCGGTCGCTGTCCGCCGATTCCAGAAGCCTGCTCGGTGCCCCCGGCGGCGGCATGGTCCCGCTGGACAGGGTTATCGGCAGGCCGGTCCAGATCATCTGGCCCCTTGATAGATTTGCTTCAGTACCACGTCCGCCTGCGGCAGGACCAACAACAGAGAACGGACAGTAGATGCCCGAGAACCACGCGCGGATTCCTGAACCACGTCAGGACGGGGCTTCGGGCACACCCGCCGATGCGGTTCCGGTGACGGCCGCCCGGGATCCCGAGGCGCCTGCCCCCGCGGCCGCGGACAGCCGCTCTGCCGCCAAGGCAGCCGGGAAATCCGCTGGCAGCCCGGTCCTTGCCTGGCTGAAGGAAATCGCCACTGTGGTGGTGATCGCCGTCGTGCTGTCCTTCCTCATCAAGACGTTCCTGTTCCGGGCGTTCTTTATCCCGTCCGAGTCCATGGTCAATACGCTGGACGTCGACGACCGGATTTTCGTCAACCTCCTGGTGCCTGAACCGTTCTCGCTTAGCCGCGGCGACGTGGTGGTTTTCCGGGACACCAAGGGCTGGCTGCCTGCCGCGCCGGAAAAGGAGCAGGGGCCCTTCACCTGGATCCAGGACGGCCTGACCTTCGTCGGCCTGCTGCCGGACAACTCTGAACAGCACCTGGTCAAAAGGGTCATCGGACTGCCGGGGGACCATGTGGTCTGCTGCGATGCCGGCGGTAAACTGACCATTAACGGGACGGCAATCAACGAAAGCTACGTCAACCCCGCCGAGGTTCCGCAGATCCGCACCTTCGATGTAGTTGTCCCTGAAGGGAAGGTGTGGGTGATGGGCGATAACCGGAACCACTCCGCCGACTCCCGTGCCCACATGGATTCCGACGGCGGGTTCATCGACCTCGACGACCTCGAAGGCAAGGCGGCGGTCATTGCCTGGCCGCTGAACCGCATCACCACCCTTGGCAATTACCCGGACGTGTTCCGGAACGTGACGGCGGCGCCCTGACCATGTCCACGGCAATCAAGCCCGGGACGGGTCCCGCCAGGCCGCCCGCGCGCGCAAAGGCCCCTACGTTGAGGCACGAGCGGACCTTCAAGGCACAGGGGATACGGTACCTCGCAGGGGTGGACGAGGTGGGGCGGGGCGCGCTCGCCGGCCCGGTCAGCGTGGGCATTGCCGTGGTGGACCTGGAACGCCAGAAGCCGCTGGCCGGCGTGCGGGACAGCAAGCTCCTGAGCCCCGCCGAACGGGAGCGGCTCGAACCGCTGGTGCGCCGTTGGAGCGTGGCTTCGGCAGTGGGCCATGCCTCCGCCCAGGAAATTGACTCCATCGGCATCATTGCCGCGCTGCGCCTCGCCGGAACACGGGCCTGGCGGGAGGTTCTTGAGGCAGGCATCCGTCCGGAGGCGGTGCTCCTGGACGGCAGCCACAACTGGCTTTCCCCCGCGGAGCAGCTGTCATTGTTCGACGAACCCGTTGTCGAGGCCAGCTGTGACGCCCCCGTGCATACCAAGATCAAAGCTGACATGCAGTGCTTGAGCGTCGCTGCGGCAAGCGTCATCGCCAAAGTTGAACGGGACAGGATGATGCGGGAACTGCACGTCGAGTTCCCCGACTTTGGCTGGGACATCAACAAGGGCTACGCCACGGCCCTGCACCGCGACGTCCTCCGCGCTGCCGGGCCGACGCCCTACCACCGGGTCAGCTGGCGCCTGCTTGGCGGAGACCTGCTCGACGGCGGGCTGCCGGACGGGCAGGATCCGGACGGTGAAGATCCGGATGGCGAGGATCCCGCCGTCGACGCCTGAGTGCTCCGGCGCGGGCAGCGGCTGCCCCGCCGATGGTGCAAGATGGAAGCATGAGTGCTGAGGATCTTGAAAACTACGAAACCGACATGGAGCTCCAGCTCTACCGTGAATACCGGGACGTGGTCGGATTGTTCAGCTATGTTGTCGAAACCGAACGCCGCTTCTACCTGGCCAACCATGTCGACCTGCAGGCGCGCAGCGCCGACGGCGAAGTCTACTTCGACCTCACCCTGCAGGACGCGTGGGTGTGGGACGTCTACCGCTCGGCCAGGTTCGTCAAGAGCGTCAGGGTCCTCACGTTCAAGGACGTCAACGTCGAAGAGCTGCCCCGCAACGAGGAACTTTCCCTTCCCAAGGACGTCGACCTGGGCAACTAGCTCCGTTCCGCCGGCCGGACCCTCCCTGCAAAGCGGACTCCTCCTGCACAGGGGCACCTGACCGGATTTAATCCACATAGGCGGTCATCGTCCTGTCCTCCGTGCTCCAGCCACCACAGGCTGGTTGCGGAGGTAGAAATGAAATCGAAAGACCTGTTGGGCCGGCACGGCGAGGACCTCGCCGCCGGCTATCTTGAAACCCTGGGCATGCTGGTGGTTGAGCGTAACTGGCGCTGCACCGAAGGCGAAATAGACATAGTTGCCCTCGACGGCGACGCCCTGGTCATCGCCGAAGTAAAGACCCGCCGCACTTTGAACTACGGCCATCCCTTCGAAGCCGTGGGCCCGGAAAAACTTGCGCGGCTCCACCGGCTTGGGGCTGCGTGGTGCAGGGACCGGGAGCTGCGGATGCCGCTGCGGCGTGTTGACGTCATCGCGGTGATAGACGGCGGCGGCGGGACACCCCTGGTGGAACACCTCAAGGGGGTGGGATAAGTGCCACTGGGCCGCACCTACTCCATTGCCCTGGTGGGGCTGAACGGGTACATGGTGGAGGTTGAGGCCGACATCGGCCAGACCCTCCCGGCGTTCGTCCTCCTCGGCCTCCCCGACGCTTCCCTCAACGAGGCGAAGGAGCGCATCCGGTCCGCCGCGAAGAACTCCGGGATTCCCCTGAGCCGGAGGAAAATCACCGCCAACCTTATCCCCGCCTCGTTGCCCAAACGCGGTTCGGGATTCGATCTTGCCGTCACCATGGCAGTGCTCCGCGCCGCCAATGACATCAAACCCACGGGGCGGACCGTGTTCATCGCGGAGCTTGGGCTCGACGGCAGGCTGCGCCCGGTCAGGGGCATCCTGCCGGCCGTGATGGCCTCGGTGCAGGCCGGGTATCCGGACATCGTCGTGGCACAGGCGAACTTCGCGGAGGCGGCCCTGGTCCCCGATGCCAAGGTGCGGGGGTACAGCACGCTGGCCAGGCTGGCACTGGACTTCGGTGCAGACCCCCAGGAGCTCGCGCTGGATTTCGAACCCGAGGACGCGGACAGTGCCGACGAGGCAGCCGGCGAATCGGGGGTGTACCCCGATATGGCCGATGTCTCGGGCCAAGGCGATGCACGGCGTGCGCTGGAGGTGGCGGCCGCCGGGGCGCACCATCTCCTCCTGACGGGTCCGCCGGGCGCCGGAAAAACCATGCTGGCGGAACGCCTGCCCGGGCTCCTGCCCGATCTTGGCGACCATGAGTCCATGGAGGTTACAGCCATCCATTCGCTGTGCGGGCTGCCTTCCTCCTCAGTCCAGCTGCTCCGGCGGCCGCCGTTCGAAAGCCCGCACCACTCGGCAACCGCGGCTGCCATCATCGGCGGCGGCTCCGGGCTTCCCCGGCCGGGGGCGGCCTCCCGGGCACATCGGGGCGTCCTGTTCCTTGACGAGGCCCCGGAGTACGAGCGCCGGGTGCTGGACGCGCTGCGCCAACCGCTGGAAAGCGGCGAGCTGGTGATCCACCGGTCAGCCGGAACCGCCGCCTATCCCGCCCGCTTCCAGCTCGTCCTCGCGGCAAATCCCTGCCCCTGCGGCAAAGCTTCCGGAAAGGGACTCGAGTGCACCTGCACACCCATGATGCGTCGGCGGTATCTCGCCAGGATGTCCGGGCCGCTCCTGGACCGCGTGGACATCCAGCTGCAGGTGGAACGGGTCTCCCTGGCCGACTTCGGACAAGCCGGAGCGGAGGAAGATACCGCCACCGTGGCGTGCCGGGTGCGCGGCGCACGGGGGCGGCAGCTCGAGCGGCTGGCACGCTACGGGCTGGAGACCAATGCACAGGTCCCGGGCCGCATCCTGCGGGGTGAGCTTAGGCTGCCGGCGGCCGTGACCCGCATCCTGGACCATTCGCTGGAACGGGGCGTCCTCACGGCCCGCGGCTACGACCGGGTGCTCCGGCTGGCCTGGACCCTGGCAGACCTCGGGCACCGGGAACAGCCGGACACCAACGACATCGGGCAGGCCCTGGGCCTTCGGCAGGCAGCGGCGGCCGCGGCATGACTCAAGTAGCCAGGGACATCGAACGGCGTTCCCGTGCCGCCCTCTCGCGATTGATGGAGCCGCAGGACGCGGCAGGTCTGGCCCTTGTGCAGGTGGCCGGGGCGGTGGACGCACTGCGGATCGCTACCGGCGACGTGGCGGCAGGGCCGGATATGGAGCGGGAGATTACCGCACTCCTCACGGACGGCGGTTCGGCCGCGGTCTGGGCCGGGATGGCCAACGCCCTCAAACGCTGGAAGCCCCGCGTCCCCGATCTCGCTCCCGAACGCGACCTTGAAACCATGGCACGGCTCGGCGGGCGCCTGATCATTCCGTCGGACGGGTTATGGCCTGCCCAGCTGGCAGACCTCGGAATCCAGGAGCCTATCTGCCTCTGGTGGCGGGGCCAGGAACAGAGGCTTCCCGATGCGGCCACAGCCGTTGCCATTGTGGGGTCCAGGGACAGCACGAGCTATGGAGCATCGGTCACGGGCGATATGGCCTACTCCCTGGCCCAGCGCGGATTCACCGTGGTGTCCGGCGGCGCCTACGGCATAGACGCGCATGCCCACCGGGCAGCCCTTGCCGGTGCGTCGGATTCCCTGCCGACCATTGCGGTGATGGCCGGGGGAGTGGACCGTTTCTACCCCTCGGGAAACGAGGACCTCCTGCGGGCCGTGTGCAACCAGGGCGCAGTCCTCGCCGAGGTTCCCCCGGGGTCCGCCCCCACCCGCTACAGGTTCCTCCAGCGCAACCGCATTATTGCCGCGCTGTCAGCCGTTACCGTCGTTGTCGAGGCAAGGTGGCGGTCCGGGGCACTGAACACCGCCCACCACGCCGAGACCCTCGGCCGTGCTGTCGGTGCTGTTCCCGGATCCGTGCACAGCGCCAACTCGGCCGGCTGCCACCGTCTTCTTCGGGATGGCGGGGCCGTTTGCGTGACGGACGCCGCCGAGGTTGCCGAACTGGCGGGACCCAGCGGTTCTGCCCTCCCTGACGCGCGCCAAGGCCAGGCCGCCGTTCAGGACGGACTGACCCTGGAGGATCTGATTCTTCTGGACGCCCTGCCGCTGCGCTCCACCACGTCCGTCGAAAAGCTCTCCACGGTCGCGGGCCTGGGCCAGGAATCCGTCCGGGCCGGCTTGGGCCGGTTGGGATTGCTGGGGCTGGCCGTCTCGGAGCGGGGCGGCTGGAAACGCGGAAAGGCAACCAGCTGATGCGCCTGATCCGCCGTTGTGGGCGTACGGGCCGGGACGGGAGGTGCGTGTCAGCGCTCCTTTCGGCGCTGGAACTGAGACAGTAGGGGGGTGGAAAATGAGGAACTGCCCGCGGAGCTTCGCGCGGCGCTTGAGGCCTTCGCGCGGTACCTGTCCGCCGAGCGCGCCGTTTCTCCACACACGCTCCGAGGGTACCTGGGCGACGTCCGGAGCCTCCTGTCCCATGCCTCGGCTGAAGGCGCCATCCGCCTTGGGGACCTGGAGCTTGGAACGTTCCGGCGCTGGCTGGGGGACCAGAGCCAGGCCGGCGCCGCACGGGCAACCCTCGCCCGTCGGTCCGCCTCCGTAAGGGTCTTCACGGCCTGGGCGCTGGCGGAGGAGCTCATCGTTGCGGATCCCGCACTGCGTCTCACGGCCCCCAAGCGGGAGCAAGCTTTGCCCGGCGTCCTGCAGGCCGCACAGGTGACCCGGCTGCTGGCCACCCTGGACGATGCGGCGGCCGAGGGCGCGCCGCTTTCCCTGCGGAACCGTGCCATCGTGGAACTGCTCTACGCCACCGGTGTCCGTGTGGGCGAACTGGCAGGGCTGGACATCGATGATTTGGACCCCGACCGCCGCACCCTGCGCGTCATCGGCAAGGGCAACAAGGAACGCACGGTGCCCTACGGTGTTCCCGCTGCCCTGGCCGTGGACGACTGGCTGCGGCGGGGCAGGCCCCTGCTCGCCAAGGGCAGCAGCGGGCGGGCGCTCTTCCTGGGCGCCCGCGGCGGCCGGGTGGACCAGCGCCAGGTCCGCGCGATGGTCCACGACCTCTTCGCAGGGCTTGGCGATACCTCGGCATCGGGGCCGCATGCCCTGCGGCATTCGGCGGCCACGCATCTGCTGGACGGAGGGGCCGATCTCCGCGCCGTACAGGAAATCCTTGGCCACAGCAGCCTGGCCACCACCCAGATCTACACCCATGTCTCGGTGGACCGGCTCCGGCAGAGCTACCAGCAGGCCCACCCGAGGGCGTAAGCCAGCACCGCCATGAATCGCACTGGCGTAATTTCGTGGGGTACGGCACAATGAGAGTCACGTCCGGTAACTTTCAAGTCCTGCGTGAAGCTTGCGGCTTTTCGCGTCACAGCAAGTCCGGACACAGCTTTATCTGATACATCTGAATAGGCAGGCAGGAACGCCGCCGCAGTGCAGGCACCAGCAGTTCCATCCAGGCAGAGGTCGTTGGGGAAGACGTACCTAGAGCTATGGAGGATGGAATGTCTGATGCAATGACCCGCGGTGTGCTGTTCGTTCACTCGGCCCCTACGGCCCTGTGCCCTCATGTTGAGTGGGCCATCGGATCCGTCGTGGACAAGCGGACGGATCTTGAGTGGACCCCTCAGCCTGCCGCGCCCGGAATGTTCCGGGCAGAGCTGTCATGGACCGGCGCCCCCGGGACAGGATCCAAGCTTGCGTCGTCCCTGCGCGGGTGGGCGCACCTTCGGTATGAGGTCACGGAGGAGCCAAGCCAGGGCGTTGACGGCGGGCGGTGGTCGCACACCCCTGAGCTTGGGATCTTCCACGCCGTCACCGACGTCCACGGCAACATCATGGTGTCCGAGGACAGGATCCGTTACGCCTACGAGTCGGGCGCCGGTGACCCCGCCGCCGTCTACCACGAACTCTCCCTCGCCCTGGGCGAAGCCTGGGACGAAGAACTCGAACCGTTCCGGCACGCTGCTGAAGGCGCTCCCGTGCGCTGGCTCCACCAGGTGGGCTGACCGCCGTCGAGCTGACGTTTTCCATAGCAAAGAGGAGGCCCCGCCAACCGGCGGGGCCTCCTCTCGTAAACGGATCAAATCCGGGGCGTTAGACGCTGCGGACGGCAATCACGGCGTTGTGGCCGCCAAAGCCGAACGAGTTGCTCAGCGCGACGATGCTGCCGGCGGGCAGGTCCCGGGCGGAGGTGACGACGTCGAGCGGGATTTCCGGGTCCTGGTTTTCCAGGTTGATGGTCACGGGTGCCTTCCGGTCGTACACGGCAAGCACCGTGAGTACGGCCTCGACGGCGCCGGAGGCGCCCAGGAGGTGCCCCATCTGGGACTTCGTGGCGGAGACGGCCACATTGTCCACATGGGATCCGAGGGCGGCGCGGAGGGCGGTGTATTCAGGCTTGTCGCCCACCGGCGTCGACGTGGCGTGCGCGTTGACGTGCACCACATCCTCGGGCTGGATCCTGCCGTCGAACATGGCGGCCTTCAGCGCACGCGTGGCGCCCAGGCCCTGGGGGTCGGGAGCGGTGATGTGGTACGCGTCGGCAGTGACCGACGTTCCGGCCAGTTCGCCATAGATGCGCGCACCGCGCGCCAGTGCGTGTTCCTCAGCTTCAAGGACCAGTGCGCCGGCACCCTCGCCCATGACAAACCCGTCACGTCCGGTGTCGTAGGGGCGGGATGCCCCCTGGGGATCGTCATTCCGGCGGGAAAGTGCCTGCATGGATGCAAATGCCGCCAGGGGCATCGGGTGGATGGCAGCCTCGGCGCCGCCGCACATGACCACATCCGCCTTGCCCGAGCGGATCAAATCCAGGCCCAGGTGCAGCGCCTCGGTACCCGAGGCACAGGCCGAAACAGGGGTGTGGGCGCCGGCGCGGGCACCGAGGTCCAGACTGACCGCAGCGGCGACACCGTTGGGCATCAGCATGGGAACGGTCATGGGCAGCACACGGCGGGGGCCCTTCTCCTTGAGCGTGTCCCAGGCGTCCAGCAGTGTCCAGACACCGCCGATGCCGGTGGCGAAGGCAACAGCGAGGCGGTCCTTGTCGAACTCGGTGATGCCGGAATCGGCCCAGGCCTCACGGGCCGCAATGACGCCGAACTGGGTGGAGGGGTCCATGCGCTTGGCTTCGACGCGGCTGAGCACGTCCAAGGCCGGGGTGCTGCAGCGCGCAGCGAAATGGACAGGCAGCTCGTACTTGGCCACCCAGTCGTCCTCCAGGGTGCGGGCACCGGAGACCCCCTTGAGCGCGTTGTTCCACATCGTGGGTACATCGCCGCCAATGGGCGTGGTGGCACCCAGACCGGTAATGACTACTTTGCGTGTCATGGGATCACTCTTTCGTCGGTGGGGAATCCGTCTTCCGGAGGTCCCGCGTTTTGATGATCGGCACCGTTCCAACGGGCGGAAGGTGCCGGAAAAATGCGGCGGGCTGCCGGTCCGGTCATCCGGACCGGCAGCCCTGCCATGCCGTAACGGCGGAAGCCTTGGCTAGGCCTGCGCTCCGGCAATGAAGCTGACGGCGTCGCCGACGGTCTTGAGGTTCTTGACCTCTTCGTCGGGGATGCGGACGCCAAACTTTTCCTCGGCGTTGACCACGATGGTCATCATGGAGATGGAGTCGATGTCCAGGTCCTCGGTGAAGGACTTGTCCAGCTCCACGGCCTCGGGGGCCAGGCCGGTTTCCTCGTTGACGATTTCAGCCAAGCCGGCCAGGATCTCTTCGTTGCTAGCCATTGATGGCTCCTTTTCTTGTATTGCCGGCAGGTGCTGCCGGAAATGGTCCGGGCCGCGGATGCGGCCCGTTGGGGCGTTCCTAGGGAAGGACAATTACCTGGGCGCCGAAGACCAGCCCCGCGCCGAAACCGATCTGCAGGGCCAGTCCGCCGCTTAGCTCCGGATTTTCCTGCAGCAGGCGGTGCGTGGCGAGCGGGATGGATGCTGCCGAGGTGTTGCCTGCGTCAGCGATGTCCCGTGCCACTGTAACGCTCTCCGGCAGCTTCAGCTTCTTCACCATCTCGTCGATGATGCGCATGTTCGCCTGATGGGGAATGAAGGCCACCAGGTCCTCCGCCTGGATGCCGGCGGCATCAAGGGCCTGCTGGGCAACCTTGGCCATTTCCCAGACGGCCCAGCGGAAAACGGTCTGGCCGTCCTGGCGAAGGGTGGGGTACAACTCCTGGGCCTCTTCCAGGAGGGCGAGGTCGCCTGTGGAATCGGACTGCCGGGCGGCCATGCCGAGGTCGCGGACATCCAGCATGGAACGGGTCATGCCGATCGCGTCCCATTTGCTGCCGTCGGATCCCCAGACAGAGGGGGCGATTCCGGGGGTGTCGGAGGGGCCGATGACAACGGCGCCGGCTCCGTCTCCGAGCAGGAACGAGATGGTGCGTTCCCTGTTGTCGATGACATCGGACAGCTTTTCGGCGCCGACCACCAGGACGTACTTGGCGGCACCGGAGCGGACCAGGGCGTCACCCTGGGCGATGCCGTAGCAGTATCCTGCGCAGGCGGCCGAAATGTCGAAGGCAGGAGCGGGGGTCGCCCCGAGGCGGTCAGCCAGGCTGGCTGCGGCGGACGGGGTGGCATACGGGTGGGTCACCGTGGACACAATGACGGCGCCGAGCTGGGAAGGTTCGATGCCGGCCTTTTCCATGGCCTCGCGTGCCGCACCCTCGGCCATGTCGATGACACTGATGTCCGCGGGGGCACGGTGGCGCGTCACGATGCCGGTCCGCTGGCGGATCCACTCGTCGGAGGAATCGATCCACTGGCAGACATCCTCGTTGGTGACGATGACGCTGGGACGGTAGGCGCCCAGTCCAAGGATGCGGGTGTGCTCCTGGATGGGAGCCTGCTTCAGCGTGGGAACGCTCATGCGTCTCCCTCCAGTTCTGCGAAGAGTGCCAGGGCGGCGGAAAGGTCGTCGGGGGTCTTGACGGCTACGGTCTTGACGCCGGGCATGCCCCGCTTGGCGAGGCCGGCCAGGGTGCCGGCGGGGGCAAGTTCAATGACGCCGGTGACGCCCCGGGCAACCATCGCCTCCATGCAGCGGTCCCAGCGGACGGGACGTGACACCTGGGCAATAAGGCTGTCGACGGCGGCGCTCCCGTCAGTGACTTCGCCGCCGTCGTAGTTGGACAGCAGCGGCACCTTCGGTGCCTGCGGCTTCAACTGCGGCTGCAGCGCCTTGAGGGCGCTGACGGCGGGGGCCATGTGGCTGGTGTGGAACGCGCCGGCCACCTTAAGGGGAATGACCCTGGCCTTCGCGGGCGGGTTCGCGGCCAAGGCGTTCAGCTGTTCAAAAGTGCCTGCTGCGACTGTCTGGCCCGCCCCGTTGACGTTGGCGGGGGTGGCGCCCGCGGCCGTGATGGCCGCAAGGACCTCGGCGGGGTCGCCGCCAACTACGGCGCTCATGCCCGTGGGAGTGACGGAGGCAGCCGCTGCCATGCTGTTGGCACGCTCGCGCACGAATGTCATGGCTTCCTGCTCCGTGAGCACTCCGGCGAGGGCGGACGCGGTGATTTCACCTACGGAGTGGCCCGCGAGGATAACCGGAAGGGAACTGAGCTCAACATCAAACAGCGAACCCGCGGCAACAAGGCCGGCTGCGACGATCAGGGGCTGCGCGACCGCGGTGTCCTTGATGGTTTCCTCATCCGAGGTGGTCCCGTGGGCGATCAGGTCAATGCCTGCGATCTCGCTCAAGGAGGCCAGTTGGCCTGCCACCGAGGGCAGTTCCAGCCAAGGGGCCAGAAAACCCGGGGTCTGTGAGCCCTGTCCAGGGCAAACTATTGCAAGCACGTATCCAGCTTTCCAAATTACTGTGTGCTCCAGCGGTGTTTGTCCGCACCAAGCTCACGGGGTCAGGTTGTAGGAAGTCTACAACGCCTTAGGCTTGATTCCGGGACGGCAGGCGCTCCGCGGCAGCTTTAGGCGGGGCGGAAAGACGCCCCACCACGAGCGCAGCCTGCAGGACAAAGGCTTCCCTGGGCAGGAGCGGATCCCAGCCTGTGACGTCACAGACACGCTTGAGCCGGTACCGGACGGTGTTGGCATGGACGAAGAGTTCCCGCGCCGTTGCCTCCAGCGAATGGCCCAATTCCAGGTAGGTTCCCAGGGTCTCCACCAGGCCGTTGGACGCCGCCAGCAACGGGCGGTAGATGTTCTTGACGAGGGAACGGCGCGCGGCGTCGTCCCCGGATATAACTCGTTCCGGGAGCAGATCGTCGGCGGCCACCGGACGCGGCGCGGCGGGCCATGCCCTGGCCGCGGTCAGCCCGGCGAAGGCCGACTGGGCCGATCCGCTGGCTTCCAGCAGGGAACCGGCCTCCGGGCCGTACACCACCGGCCCGGGCGCAAACATTTCGCTGAGCTTCACATACGCGGTTTCCCGGTCCTGGACGCCACCCAGGATCAGGATGAGCCGGTCGCCCTGGATGCCCACCAGGGCGTCCTCCGCATACCGGCCGGCCATCCGGCGCAGTTCGCTGACGTAGCTGGCGCTGGGCTCCGAGGGAGAATTGCCCACCATGACGGTGAAGCGCTCCTGCGCCTTCCAGCCCAGTGCCGCGATCCTGGAGCGCAGGGCGTCCGTGTTTTCCCCGCGCAGGATGGCGTCCACGATGAGGGCTTCGAGCCGGGTGTCCCAGGAACCGCGGGATTCGGCGGCCCGGGCGTAGACGTCGGCGGCAGCGAAAGCGACTTCCCGCGAGTACCTCAACACTGCTTCCCGCAGTGATGGCTGGTCGGCTTCCGGCGCAATCACGGGAACCTGGTCCTCCACCACCTCGACGACGATCCGGATCAGCTGCAGCGCCTTCTGCAGGCTGATGGACCGGGTCAGTTCGGTGGGCGCGGTGCCGAAGACGTCCGTGAGGATCCAGGACGGCGAGCTTGGCCGCTCGTACCAGGTGACAAAAGCGGCGATGCCGTTCTGGGCCACCATGCCCAGGGCCGAGCGTTCGTCCGAGCTGAGCCGGCTGTACCAAGGCAGCGACTTTTCCAGCTCGCGCATGGTGGTGGTGGACAGCTGGCCCACGTTTGCCCGCAGTTTCTTCAGCGTCTCGGATTTCTCCGGCGTGACCCTGGGCGTGGACGGTTTGCGCTTGGCGGACGGGGTGGCAGGTGCTGGCATTCTCTGAGCATACGGGCCCCGCCGCGCAACCTCCATTTGTGCAAAGGCTACAATGCGCATTGGCCTGCGTCACAGGACACTCCTGCCGAAACGGACGACGGCGGCCCCCGCCTTTCGGAGGGAGCCGCCGTCGCGGTTCTACTGCGGGGAGGTGCTAAGCCTCGCCGCCGGCGTTGCCGGTGGTGCCGGCATTGACGTTGTGGAGCCTGTACTTCTCAATCGCCTTGATCGGAGCCTGGGAATCCACCTCACCGCGGCGCGCGAGCATCTCCAGTGAACGCACCACGATGGAGTGGGTGTCGTTCTTGAAGAAGCGGCGGGCGGCGGCGCGGGTGTCGGAGAAGCCGAAGCCGTCCGCGCCGAGGGTGGCGAATTCGTTGGGCACGAATTGCCGGATCTGGTCCGGGACGGCTTTCATGTAGTCGGACACGGCGACGACGGGTCCGGTGGCTCCTTCGAGCTGCCGGGTGACGAAGGGGACGCGTGCGGGTTCGCCGGGGTTGAGGAAGGCTTCCTCTTCGGCGGCGAGGCCGTCGCGGCGCAGTTCGTTCCAGGACGTGACGGACCAGACGTCTGCTGACACGGACCAGTCTTCTGCAAGGATCCGCTGGGCTTCGATGGCCCATGGCACCGACACGCCCGAGGCGAGGATCTGGGTCCGGGGACCGTCGATCTTTGCCGGGGCGAGCAGGTAGATGCCCTTGATGACTCCCTCGACGTCGAGTTCCTCGGGTTCTGCGGGCTGGGTGATCGGCTCGTTGTACACGGTGAGGTAGTACATCAGGTTCCGGTCTTCCGAGTCCGGCCCGTACATGCGTTCGATGCCGTCGCGGATGATGTGGCCCATTTCGTAGCCGTAGGCGGGGTCGTAGGTGACGACGGCGGGGTTGGTGGAGGCGAGCAGGGGGGAGTGGCCGTCGGCGTGCTGGAGGCCTTCGCCGGTGAGGGTGGTCCGTCCTGCGGTGGCGCCGATGATGAAGCCGCGGGTCATTTGGTCGGCTGCGGCCCAGAAGGCGTCGCCGGTGCGCTGGAAGCCGAACATGGAGTAGAACACGTAGACCGGGACCAGGGGCACGCCGTGGGTGGCGTAGGCGGTGCCGGCGGCGGTGAAGGCTGCGACGGCGCCGGCTTCGTTGATGCCGGGGTGGATCAGCTGGCCTTGGGCGGATTCCTTGTACGCCAGGACGAGGTCGCGGTCCACGGAGAGGTAGTTCTGGCCCTTGGGGTTGTAGATCTTGGCCGTGGGGAAGAACGCGTCCATGCCGAACGTGCGGGCCTCGTCGGGGATGATCGGGGCGATGTGCTTGCCGAAGTTCTTGTCCCGCATCAGGTCCTTGAGCAGGCGCACGAAGGCCATGGTGGTGGCGGCCTGCTGCTTGCCCGAGCCCCGCTTGGCGACCTCGTAGGACTTCGCGTCCGGCAAGGTGATCTCGGCGTGCTTGGACCGTCGTTCCGGGACGGCCCCGCCCAGGGCTGCGCGGCGCTCCATCATGTATTTGATTTCGGGAGCGTCGTTGCCGGGGTGGTAGTACGGGGGCTGGTACAGGTCTTTTTCGAGCTGTTCGTCCGTGATAGGGATCCGCAGGTGGTCGCGGAATTTCTTCAGGTCATCCAGGGTGAGTTTCTTCATCTGGTGGGTCGCGTTGCGGCCCTCGAAGTGCGGTCCGAGGCCGTAGCCCTTGACGGTCTTGGCCAGGA